>JBFKNN010000055.1:0-16742 GCA_041629335.1 Burkholderiales bacterium | reverse complement strand
GTATTTGTGGCTTTCCGGAAATTCCCGTTCCGGATCAGTAGCCATGTCCTCAATATGCACCACCGTCCGATCGAGGACCGCACGGCCCTCAACCAGGGCCCTCGTCAGTGGCTGGATCGGGTCTCTTGGGAACAGCGCTTCACCGGATCCCGCGACGCACCACAGACTGTTCCCATCGACAAGAAATATCCGCGCGTCCTGCGATTCGCACACGACTGCCGCGTGATCCGCGATCGCGTCGAGGATCGGTTTTATATCGGCGGGATATTCGCTCGTCACGCCTGGAACCTCCACATTGTCAGGCTCCTGAGGCTCGGAATGACCCATCCTACGCGCGCGTTTGCGGCGGGGTCAACGCGGCAAGGAAGTGGGGGTTTCCAGGAGTATTGTCCCGAGCGCGACTGGCACTCTTATGAAGGCAGCCCAGGAAGGTCCGCGTGTCCTACGGCGCAAGTAAGTAGTTTGGGTCGTTTCCAGACATCGGGATTCGGACCCGCCTGACAGGCTGAAGCTCAGCACTTCCAGCTTGGGGCCCGGCGCTCCACGAATGACGAACCACGAACCACAGATTCTAGTGCGCCTTGTCCCAGTTCGGCCCCACGCCGAGGTCGACGGTGAGCGGCACTGACAACTGGGCCACCCCGGTCATGAGCCGGGGCAGCGCCTGCTTCACCGCCTCGAGCTCGGCGTCAGGCACTTCCAGCACCAGCTCGTCGTGCACCTGCATGATGAGCCGGGTCGCGGGCTTTTCCTTCTCGATCCATGCCTGCACGGCGATCATCGCCATCTTGATCAGGTCGGCCGCGGTTCCCTGCATCGGCGCGTTGATCGCCGCGCGCTCGGCTGCCTGGCGGCGCGCCGCGTTTCCGCTGCGGATCTCGGGAAGCCACAGCCGGCGCCCGAAGACCGTCTCGACGTAGCCGACGTCCTGCGCGCGCGCGCGCGTCTCATCCATGTAGCGCTTCACGCCCGGGTAACGCGTGAAATAGCGGTCCATGTACTGGCTCGCTGCGGCGCGCTCGATCTCGAGTTGCCGCGCGAGGCCAAACGCCGACATACCGTAGATCAAGCCGAAATTGATGACCTTGGCGTAGCGCCGCTGCTCGGGGTCCACAGCGTGCAGCTCGACGCCGAAGATCTCGGCCGCAGTAGCGCGGTGGATATCCTCGCCCGCGGCAAATGCCTTGAGAAGGCTTGCGTCCTGCGATATGTGCGCCATGATGCGCAGCTCGATCTGCGAGTAGTCGGCCGACACGATGTGACAGCCTTGGTCGGCGATGAACGCCTCGCGGATGCGCCGGCCCTCGGCGGTGCGGATCGGGATGTTCTGCAGGTTGGGATCGTTGCTCGCGAGCCGCCCGGTCACCGCAACCGCCTGCGCGTAATTGGTGTGCACGCGCCCGGTGTCGGGATTGATCATTTCCGGCAGCTTGTCGGTGTAGGTCGACTTCAGCTTCGCCAGAGCGCGGTAGTCCAGGATCAGCCTGGGCAGCGGGTGATCGAGCGCGAGCTGCGCGAGCGAGTCCTCGTCGGTGGACGGCGCGCCCGACGGCGTCTTCTTCACCGGCTTCAGGCCCTGCTTCTCGAACAGAATCTCCTGGATCTGCTTCGGCGAATTGAGGTTGAACGGCTGCCCGGCCTGCTCGTGCGCCTTGCGCTCCGACTCGATCATCTTGGCGCCGAACTCGCCAGACAGGCGGGCAAGCAGCTTGATGTCGAGCAGCACGCCGCTGCGCTCCATCACCTGCAGCACCCGCATCACCGGCATCTCCAGGTCGCGATAGATGCGCAGGAGCTTCTCGTCCGCCCCGATCTGCGGATACAGCGCCTCGTGTAACTGCAAGGTCACGTCCGCGTCCTCGGCTGCGTATTCCGTCGCGCGCTCCACCGCGACCTCGTCGAATCCGATGCGGCTCGCGCCCTTCCCCGTCACCTCGTCATAGGTGATCGTCTTCACGGACAAGTGCCGCTCGGCGAGGCTGTCCATGTCGTGCGAACGATGGCTCTCCAGCACATAGGACTCGAGCAGCGTGTCATGCGCCGCCCCGGCGAGCCTGATGCCGTGGTTGGCGAGCACGTGCATGTCGTACTTCAAGTGCTGGCCGAGCTTGGGCCGCGCGGGGTTCTCGAGCCACGGCTTCAGCTTCGCAAGCACCTGGTCGAGCGCCAGCTGCGCCGGGGCGCCGGCGTAGCGGTGCGCAACCGGGATGTATGCCGCGGCGCCACGCTCGACCGAGAACGAGAGACCGACCAGCCGCGCGCGCATCGGGTCGAGGCTTGTCGTTTCCGTGTCGAGCGCCGTCAGCTCCGCAGTCTCGATCTTCTTCAGCCACGCTTCGAGCTGCTCTTCGGTGAGCACGGTCTCGTAACTGCGCGGGGCCTGGGGCACAAGCGGCGAGGCACGCGGCTCCGCCGGCGCCTCGCTGTTCTCCGAAGCAGCCGCCCGGCCCCGCGCCCCTTGCTCCAGCTCGCGGCGCCACGACTTGAAATCGAAGCGGTCGAAAAGGTTGGCCAGCTTTTCCTGGTCCGGGTTGCGTACCGCGAGATCTCCGGGCTTGACCGGCAGCTCGACGTCGCATTTGATCGTCAGCAGCTCGCGCGCCTTGGGCAGCCAGCCAAGCGTCTTGCGCAGGTTCTCGCCGACCACGCCACCGATGTCGCCGGCATGCTCTATCACGTTGTCGAGCGTGCCGTACTGCGCAAGCCACTTCACCGCGGTCTTCGGTCCGACCTTGGCCACGCCGGGCACGTTGTCGACGGTATCGCCGATCAGCGCCAGGTAGTCGACCATACGCTCGGGCTTCACGCCGAACTTGCTTTCGACAGCGGCCTCGTCCAGTGTCTCGTTGGACATGGTATTGACCAGCGTGACGTGCGGCGTGACGAGCTGGGCGATGTCCTTGTCGCCGGTGGAGATCACCACGCGCATGCCCTGCGCTTCCGCCTGCCGGGCGAGCGTCCCGATCACGTCATCGGCCTCGACCCCCTCCACGATCAGCAGCGGCCAGCCCATTGCCTCGATGGTCTCGTGCAGCGGCGGGATTTGCGCCGCAAGATCGTCGGGCATGGGCGGGCGATTCGCCTTGTACTCGGCGTACGCATCCTCGCGGAAGGTCTTGCCTTTTGCGTCGAATACGCAGGCGCTATAATCGGCGCGCGTCTCGCGGTGCAGCCGGCGCAGCATGTTGAGCACGCCGTAGACGGCGCCCGTGGGCTCGTCCTTCTTGTTGCGCAGGTCGGGCAGCGCGTGAAACGCGCGATACAAGTACGACGAGGCGTCGACGAGAAGCAGCGTTTTCATCTCGGAGATTCGTGCAGCGCGCGCCGCAAGGGGCGGAGCGCGATCGCGCTCAACCGGAGCCGTGGCACCGCACACCTCACCCCTGACGCTTCAACAAAGGATTCGATCATGAGCCTTCACGCCAAGCTTCCCCATCCGCTGTCTTCCGATCTCGAAGAGAAAACGTGGTCGGCGCGCGAGTCCTGGCGCGTGTTCGGCATTATGTCAGAATTCGTCGAGGCGACGGAGCGGCTGAACGCGATCCGTCCCGCCGTGAGCATCTTCGGCGGCTCGCGCGTGCGCCCGGACCATCCGTACTACACGCTCGCCGAGCGCATCGCGCGCGAGCTGTCCGACGCCGGGTTCAGCGTGATCTCGGGAGGCGGCCCCGGCATCATGGAAGCCGCGAACAAGGGCGCTTTCGCCGGTCGCAGCCCCAGCGTCGGGCTCAACATCCAGCTGCCTCACGAGCAGCGCGCAAATCCATACCAGGATGTGAGCCAGACCTTCCGCCATTTCTTCGCGCGCAAGGTGATGTTCGTCAAGTTCGCGGTCGCCTACGTCGTCATGCCCGGCGGATTCGGCACCCTGGATGAGCTGTTCGAGGCGCTGACACTGGTGCAGACGCGCAAGACGCGCAAGATGCCGATCATCCTGGTGCACGCGCCCTACTGGCGCGGGCTGATCGACTGGTTCCGGCAGGTGCTGGTGTCCGAAACGATGATCGACGCGCAGGACCTGGATCTCATCACGGTGACCGACGATCCCAAAGCCGTGGTCGACACGATCTTCAGTCACTACGAGAAGCGCGGCTTCCAGCCGTCCGCCGCCGAGCGCGAGATCCTTCTCAACTTATAACGGCGCCGCCGGCGGACACGCTCGCCCGCGACGGCATGGGCGTGCCCGCCGCGCGCAAACTTCAAAAAAACACAGGGAAAGCCCATAATACCGGCCATGCGCAAATCCCTGATCGCCCTCCTGCTCGCCGTGGCGCTGCCGGTTGCCGCACAGAACCAGCCCAAGCCGGAAGCCCTGCCGCCGCCACCCCCGCCGCCGCCGGGCTACGAGCTCGATCCCGCGTTCGAGCCGCAGGTGACGATCCTCAAGCGCGGCACCGACACCGTCGAGGAATTCCGCATCGGCGGCAAGCTCTACATGATCAAGGTCACCCCGCCGCACGGCAGGCCGTACTATCTCATCGACGAGCGCGGCGACGGGCGCTTTACCCGGCAGGACAGCTTCGACACCGGCACGCGGCCGCCGATGTGGGTCATCAAGGAGTTCTGAGGTAGCCGACCAGTGAGCGGCACGCCGGGAGCGAAAACCTCGGGACGCCATCCAGCGCCGGCTCGCCGCTTGCCGCTTACCGGTTACGGCTCGTAATGTCCGTCTTCACCACCGTCACACCCGAGGAACTCGGCGTCTGGCTCGAGCAGTACGACGTCGGCATGTTGAAGGGGCTCAAGGGCATCTCCGCCGGGATCGAAAACACCAATTACTTCGTGACCACCGGCAAGGGACGCTATGTTCTCACGCTGTTCGAGAAGCTGAAGCCGCGCGAGCTGCCCTTCTACCTCAACCTGATGGCGCATCTGGCCGAGCGCGGCATTCCCAGCCCGAAACCGGTCGCGAGTCGCGCCGGCCACCTGCTCGGCGAGCTGAACGGCAAGCCGGCCGCGCTGGTGAGCTTTCTCCCCGGACGCGATCTCACCCAGCCTTCGCCTGCGCATTGCGCCAAGGTCGGCGCGATGCTGGCCGGGATTCATCTGGCCGGCCAGGATTACCCGGACCGCATGGACAACCCGCGCGGCCCGAAATGGTGGAAGGCGGTGATGCCGGAGATCGTGCCGTTCATGGCCGCGGACGACGTCGAGCTGCTGCGCGAGGAGGTGCGCTTCCAGTCGCTTTACCGCCACGCCGATCTGGCGCGCGGTGCAATTCACGCCGACCTCTTCCGGGACAACGTGCTCTTTGACGGTGGCCGGGTGGCCGGCGTGATCGACTTCTACTTCGCTTGCACCGAGGCGCTGCTCTACGACGTGGCGATCACGGTGAACGACTGGTGCGTACGCGCCGATGGCGCATTGGACCCGGCCCGCACGGCAGCTCTGCTCGACGCTTATCGCGGCGTGCGCGCCTTCAGCGCGATCGAGCGCGGGGCGTGGCCGGTGATGCTGCGCGCCGCGGCCCTGCGCTTCTGGGTATCGCGGCTCTACGATTTCCACCTGCCGCGCCCGGGCGAGCTCACCCATGCCAAGGACCCGAACCACTTCCGCCGCATCCTCGCCAGCCACATCGAGAACGAGCATGACCTGCCCCCGCTCACGACGTGAGCCCGGTCCATGCACCGCAAGGGCGACAGCACGCTTCATTCTGTCAGGCGCTCTTATATAATGTAGGCGGCGGGCAGGCGCCGACCGGCGACGGACAAACAGGGGAACAATAAGATGAAGGCACGGGTGGTGGAGGCCGGCAACGGCTGGCAGTGGATCGTCGGCGGGTTCCAGGTGTTTCGGAAGACCCCGCTGCTCTGGATCGCGCTCACCATCGTGCTGGTGATCATCTGGCTGGTGTCGTTCATGCTCCCGGTGCTGGGGCCCCTGCTCTTCAACCTGCTCTCGCCGGTGCTGTTCGCCGGACTGATGCTCGGCTGCCGCGCGGTCGACAAAGGTGAGGAGCTCGAGCTCGCGCACCTGTTCGCGGGATTCCAGGTGAACGCCGCATCGCTGGTCACCATCGGCGGCGTCTACCTTGTCGGCACCATCATCGTGGTCGGAATCGTCTTTGTCACGGCTGGCGGCTCGATGCTGCCGACGGTAATGCAGAAATCCCCCGGAGACCTGCAGATGATGGCGGGCGCGCTGCGCAGCATGGCGCTCGCGCTCACGATCGGCCTCGCGATTTACGTCCCGCTGCTCATGCTGATCTGGTTCGCGCCGCTGCTGGTGGTATTCGAGAACCTGAAGCCGGTCGACGCCATGAAGGCGTCCTTCAACGCGTGCCTCGTGAACTGGCTGCCGTTCCTGGTCTACGGGCTCGCGATCCTCGTGCTGTGGTTCATCGCCTCGATTCCGCTGTTGCTCGGGCTGATCGTGCTGCTACCGGTGCTGATCTGCTCCGTCTACGCAAGCTACAAGGACATTTTTTCGGCGCCGGCGACGCCATCAGCCGCGGCCGGCGGCAACCCGCTGCTCCGTTAGACCGCCCGCCGTCGGCCGAGGCTGGCCGCGACGGCCCCGCGGCGACGAGCGCCGACGCATCTCATCATGCCCGGTTCCTGGACTGTCCGGCCGCCCCGCATTGACGTCTCGAGACACCTGACGGCGACACTGGCCGCGCTCGCCGCAACAGCCATCGGTTCAGGGTGCAGTCCCGACCATCCTCCGGCCGCGTCGCGCACCGAGCCGGTGGCGTTGCGCGCACCGCTCATCAGGGGACTCGGTTCCCACCGCCACCCGATCACCACCTCGGTGCCGATGACGCAGCGGCTCTTCGACCAGGGACTGCTGCTGGCATGGGCGTTCGACTATCCCGAGGCAGCCCGGTCGTTCAGGGAGGCGGCGCGCCTCGATCCGGCGTGCGCGATGTGCGAGTGGGGAATCGCCTATGCATCGGGACGCAACATCAACAATCCCTTCGCCGCCTCCGCAACGGCGGCGCGCCATGCGGCGCGCGCGCAAGCGTTGTCGGCCAACGCCAGCGCTCGGGAGCGCGCATACATCGGTGCCCTGTCGCTGCGTTACGGTCTTGCGGCGGCCGCGGCCATTTCCGGTGAACAGCGCGGGAAGCGTGCCTTGTGCGGGCCCGCGCGATCGAACGGCGCCGCCGAGCCGCACGAACAATGGGATCGGCAGTACGCCGAGGCCATGGGCGCCGTCGCGCGAGCCTATCCTGACGATCCGGACGCGCTAGCGCTTCATGCCGAGGCGATGATGATGCTCGCGCCCTGGGACTGGTGGGACAAGGCTGGCACCCCGCGCGCCGCGACCCCGGCGGCCGAACGGATCCTGGAACGTATCCTGGCACGCGACAGGCGGCACCCCGCGGCCAATCACTTCTACGTTCACCTGCTCGAAGCTTCGCCCTATCCCGAACGAGCGCTCGGCGCCGCTTCGAGGCTCGAGCGGCTGCTGCCGGGCGCCGCTCACCTGGTGCACATGCCCGCGCATATCTACATGCGAATCGGGCGCTATCACGACGCAACGCGGGTGAACCAGGCGGCAATCGAGGCCGACTTGCGCCTCTCGCACCAGTTGCGGGAACAGGGCTTCGAGCCGCTGTCGCACCACGCGCATCACCATCACTTCCTCTGGGCTGCAGCGGCGATGGAGGGACGGAGCGAAATCGCATTTGCCGCGGCCGCGCATCTGGCCGCGATCGCCGCGCGGCCGGGCGAGCCCTTCGGCGCCGATGGCTCGAACCACTACTACCTCGCGCTCCCCTTGCTCGCGCAGGTCCGGTTTCAGCGCTGGAGCGAGATATTGGCAAGCAGCGAGCCGCATGGCCCGTCGTTCGTGCGCGGCATCTGGCTGTTCGCGCGGGGGATGGCGGAGGCAGCGTCGGGCGACACCGCCGCGGCAACACGACGGCTGCAGGCGCTGGCGCGCGTTCGGGCCGAGCCGGTGCTCGAGACGCAATCGCTCAAGGGCATCGATACGCTCGCGGCGTTGATCGACATCGCCAGCGCAACGCTGCGCGGCACGATCGAACTCGCACAGCGGAACTTCGACGCCGCGGTGGCGAGCCTCGAGGCAGCGGTCCGGCTCGAAAGCCAGCTCGAGGACGAGGAACCCCCACCTTGGCTCGGCCCGGCGCGCCACGCGCTCGGCGGGGCATTGCTTGCCGCGGCGCGCGGGCACGAGGCCGAGCGCGTGTTCCGGGAAGACCTGCGCCGCAATCCGGCCAACGGTTGGGGGCTCTTCGGTCTCGCCCGCAGCGTGCGGTTGCAGGGCGATAGCGTCTCGGCGGACCAAGTGGCCGCAGCGGCCAGCAACGCGTGGCGCCACGCAGATATCCCGCCGCCGTTCTAAGGCGGCCCGCGCCTGATCGTCAAAACAAACTAAACTTCAATAAAAACAAGTTGTTAATATATCAGTAAATAATTATATTCTTGATCTACATCAAGCCTGCGCCACCGCCCGGGGCGTTTAATAAGAAGCGTAGACCTCAGAACCGGATCCAAGGGGGAACCCCATGAACAGGTTTACGCGACGGCAATTCCTCAAGATTTCGGCGGCGACTTTCGGCGCCGGCGCGACACCCGCGGCGATTACCGCCGCAGTGGCGGCCGCCCGGCAAGCGCCCGGGCCGGTTACCACCGTGCCCACCTTCTGCGAGATGTGCTTCTGGAAGTGCAGCGGCATTGCCCACGTGCGCGACGGCCGCGTCTGGAAATTCGTGGGCAACCCCGACGATCCGTTGTCGCGCGGCCGGCTGTGCCCGCGCGGCACGTCCGCGCCCGGTGCGGTGTACGACCCCGACCGGCTGCGCAAGCCGCTGCTGCGGGTGGGCGAGCGCGGCAAGCATAAATGGCAGGCCGTGAGCTGGGATGAGGCGCTCGGCCATGTCGCGAAGCGCATGCAGAAGATCGCCGCGCAGCACGGCCCGGAATCGATCGCGCTCATCTCGCACGGCTTCGGCGGCAGCTTCATCAAGCAGGCGCTGCGCGGCTATGGCTGCATCAACCAGGTCCTGCCGTCGTTCGCGCAATGCAAGGGTGCCCGCGAAGTCGGCTGGACCATCACCTACGGCGAGGGCCTCGGATCCCCCGAGCCGCTCGACCTCGACAACACCAATTGCCTGGTGCTGATCGGCTCGCACCTCGGCGAGAACATGCACAACACCCACGTGCAGGAATTCGCCGATGCGGTAGCCCGCGGCATTCCCGTGATCGTGGTTGACCCGCGCTACTCCGTTGCTGCGAGCAAGGCCAAGCACTGGTTGCCGATAAAGCCGGCGACCGATGTCGCGCTGGTGCTGGCGTGGATCAACGTCATCGTGAGCGAGAACCTCTACGATCGGGAATTCGTTGCCAAACACGGCCACAAGTTCGACGAGTTCGCCGCCGAGATCAGGGACAACACGCCGGAGTGGGCCGAGCGCGAAACCGGAATCAGCGCCGAGACCATACGAGTGACGGCGCGGGAATTCGCGAGCCACCGGCCGCGCACGATCATCCATCCCGGCCGCCGCTCGGTATGGAACGGGGACGCCACCCAGCGCAGCCGCGCCATCGCGCTGCTCAACGCGCTGATGGGCAACTGGGGTCGGCGCGGCGGCATCTTCATGCCCACCGCGATGCGCGTGCCGGGTTATCCCAAGCCCGACTTTCCGAAACCGGGGCGCCCGCGCGTGGACAGCCCGCAGACCGGATACCCCTTCGCCGACGAGTTCGAGGGCGTCTCGACGTCGCTGCGCCAGGCGACGCTGAGCGGCAAGCCCTATCCCGTCAAGGGCTGGTTCGTCTACGCCTCCGATCCGCTGCACGTGTTCCCCAACCAGCAGGAGACGCTGCGCGCGCTCGACAATCTGGATCTGCTGGTGGTCATCGACACGGTGCCGTCGGACATCGCCGCCTACGCCGATGTGGTGCTGCCCGAATCGGTTTTCATGGAGCGGCACGACGACCTGTTCGCCGGGTTCGGGCGGCGCGGCTGGGTATCGCTGCGCCAGCCGGTGGTCAAGTCGCCGCACGATCAGAAACCCGGCTGGTGGATCGCGAAGCAGCTCTCGGAGAAGCTTGGAACGGGACGCTTCTTCCCGTGGCGCGACATCGAGGAGTATCTCGCGGCACGCTGCAAGAAGGCCGGCCTGTCGTACGCGGAACTGAAGAAAAAGGGCGTGGTGCTCGGACCCAAGACGGCCATCACGGTCGAGGACGGCTACCAGCTCGAGTTCGGCACGCCCTCGGGCAAGGTCGAGTTCTACTCCGACCAGCTGAAGGCGGCCGGGTTCGATCCGGTCCCGAAGTACACCCGGCACGAGGAGGCGCCGGACGGATTCTTCCGCCTGATCACGGGCCGCGCGCCGGTGCACACGTTCAGCCGCACCCAGTCGAATCCCTATCTCGCCGCGCTGATGCCCGAGAACGAGGTCTGGGTCAACACGCGCATCGCGCAGTCGCTCGGGATCGAGCACGGGAAATACGTGAAGCTCAGGAACCAGGATGGCATCGTGAGCGGCCGCGTGCGCGTCAAGGCGACCGAGCGGCTGCGCGCGGACTGCGTCTACATGGTGTGGGGCTTCGGGCACACCAACCCGGCGCGCCGGCACGCGCACGGCCGCGGCGCCAACGTGGCGCAGCTCACTACGCGCTACCAGATCGATCCCATCATGGGTGCGACCAGCATCCACGACAATTTCGTCGCTTTCGTAAAGGAGGCTTGAGATGGCGCGCTACGGGATGGTAATCGACACCCGGCGCTGCGTCGGGTGCATGGACTGCGTGGTCGCCTGCCAGACCGAGAACAACGTTCCCTACGGCTACCACCGCAATTGGGTGACCTGGGTGGTCACCGGCACGTTTCCCCGGCTGGCGATGGAAATTCGCTCGGAGCGCTGCAACCACTGCGACAACCCGCCGTGCGTGCCGGTATGCCCGACGGGAGCAAGCCACATTGCCGGCGGCGGCATCGTCAAGGTGACGCGCGAGACTTGCATCGCCTGCGGGCTCTGCATCGAAGCCTGCCCGTACAAGGCGCGCTACATGCACCCGGACAAGTTCGCCGACAAATGCACCTTCTGCGACCACCGGGTGAAGGAAGGCAAGGATCCGGCGTGCGCCGCGGTATGCCCTGCGCGCGCGATCACGTTCGGCGACCTGGCCGACCCGCAAAGCGAGGTGCGGCAACTGCTGAAGACGCGCAAGCATCGCGTGCTCAAGCCGGAAGCCGGCACCAAGCCGAACATCTATTACCTGACGTAACGGCAAGAAACGGAGCGGCACCATGAACATTCAGCAAACGGTGATTGAACGCAACTCGGGCGGCAACGGACCCCGTCCATTGTGGAACCCGTATCTCGTCGGCTTTCTGCTCGGCCTCGTCCTGCTCTCGGCGTTCCTCACGCTCGGTCAAGGCCTTGGCGCGAGCGGCGCCTTCTCCGCGCTGCTGACGGAGGGCGTCAAGACCATATCGCCGGATCACGTTGCGGCCAATCCCGTCTATGCCTACTACATCGAGGACGGGACGGCGCTGACCAACACCATACTGTTCATGAGCATCGGCGTTCTGGCCGGCGCCGCGATTTCGGGGCTGCTCGGCCGGCGCACCGGGCTCACGATCGAGAAGGGCCCGCGCATCTCGTCGGGCACCCGCTTGTGGGCCGCGCTCGGCGGCGGGATGCTCGTCGGCATCGGCGCAAAGATCGCCAAAGGCTGCACCAGCGGCCAGGCGCTCACCGGCGGCGCGCTGCTCAACGTCGGCAGCCTGGTGTTCATGGCGGCCGTGTTCGCGGCCGGCTACGCGCTGGCCGCCCTGCTCAGAAAGGAGTGGCAATAATGTTCCCGCTTTCTGCGTACATCGAATTCAGCCTGCAGGACTGGCTGCTCACTGCCGCAGCGATCGGCGTGGGCTTCGGTTTTCTTCTGGAGCAGGCGGGCTTCGGCAGCGCCCGCAAGCTGACCGCGGTGTTCTATCTTACCGACATGGCGGTGGTCAAAGTTATGTTCACCGCGATCGTCACCGCGATGGTCGGCGTATACGGGCTCGCGGCCGCGGGCTGGCTCGATCTCGGTGAGATCTACCTGGTCCCGACCCACTACACCGCCCAGCTCGTCGGCGGGCTGGTGTTCGGTGCCGGCTTCATCGTCGGCGGTTACTGCCCGGGGACGGCGGTCGCGGCGAGCGCCACGGGCAGGATCGACGGCATGGTGTTCATCCTGGGCATCGTCGCCGGCATCGGCGCCTACGCTGAAACGATGAGCGGCTTCCACACCTGGATCCGGGACAGCAGCCAGGGCGAAGTGACCCTGACGACGCTGACCGGACTGCCGGCCGGGCTGCTGGTCGCAGCATTCGTGCTGGCGCTGGCGGGAACCGCCGTGCTGGTGCGCGCGGTGGAGAACCGCTACGGGAAAGCGGTAAGCTAAGAAAACGGACGCCGCGGGGCAGTGCGCAAGGGGCAATGCCCGGCGGCGCGTAGCATCAGCCGCAGCCGCCTTTTCTCCGCTTCGTGCTCTTCTTCTTCTCTTCCTCTTGGGACTTTTCGGCCTTCTTCTCGTCGCCTTTGGCTTTTTCCGACTTCTTCTCGTCGTCCTTGCCCTGGGCCGCGAACGCCGGAACGTGAGCGGCGAGCATGCCGCAAGCAATCAGAGCAGCAAGCAGTTTCCTCATGGAAGTTCCTCCGGTGCAAAGTTGATGGCTCGTGACGCGGTCAAACGCGCCGCGGGACCCGAAATATTACCCAAGCTGGCGAAAATTACCAGAGCGCGGCTCATCCGGCATCACGCCGGTGCGAGCTTGGCGTATTCCAGCATCAGCCACTTCAATCCCGCGCCGCGGAAATTGACCTGAACGCGGGCATCCACTCCCCGCCCCTCGGCATTGACGATCACGCCGGCGCCGAACTTCGGGTGCACTACGCTCTGCCCGACGCGCCAGGGGCTGGCCGGGTCGGGAATGCCCGCCGCCAACGGCGCCGGCGCCGCTGCCGCGCCCCGCCCGGGTGACCGGGACCCCTCAAGGGGGTATTGAAAAGAATGACCGCTGACCGGTGACGCGTAACCGCGGTTCACGCGCCGCATCAGGGCCTCCGGGATTTCCTGGAAGAAGCGCGAGGGAATCCCATAGCGCACCTGTCCGTGCAGCATGCGGCTCTGCGCGAACGACAGATGCAGCCGCCGCCGCGCGCGGGTCAGCGCGACGTACATCAGACGCCGCTCCTCCTCCACGCCGTCGGCCTCGGTCAGGCTGTTCTCGTGCGGGAACAGCCCCTCTTCCAGGCCGCTGACGAACACGGAGTGGAATTCCAGCCCTTTCGCCGCGTGCGCGGTCATCAGCTGCAGCGCGTCGGCGCCCGCCTGCGCCTGATGCTCGCCGGCTTCGAGCGCCGCATGCGCAAGGAATGCCGTCAGCTCGTCCGGCTCGTCGATGCCGGCATCCTCGCCCGCCGGCTGCACCGCCGCCTCGGCCACGAAGGTCGCCGCGGCGTTGACCAGCTCGGCCAGGTTCTCGAGCCGGTCGGCACCCTCGCGCTCGGCCCTGTAGTGTGCGGCAAGTCCGCTCGCCTCGATCACGTGCTCGATCGCTTCCGCCAACGGCAGGCCGCGGGTGGCATCGCGCATCGCGTCGATCAACTTCACGAACGCGGCAACGCTCGCGCCCGCCTTGCCGGAGAGCTCGTTGCCGCACGCCGCCGCCCACAGGCTCGCGCCGCGTCCGCGCGCCAGCTCCTGCAGCTGCTCCAGGCTGCGCGCGCCGATGCCGCGCGTCGGGAAGTTCGCCACGCGCAGGAACGCGCCATCGTCCTCGTCGCTCGCCAGCAGCCGCAGGTAGGCAAGCGCGTGCTTGATTTCCTGGCGCTCGAAGAAGCGCAGCCCGCCGTAGACGCGGTACGGCAGCGCGGCGTTGAACAGCGCGTGCTCCAGCACCCGCGACTGCGCATTCGAGCGGTAGAGCACCGCCATGTGGGCGAGCGCGACGCCCTCCGCATGGAGCGCCTTCACCTCGTCGACGATGTAGGCGGCCTCCTCCATGTCGCTCGCCGCCTCGTAGACGCGCAGCGGCTCGCCCTTGCCCTCGGAAGTCCAGAGATTCTTGCCGAGCCGCCTGCGGTTGTGGTGGATCAGCGCGTTGGCGGCGTCGAGGATATTGCCGTGCGAGCGGTAGTTCTGCTCGAGCTTGATCACCCGCTCCACCGCGAAGTCGCGCTGCAAGTCCTGCATGTTGGCGCTCGACGCGCCGCGGAACGCATAGATGCTCTGGTCGTCGTCGCCGACCGCGAACATGACATTTTCCGTGCTCCCCCCGGAGGCGGCGAGCAGCTTGAGCCACTGGTACTGGAGGCGGTTGGTGTCCTGAAACTCGTCGACCAGAATGTGGCGGAAGCGGCTCTGGTAATGGGCGCGCAGCGGCTCGTTGCGCGAGATGAGCTCGTAGGCGCGCAGCAGGAGCTCGGCGAAGTCGACCACGCCCTCTCTCTGGCACTGCTGGTCGTACGCGGCGTAGACATCGCGCATGCGGCGCGAGAAATCGTCGTACGGCTCGACCTGGCCGGCGCGCCGGCCCTCTTCCTTGTTCGACGCGATGAACCACTGGACCTGGCGCGGCGGGTAGCGCTCCTCGTCGATGTTCAGGCTCTTCAACAGCCGCTTGACCAGGGCGAGCTGGTCCTGCGTGTCGAGGATCTGAAACAGCTGCGGCAGCCCGGCCTCGCGATGGTGGGCGCGCAGCATCCGGTTGCACAAGCCGTGAAAGGTTCCGACCCACATGCCACGCGTGTTGATCGGCAGCATGGCGGAGATGCGGGTGAGCATCTCCTTCGCCGCCTTGTTGGTGAACGTGACCGCGATAAGGCCCTGCGGGCTCACCTGGCCGGTCTGTATCAGCCACGCGATGCGAGTCGTCAACACGCGTGTCTTGCCGCTGCCGGCGCCGGCGAGAATCAGGGCCGACTGGTGCGGCAGCGTGACGGCTTCGAGCTGCTGATCGTTGAGTCCGGAAAGAAAACTGGGAGACATGCGGCCAGGGAAGAAGGATCAAGCCGATTATAGAGCACGCGCTCGCCGGCGCGACAGCTTCCGGCGCCGGCAAACACACCGTCGTGCGCCCGGCTCGCGTCGCCGCTTGCGATTATAATTGCCCTTTTCCGCAGAATCCGGCCATGCAGCAGAAATACAACCCGCACGCCATCGAGCGCGACGCCCAGCAGGCGTGGGAGAGCTCGGGCGCGTTCCGCGCCGTTGAAGCGCACGGCAAGCCCAAGTACTACTGCCTGTGCATGTTCCCCTATCCCTCGGGCAAGCTGCACATGGGGCACGTGCGGAACTACACCATAGGCGACGTCCTGAGCCGTTACCACCGCATGAAGGGCTTCAACGTGCTGCAGCCGATGGGCTGGGACGCATTCGGCCTGCCCGCCGAGAACGCGGCGATGGCGAACCGGGTGCCGCCGGCCAAGTGGACCTACGACAACATCGCCTACATGAAGCAGCAGCTGAAGTCGCTCGGCTTCGCGATCGACTGGAGCCGCGAGCTTGCCACCTGCCGCCCCGACTACTACCGCTGGAACCAGTGGCTGTTCCTGCGCATGCTGGAGAAAGGTCTGGTCTACAAGAAGAGCGGGGTGGTCAACTGGGACCCGGTCGACCAGACGGTGCTCGCCAACGAGCAGGTCATCGACGGGCGCGGCTGGCGCACCGGCGCGCTGGTGGAAAAACGCGAGATCCCGATGTACTACATGGCGATCACCGAGTACGCCGAAGAGCTGCTCGCCGAGCTCGACGGGCTTTCCGGCTGGCCCGAGCGCGTGAAGACCATGCAGGCGAACTGGCTCGGCAAGAGTTTCGGCGTGCGCTTCGCCTTTCCCTACGCGCTCGACGGCAAGCAGGAGAGGCTCTGGGTGTTCACCACCCGCGCCGACACCATCATGGGCGTGACCTTCGTCGTGGTGGCGGCCGAGCACCCGCTTGCCGCGCGCGCCGCGAAAGACAACCCGAAGCTCTCGGCCTTCGTCGACGAATGCAAGCGCGGCAGCGTGATGGAGGCCGACCTTGCGACGATGGAGAAGAAAGGCATGCCGACGGGAATCTTCGTCGTGCATCCGCTCACCGGCGAGAAAGTCGAAGTCTGGGTCGGCAACTACGTGCTGATGGGCTACGGCGAGGGCGCGGTGATGGGCGTTCCCGGACACGACGAGCGCGACTTCTATTTCGCCAAGGAGTACCGGCTGCCGATCAAGCAGGTGATCGGCGCCGCCGGGCAGACCTTCTCGACCGACGGCTGGCAGGAGTGGTACGCCGACAAGACGGTCGGGCGCTGTGTCAACTCCGGCAAGTACGACGGCCTCGACTACGAGCAGGCGGTGGATGCCATCGCCGTGGATCTCAAGGCGAAGGGCCTGGGCGAGAAGCAGGTGCTGTGGCGGCTGCGCGACTGGGGCATCTCGCGCCAGCGCTACTGGGGCTGCCCGATCCCGATCATTCACTGCCCGGCCTGCGGCGACGTGCCGGTGCCGGATGATCAACTGCCGGTCGTGCTGCCCGAGGACTGCGTGCCCGACGGCACCGGCAACCCGCTCGCCAAGCGGCCCGATTTCGTCGATTGCCAGTGCCCGAAGTGCGGCAAGCCGGCGAAGCGCGAGACCGACACCATGGACACCTTCGTCGACTCGTCGTGGTACTACATCCGCTACGCGTGCGCCGACCAGGCGGGCGCGATGGTCGATGCGCGCGTCGACTACTGGCTGCCGGTCGACCAGTACATCGGCGGCATCGAGCACGCCATTCTGCATCTTCTCTACTCGC
>JBFKNN010000054.1:0-16892 GCA_041629335.1 Burkholderiales bacterium | reverse complement strand
CGATCTGCGGCGATCAACCGCCGGAACGGCACCAGGTCCGCGCCGCGGATTTCCTCGATCGTGCGCTCATCCACGGGAACCGCGTGATGGGAGTCGGCGCGCACGTGGCCATGGCCGGGAAAATGCTTGCCCACGGCGCTCATGCCTGCCGCCTGCATGCCGCGGAACAGCGCCACCGCGAGCGTTCCGATCACCTGCGGGTCGTAATGCAACGCGCGGTCGCCGATGACGCTGCTGTTGCCGAAATCGACATCGAGCACCGGCGCGAAGCTCAGATCGACCCCGTGCGCCCGCAACTCGGCGGCCAGCACGAAACCCACCTCGCGCGCGGTCTCCTGGGCGCGCTGCGCCCCGGCACTGTCCCACAGCTCTCCGAGGGCGCGCATCGGCGGTATCGCGGTGAAGCCGTCGCGAAACCGCTGCACCCTGCCGCCTTCGTGATCGACGGCGACGATCAGCGACGGGTTGCGCAGCCCGTGGATGGCCGCGGTGAGCTCGCACAGCTGTTCGGGTGAATCGTAGTTGCGCGAGAACAGGATGACGCCGCCGACCAGCGGGTCGAGGAGCCGCTGGCGGTCGTCGGCCGACAGCGCGGTGCCCTCGACATCGAGCATCAGCGGACCGAGGGCGAGGGTTTTCGCTTCGCTCATGCCTCGAGCACGACACAGGCACAGGCAAGGCTCGACTCGTCGCTGATCGTGAGATGGTGGCTGACGATGCCCCGTTTTCTCACCATCTCGTCGAGGCTGGGATGAAACGCGAAACTGGGCTTGCCCGCCCGGTTCTGCACCACGCTGATGCACTGCAGGGTGACCGGATAGCGGAAGCCCGTGCCCATGGCCTTCGAGAACGCCTCCTTGGCGGCGAAGCGGTTGGCGATGAACAAGACCGGCCGCACGGTCTTCTCGAAGCCGGGCCACTCGAGCGGCGTCAGCACCCGTCGCGCGAAGCGCTCGCCGAACTTGTCGATCAGCCGCGCCACGCGGTGCGGCTCGATGACATCGATGCCGATGCCGTAGATCATGCTTTACACGCCGCAAGCTGGTCGGCCGTGCCCTGACGCACCGCCGAGAGATACGCCCTCACCGTCGCGGCCAGCCCGGATTCCAGTGCGTCGGCAATGAGCGCATGGCCGATGGATACTTCCAGAACCTCCGGCACGGCGGCCAGGAAACGAGGCAGGTTCTGCTGATTGAGATCGTGCCCCGCGTTGATCCCCAGTCCGGCCGCGCGCGCCGCGCGCGCCGCGTCCGCATAACGCGCCACCATCGCGGCTTCCTCGGGAGTCGCGAACGCGCGCGCGTACGGTTCGGTGTAGAGCTCCACGCGGTCGGCACCCGCCGCCCGCGCTGCCGCCATCGCGCCCGGCACCGCATCCATGAACAGGCTTACCCGGATGCCCAGCGCCGTGAGCGCCGAGACGATCGGCGCAAGGCGGGCGCCGTCGCGCTTCAAGTCCCAGCCCTGGTCGGAGGTGAACGCGGCGGGATCGTCCGGCACGAGCGTGCATTGGTGGGGGCGCGCCTGTCGCACCAGATCGAGCACACTGTGGAACGGATTGCCCTCGATGTTGAATTCGGCCCGCGGATAACGCCGGAGCAGCGCGGCAAGATCGTCGACATCCCCCGGACGGATGTGACGGCCATCGGGACGCGGATGCACGGTGATCCCGTCAGCACCGTTCTCGAGCGCGATCTCCGCCGCGCGCACAACGCTCGGAATGCCCAGCGTCCGTGAATTGCGCAGCAGCGCGACCTTGTTGAGATTGACGCTGAGCCGAGTCATGATGGCAGCCGTGTGACCGGTGCGCGCGTCGCGGTCAGAACTGCTGCAGGTCGCGCAACAGCAGGCGCGTGTGCAGGGTCTGGCTGCCGAGGTGGTGGTTGATCAGCATGCGCATGAGGGCCTTGCTCTGTTGTTGCGTCTCGGCGTTCGTGTAGTCGTCGGTCTGCAAGTCGAGCAGCGTCCGCCCGGTCAATTCTACCCCGTTTCCCGCCGCACCGGCGTCGGCCTCCACCGGCCCGCGCTCGATGATATAGGCATAGCGGCCCTCCGGGCGGATCGGCGCGCCGCTCACGGCGTCCCGGTCGAGCGTCAGCGCGTACCCGAGTTCGCGCAGCAGATTCTTCTCGAAGCGGCGCAGCACGGCGGCATGATCGCCGCCCTGCCCCAGCGCCTGGACCGTGTCCGCATAGACGGCATACAGGCGGTCATGCGCATCGTCGCGCGGCAGCAGCTTGAGCAGGAGCTCGTTCAGGTAGAAGCCGCACACCAGCGCGAGCCCCCTCAGCGCATGATATCCTCCCTGCCACTCCGCCTTGTGCAGGGTGCGCAGCTCGGATTTTCCCGACCACGAGAGCAGGAGCGGCTGGAAAGCGAGCAGCAGCCCCCGCAGCGCCGATCGCGGGCGGCGCGCGCCGCGCGCAACTACCGCGATGCGGCCGAAGTTTCGGCTGAACGTCTCGACAATCAGGCTGGTCTCGCGAAACGGATAGCTGTGCAGCACGAAGGCCGGCTGCTCATCCTGCCGCGTCGAATCAATTCGCTTGATCACCGTAGAGTGTGTTGCGAAAGAAAAAGCATATCATCGTTGCCCGGGCCCGTAATCCGGATGCGGAGCTCAGGCGTCGTAGCCGAGACGCTTCAACGCCGCATCGCTGTCCGCCCAGCCGCTCTTCACCTTGACCCACAGCTCCAGGAACACCTTGCCGCCGAACAGCGCCTCCATCTGCCTGCGCGCGGCAGTACCGATCATCTTCAGCTTCTCTCCCTTCCTGCCGATGACGATGGCCTTCTGGCTCTCGCGATCGACCAGGATCGCGGCGTGGATTCGCCGCAAACCGCGATCGGCTTCGAAGCGCTCGATCTCGACGGCGGTGCTGTAGGGCAGTTCCTCGCCCAGCAGGCGGAACAATTGCTCCCGCACCAGCTCGGCGGCGAAGAACCGCTCGCTCAGGGTGGTGATCTCGTCCGCGTCGAAAATACGTGGCGCCTCGGGCAGCAGCCCCGCCACCGCCTTGATGAGCTCGCCCAGGTTCTCCCGCTTCTGTGCGGAGACCGGCACGATCGCCGCGCAACCGAACCGCTCGGCGATGTCCTTGATGAATGGCAGCAGCGCGCGCTTGTCGCGCACGCGATCGATCTTGTTGGCGACCACCACCACGGGGGTGCCTGACGGCAAGAGCCGTCCGAGCGCGGCGTCGCGTGCGTCGAGCTTGAGCGCCTCCACGACCCAGATGATCACGTCAACGTCCCGCAGGCCGCTCGTGACGCAGCGGTTCATCAGCCGGTTGAGCGCGGAGTCGTGCTGGGTCTGGAATCCGGGCGTATCGACGAACACGAGTTGGGCATCGTCGCGGGTCAGGATGCCGGTCACGCGCTGGCGCGTGGTCTGGGGCTTGCGCGAGGTGATGCTGATCTTCTGGCCCACCAGGCTGTTGAGCAGAGTCGACTTGCCTACGTTGGGTCGCCCGATGATCGATACGTACCCCGCGCGATGCGCCGCGGCGCTCATTTGTCCGCCGCCAGCTCGTAGGCGCGTCGAGCCGCATGCTGCTCGGCGCTGCGGCGGCTGCTGCCCACGCCCAGCGACCGGATATCGAGCTCCGGAATCACGCACTCCACCTCGAACAGCTGCTCGTGCGCCTCGCCGCGCGTGGCAACGACGGCGTAGCGCGGCAGCGCCAGGCGGCGGCTCTGCAGCAGCTCCTGCAACAGCGTCTTCGGGTCCTTGCCGCCGGCGCTCGGATCGATGGTGGCGAGCGCGGTCCCGAACAGCTCGCGAACGACGCGTTGCGCGGGCTCGAAACCACCGTCCAGAAACGCCGCGCCGACCACGGCCTCCAGCGCATCGGCGAGAATCGACGGCCGCCGGAACCCGCCGCTCCTCAACTCGCCTTCGCCCAGCAACAGCTGCTCGCCGAGCCCGGCCCGCTGCGCGACGGCGCACAGGGAGTCCTGGCTCACCAGGCTGGCCCGCAACCGGGACAGGTCGCCTTCGTTCAGCTCGGGAAACTTGCGGAAGAGCTCGAGGGCGACAACGCAGTTCAGCACGCTGTCACCGAGAAATTCGAGCCGTTCGTTGTGGTCGGCGCCGTGGCTGCGGTGCGTCAGTGCGCGCCGCAAGAGGTCAGGATCGTTGAAACGGTAGCCGATCGTGCGGAAAAGCGCCTCCAGGACGATCATCGGCGGACGCGCGCCCTGCGATGCCTCGTCACTCCGAGGAAGGCCTGAAGTCGAGACAGGCGCTGATGTTCCCGAACAGGGGCACGCGCACGGCATACTCGGCGCTGATGATCACGCGGTTGCCCTCGCGCACAACCTGTAGATCCGCGGGACCGATCGAGCGGATGTCCTCGATCGTGGCGCGCCTCACGAACGCCCCTGCGACTTCCCGCTGGGCCCCGCTTGCCAGGCTCGGGTCGTTGGCGAGGATCTTGAACTGCGTCTTGATCTTGTAATATTCCGCGTAGGCGGGCCCGAGCTTGAAGCCCAGCAGCAAGACAAAAATGCCGACCACGAGCCACATGATCAGGCCGGTCAGGCTCACACCCCTCTGTCTGTCCATGGTCTTCCCCTTCAGTTGATCGATCGACCGATGCGCTTGAAGTCGTCGAAATTCCACCAGATCATGAATGCCTTGCCCACGATGTTCTGCTCGGGCACGAATCCCCAGTAGCGGCTGTCGCTGCTGCTGTCGCGGTTGTCGCCCATCAAAAAGTAATGCCCCTGCGGCACCGTGCACGTGAATCCGTTGTCATTGTATGCACAGTTTTCGCGGAAAGGAAACAGGCGCACGCCGGAGGTCTGCACCGCGGGAGCATCGGGGTGCACCAGGATCGAATGCACATGTCCGTCGAGCCGCTCGTTGTAGCGCAGCGCCGAGACGAAGTTCAGACCGGTCTCGACGTAGTTGTATTCCCCGTCGGGAGTGGCCTTGATTTCCTCGCCGTTGATGGCGAGCCGCTTGTTGTGGTAGACGATGCGGTCGCCGGGCGTTCCAACCACACGCTTGATGTAATCGAGCGCAGGATTTTCCGGATACCTGAACACCATCACCTCGCCACGCCGCGGCTGGCTCACGTCGATCACCTTCATATTGACGATCGGCACCCGGATGCCGTAGGTGAACTTGTTCACGAGTATGAAGTCACCGATCAGCAGCGTCGGCAGCATCGACCCCGAGGGAATCTTGAACGGCTCGACCAGGAACGAGCGCAGGAGGAACACGATAAGGATCACCGGAAAGAAGCTTTTCGAGTACTCGACCCACCAGGGCTCGCTTCGGCCCGCGGTCCGGCGCGGCCGGAGCACGTAGATGTCGAGCAGCCACACCGCGCCGGTGAGCGCGAGCAGCAGAAACATGATCAGGGCAAAATTCATGCGACTGTGTTCTCTCCGATGCGGTCCGCCTGGCGCTCCCGCTGCGCCTATTTTTCCACCTGCAGGATGGCAAGGAACGCCTCCTGCGGGATTTCCACGCTGCCCACCTGCTTCATCCGCTTCTTGCCGGCCTTCTGCTTCTCCAGCAGCTTCTTCTTGCGGGTGATGTCGCCGCCGTAGCACTTTGCCAGCACGTTCTTGCGCAGCGCCTTCACCGTCTCGCGCGCGATGATGTGCGAACCGATCGCCGCCTGCACCGCCACGTCGAACATCTGTCGCGGAATCAGCTCGCGCATCTTGGCCGCGAGGTCGCGCCCCCGGTACTGCGCGTTCTCCCGGTGAACGATCAGCGACAGCGCGTCCACGCGCTCGCCGTTGATCAGGATGTCGAGCTTCACCAGGTCGCCGGCGCGGTAATCGAGAAAATCATAGTCGAGGGAGGCATAACCCCGGGAAACCGACTTCAGGCGGTCGAAGAAATCCATCACCACCTCGTTCAGCGGCAGCTCGTAGGTCAGCATCACCTGGCGCCCGAGGTATTGCATGTTGCGCTGCGCGCCGCGCTTCTGCGTGCACAAGGTCATCACCGGGCCGACGTAATCCTGGGGTACCAGGATCGATGCCGTGATGATCGGCTCGCGGATCTCCTCGATCTTGGCCGCATCGGGCAGCCGCGAGGGGTTCTCGATCTCGATCACCGTTCCGTCGCGCTGAAGCACCTCGTAGACGACGGTCGGCGCGGTGGTGATGAGCGCCATGTTGTACTCGCGCTCGAGTCGCTCCTGCACGATGTCCATGTGCAGCAGCCCGAGGAATCCGCAGCGGAAGCCGAAACCGAGCGCCTGCGATGATTCCGGCTCGAAGCGCAGAGAAGCGTCATTGAGGTGCAATTTCTCCAGCGCGTCCCGCAGCGCGTCGTACTCGCTCGAGTCGACCGGATAAAGCCCGGCGAACACCTGCGGCTTGATTTCCTTGAAACCCGGCAGCGGCTCGCGCGCCGGTTTGTCGGCAAGCGTGATCGTGTCCCCCACCCGGGCCGCCGTGAGTTCCTTGATTCCGGCGATCACGAAACCGACCTCGCCCGCGGCAAGCTGTTCCGCGACACGCGCCTTCGGCGTGAATGTCCCGACCTGCTCGCACAGGTGGCTCGTGTCGTTCGACATCAGCCGGATGCGATCCTTCGGCCGCAGCATGCCGTCCACCACCCGCACCAGCATCACCACGCCGACGTAGTTGTCGAACCAGGAATCGATGATGAGCGCCTTCAACGGCGCATCGGGTCTGCCGCGCGGCGGCGGGATCCTCGCAATGAGTGTTTCGAGGACGTCGCCCACGCCCTCGCCGGTCTTGGCGCTGACCTGCACCGCATCTTTCGCCCCGATACCGATGATGTCCTCGATTTCGGCGATCACGCGCCCGGGGTCGGCCTGCGGCAGGTCCATCTTGTTCAGCACCGGCACTACCTCCACCCCGAGCTCGATCGCGGTATAGCAATTTGCCACCGTCTGCGCTTCCACGCCCTGCGAAGCGTCGACCACCAGCAGCGCGCCCTCGCATGCCGACAGCGAGCGCGACACCTCGTAGGAAAAATCGACGTGCCCCGGGGTGTCGATCAGGTTGAGCAGGTAGGCCTTGCCGTCGCGGGCGCGATAATTCAGCGCAACCGTCTGGGCCTTGATCGTGATGCCGCGCTCGCGCTCGAGTGCCATCGAGTCGAGGACCTGCTCCTCCATCTCGCGGTCGGTGAGCCCGCCGCACAGCTGGATGATGCGGTCCGCAAGCGTCGACTTGCCGTGGTCGATGTGCGCGATGATGGAAAAGTTGCGGATGTGCTGCATAGAAAAGGGCACGCGAGGTGCCCTGTCACGGCGATAAAAGGCGCTATTTTAGCGGATTACACCGAGAGTTCCTAACCCATTGCACGGGCGCCCGCCGTCCGACCGAGCCGGCCCAGATGGGCGGCCACGCGTTCTGGATCCAGGTGATAGTGACAGAGCTCGGCTCCGCCCCCGGTCAGCACCGGCACTTTCTCGCCGTAACGCGCCTTTAGCGCCGGATCGGCGTCGACATTCACGATCTTGAGGACGAAAGCAAAGCGGGCCTGCAGTTGCCGCAGGCCCACGATCATTTCGTCGCACAAGTGGCAGTCGTTCCGGCTGTAGACGACGAGCGCCGGTACTGTCTCAATTCCCATCGATCCGGAACGGGATGTAGAGCGAGTTCGAGCCGCGCCGGATCAGGATGGCCACGATGCGGCCTTTTTCGAACTGGCCCATCAGCTCGCGGAAGTGCTCGACCGACTTCACATCCTGGTTGTTCACCGCGAGTATCACGTCGCCGCGCCGGATGCCGGCCCGCCCTGCCGCGCCCTGCACGCTCTCGACCAGCACGCCGCCGTCGACCTTGAGCTCCTTGCGCTGCGCCTCGGTAAGATCTGCGAGCCCCATGCCGAACTGGCCCGCTTGCGCCGGCGGCTTGCCGCCCCGCCGCGACTGCCGGGAAGCGCGGTCGTCCTGCAGCTCGCCCACCACGAGCTGGACGTCGCGGCCGGTCTTGTTGCGCCACACTTGCACCGTTACGCGGCTGCCTGGCCGCGTGCCGCCGACGATGCGCGGCAGATCCTCGGACGCGTTCACCGCTTTGCCGTCGAACTTGAGAATGACATCACCCGGCTCGATACCCCCTTTGTCCGCCGGCCCGCCCTTCTCCACCGAGTTGACCAGGGCGCCCTGCTGCCGGGAGAGCCCGAATCCGTCAGCGAGCTCCTTGGTGACGGGCTGGATTACCACGCCGATGCGCCCGCGCGTCACCCGCCCCGCGGTGCGCAACTGCTGCGCTATGTCGTTCGCGACGTCGATCGGGATGGCGAACGACAGGCCCATGAAACCGCCGGTGCGGCTGTAGATCTGGGAATTGATGCCGACCACCTCACCCCGCAGATTGAACAGCGGACCACCCGAGTTGCCGGGATTCACGGCGACATCGGTCTGGATGAACGGCACGAAGTTTTCCTGCGGCAGCGAACGCCCTTTGGCACTGACGATCCCGGCGGTCACCGTGTTCTCGAACCCGAACGGCGAGCCGATCGCCACCACCCATTCCCCGACCTTGAGCTTGGTCGCGTCCCCAAACCTCACCACCGGCAGGCTCGAGGCCTCGATCTTGATCAGCGCCACGTCGGTGCGGCGGTCCGCGCCTATCACCTTGGCCTTGAACTCGCGCTTGTCGTTGAGCTTGACCGTGATCTCTTCCGCGGCGTCCACCACATGTGCGTTGGTCAGGATATACCCGTCGGCGCTGATGATGAAGCCGGATCCCAGGGACTGCGACTGGAACTCGCGCGGCCCCGGCTGCGGGATGAAGCGGCGGAAGAACTCGTAGAACGGATCGTCTTCCTGAAGATTCGGGATCTGCGGGATGAGCGGGCTGCGCACCGATTGCGTGGTGCTGATGTTGACAACGGTAGGCCCTTGTCTTTCGACGAGTTCCGTGAAATCCGGCAGCTGCGCGGCGACGGCGACGGGGAACACGAAAAACAACGCGAACACGAAACGCTTGAACATGCGGTTTGGCCTTTTCACTTCGGAATTACGTAACGGCACTGCGAGCCGGCGCTACTTTATCACGGCGTCCGTCTTGCGCTTGAGGGAATCCCCGATCTGCATCACGGTGGCAGCCGGCGTCTCCCCGAGCACGGTGATCATGTGGTCAGCGACCGCCCGGGTGTAGATGTTAACGGCGCCGTGGTGACTGAGTGCCTGCGCCGGCCGCTCCCGCGGCATCGGCTCGACGAACACCGATACCGCGGCGAGACCGTCCGAAAAGACGATCTGGGCCACGTGTCCCGGACGCCCGCCAATCGAGCGCTGAAGTTCCATCAGCTTCTTGAAACCGGCGGGCTGGTTGTCGACCATCCACTCGGTATCGAACGGCCGGTCGTTGACGCTCAATGCCGAACGGTCCACGCGCCATTTCTGGACCCGGCTCTTGTCGGCATATTTCGACCTTACCTTGTCGCGATTGAAGCTCACGCCAATCTTCAGTTCCGTGTAGGCGAACGCCTCCACCTGCTCGCGCTTCTCGTCGAACGTGCGCACCTGGAGCGGCAGCCCGGAGTCCTTTTCCGCGCAGAACCAGCGGCCGTAGCGCAGGTTGTCCTTGGGCCGGAGCTCGACCACCTGGCACTCATAGCCGGCGACGCGGTCGTCCTCGCCCACCCGCACCGTGTAGTTCTCCATGATGGCGTCGAGGCGCTCGGGCAGCACCGCGGGCGGAAAATAGCGCGTATTGCGCTGCTCGATCAGAACGGTCCTGGTGTTGGGCAGGTAGCAGGTGACCTGATCGTTGCTGCGCACGACCTCGCGCGCGGGCCCGTCGAGCGTTTCCAGCTTGGCGAACACGCCGCCAGCGGCGTTGACGTAATGCACGATGGTCGAGGTCTCCGACTGACCCCGCTGCTGGTAGACGAATGTGCCCGAATAATTGAGCTGGTTGGTCGCGCTCGCCATCTTCTTCAGCCAGGCGAGCCCCTCCTTCGGGTCACCGTCAGCCGCGAGCGATGGGCAGGCCGCCGACAATCCCAGGACAACGACCGGCCAGACAAACTTCATGGGGTGGTATCAGCGCGTTTTCGCGGGTCTTTGTGCCGCGACGCTGCGGATGTACGGCGTGACGCCCTGGATCGCGGTGCTGGGCGAGAACCCCTGGTGAGCGAGGATGTACTCGTTCAACCGCCCGTCGGTCGGCAGGCTGACCACCTGCGGCAGGACCGGCGTCGCGGCAGGCATCTGGGCGAGCTGCGGCTGCAGCGTCGTCGTCACGCTGCCGGTAGACAGCGCGACCCAGGCCACCATCGCCACCGCAGACAACGACGCGGCGGCAGACAGCGCGTATGCGATCATTTTTTTCGCGGGCCGCCGCCTTCGCGGCGCCAGCACCGTCGGTTCCTGCGCGAGGCGCCGGGCGAGTTGCTCGTTGAAGCGTCTCGACAGCAGATGCTCGCCGCGCATGGCATCCCCGATGATATGGTAGGTTGCCCACAGATCCTGTCGTTCGGGATGCTCTTTCAGGTGGGCGAGCTCGCCGCGTGCCTCGTGCCCGTCCAGTTCGCCATCCATCAATGCGGAAAGCTTGTCCATGTCACCATCTCCTGTCCTTGCTCGTCCCGAGCAAGGGTCTCAGCTTTTCGGCGATCGCTTCGCGCGCCCTGAAAATCCGCGAACGCACGGTGCCGATCGGGCAGTTCATGATGTTCGCTATGTCCTCGTAGCTCAGGCCCTCGATTTCGCGCAGCGTAATCGCGGTCCTTAATTCTTCTGGCAACTCTGCCAGCGTTTGGTTCACCGTATCCCCGACCTGCCGGCTCATCATCTCGTTTTCCGGCGTGTTCAGGTCCCGCAGCTGGTCGCCGTTTTCGAAGGTTTCGGCTTCCTCGCTGTCGTAATCGGTCGTCGTCGGCGCCCGCCGGCCCATCGCCACCAGGTAATTCTTGGCGGTGTTGATGCCAATACGGTAGAGCCAGGTGTAGAACGCACTGTCGCCGCGAAACGTCGGCAACGCGCGGTAGGCCTTGATAAACGCCTCCTGCGCCACGTCCTCGACCTCAGTCGAATCGCGAACAAAACGCGATAACAGCCGCGCCAGCTTGCGCTGGTACTTGCTGACCAGCAGCTCGAACGCGTGCTTGTCGCCACGTTGTGCGCGCTCGACCAATTGCTGATCGACTTCGCGATCGCTCATCAATTCCATCCCTGAATTTAGAATTCTTATCCAAGTCGGGGGGCCGTGCCAGCCGGACAAGGCGCACAGTATACCTGCCGGCGTGGTCCCCTGGAACGCGAAGACCGATCGTTAATGCACTGACAGGGCGGGCATAAATTAGTTCACCTCCGCTCAGGGCCATTCCGGGCGCAAGCTGCCGGACCGGCCTGGAAACGCAGTTTACCGCTCCCGCCGGGAATTAAGTCACGCAATCCGCCCGGTTGCCATGCGGTGCAGCAATCGTGCAGCAATTCACGCGGCCCCGGACGGAACGCGACTCATTTGCCAATCGGGTCCTCCCGCTCCTGCAACCCGGCCGGCACCGCACGGCGTTCCAGCAAGTCGAAGCCGCCCTGGATCAGCAACGCGAGGGCGGCCGCCGGCAGGGCTCCTGCCAGCATCAGCCCGTGGTCATTCACAGCGAGCCCGGCCACAATGCGGTCTCCATAACCCCCGGCACCCACGAAAGCGGCGATCGTGGCCATGCCCACGTTGATCACCGCGGACGTCTTGACGCCGGCAAGAATGGTGCGCGCCGCCAGCGGCAGCTCGATCAACCGCAGGCGCGCCCGGCCCGGGAGTCCGAGCGCCACGGCCGACTCGCGCAAAGGCGCCGGAATGTCCGCCAGCCCGCTCACCGTGTTGCGCACGATCGGCAGCAACGCATATAGAAACAGGGCGACGATCGCCGGCGCCGCGCCGATCATACCCATGGCCGCGATCAGAAAAGCCAGCAGCGCCAGCGACGGCACCGTCTGCAGCAGCCCCACTGCGGCGAGAATCCAGGGTGCGCAGCGCGGCGCGCGGGCCGCCCACACGCCCAGCGGGATCCCCGCCGCGACGCTCAGTCCGAGCGACGCGAACACGAGCATGAGATGCTCCAGCGTGAGCCGCCAGAAATCGGCGGCAAACGTCATCGAGACGAGGGATCCCCTGACCTGCGCTGCACCCGGACCTGCCTCACCCGGCACTGCCAGGAATCCCTCCGCGACGGCGGTGAACGTTGCCCCGGCGAGCTCGGCTGCAGCGTTCATCGATACCATGCGCCCGGCCGGGATGCTGCCTTCCAGGGCGCGCAGCGCAGCCCAGGTCCGGGGAAAGCGCTGCGGGAGATCGAGGCGGTACAGCAGCACTGCCTCGTACGCCGGGAAGAATCCCCGGTCGTCGGCAAGAACGCGCAGCGCGTGCTTGGCAACCTTGGCGTCGGTCGAGTAGACGTCGATTACGTCGACTCTACCCGCAGCCAGCGCCTCATACGCCAGCCCGTGATCGAGGCCGCGGGGCGCGAGCGGCAACCCGTAGGCCGACCGCAGGGCCGGCCATCCGTCGCGACGATTGAGGAACTCCTGTGATACGGCGAGCTTGAGGTCTGGGTGGCGCGACAGGTCGGAGAGCGCGCGGATTCCCAGCTGTGCGGCCCGCGACTCCAGCATGGCCAGCCCGTAGCTGTTGTTGAAGCCGAGCGGCACCGCTACGCCCAGCCCGTCGGGCGCGAGCTCGCGGTTGAGCGCGTTCAGGTCGGCCGCCCGGCCGCGCCCGAGCAGCTCGAATGCAATGGTGCCGGTGTATTCCGGATAGACGTCGATGGTGCCGTTCTTCAGCGCAGCGAACACGATCGCCGTGTTGCCCATCCCTTGCTGGTGCGCAGCATTCGCTTCGCCGGCACGGCGGATCGTCCCGGCCACGATCTCGCCCAGGATGTAGGACTCGGTGAAACGCTTGGAGCCGACGTTGACCGTGCCTTGCGCCATGCACAGGGCCGGCAGCAGCCACAGCAGCAGGATGCACCTCATCGCTGGGTTCCCGCCGCGAGCGGGCGTTGCGCGCGGATGAACTCGCCCACATAAGCGTCCGCCGGCCGCTCGACCAGGTCGGCCAGCGCGCCCTGCTGCAGCACCCGCCCCTCTCTGAGCAGTACCAGCGTGTGCCCGAAGTACGCCGCCTCGCTCATGTCGTGCGTGACCAGCACCACGGTCTTGGCGAGCTGGTCGAATATGCGCTTGAGTTCCTCCTGCAGCCCGTAGCGGGTCACCGGGTCGAGCGCACCGAGCGGCTCGTCCAGCAGGAGCACGGGCGGGTCGAGCATCAGCGCCCGCATCAGGCTCACGCGCTGGCGCTGGCCCCCGGAAAGATCGCGCGGAAAACGTTCGAGGATCGCGCGTGGAATGCGCACCAGCTCGGCGAGCGCGCTCACCCGCTCCCCGATCCAGCCGGCGTCGCGGCGCAGGTGGCGGGCGAGCAGCGTCACGTTGCCGGCCGCCGTGAGGTGCGGAAACAGCCCGCCCTCCTGGATCACGTAGCCGATCCCGTGGCGGCGGCGCTCCAGGTTCGATTCGGCGAGCGTTTCACCCTCGATCACGATCCGCCCGGAATCAGGGCGCACCAGTCCGACGATCATGCGCAGCAGCGTCGACTTGCCGCAGCCGCTGGGACCGATCAGCGCTACGGTGCGTGCGCGCACAAATTCGAGCGTCGTGGGTGCCAGCGCGACCTGCGCCCCGTACGACTTGCTGACGTTCTCGAGGGAGATCAATTTCCCGGCGCGCCCCGGCTGAACGGCGCGCGCTGATCGTATTCGGCCGCAGCCTCCTCCGCCCGCATGAACACGGCACCCTCGTCTTTCAACGTCATGATCAGACGCTCCAGCGCCAGCATGCGGTGACCGCGTCCGATCACGTACGGATGAAAAGTGTAGGTGATTACGCCCCAGTCGAGGTTGGCCCGGAGATAGGCGAAGTCATCGAGCCAGTTCTCCAGGACGTTGCCCGCGTTCATCAGGCCCGGCATGATCCACTCGGGCGTGCGCAGGTACTCGAAGTGCGGGAAATCGTCCAGCGCCCAGCTTACCGGCAGCTCGATCAGCCGCGTCGGTTTGCCGAACACGGCGGGCCGCTCGAGTTCGATGACGTCGCCGCACCGCACGCGATACGGCGTGTAATCGTCGCCCATCATGCTGCTGTCGTAATGAAATCCGTGCTCGATCAACAGCTCGACCGTATGGGGCGAGAGGTCCCAGGTCGGCGAGCGGTAGCCGCGCGCTGGGCGGCCCGTCAGTCGCCGGATCTGCTCGTTCGCACGCGCGAGCTCGGCCTCCTCCTCGTCGCGCAGGAGGCTCGCCGGCGCGCGGTGGGTCCAGCCGTGGTGGCCGATCTCGTGGCCTGCGTCGTGCACCCTTCGGCACGCCTCGGGAAAGGTCTCGAGGGTGTGTCCCGGCACGTACCAGGAGCTCGGCACCCCGTGCTTCTCCAGCAGCGCCAGGATGCGCGGCACCGCAACGTTGGGACCGAATTCACCGCGCGAGATTGGCGTTGGCGTCATCATGCCCCGCGCGATCCAGCTCGAGATCGCGTCGAAGTCGAACGTGATGCAGACGATCCATCGTGCCATGGCGGCAAAATGGTATCACGCCTGCCGGCCCCGAACCGGTCGGTGACGCGAGCCGCGTATGCTGGCAAAATGGCTATCCGCGCTCACGCACCCACCTACTGGCCGACCCGATGAAGCCCAAAGACTACGATCTCCAACCGTTCTGGATGCCGTTTACTGCCAACCGCCAGTTCAAGTCGGCGCCGCGCATGTTCGTCGGCGCGAAGGACATGCACTACGTCACCGACGACGGCCGCAAGGTGCTCGACGGCACTGCGGGTCTGTGGTGCGTCAACGCCGGACACTGCCGGCCGAAGATCGTCGAGGCCGTGCAGAAGCAGGTCGCAACCATGGATTACAGCCCCGCGTTCCAGATGGGACATCCGAGCGCCTTCCGCGTGGCTGAACGGGTCGCGCGGCTCGCCCCGGGCGACCTCGATCACGTATTCTTTGCGAATTCCGGCTCCGAGGCCGTCGATACGGCCCTGAAAATCGCGCTCGCCTACCATCGAGCGCGGGGCGAAGGCCAGCGCACCGTGCTGGTGGGACGCGAGCGCGGCTACCATGGGGCGGGTTTTGGCGGCATGTCGGTGGGCGGCATCCCGCCCAATCGCAAGGCATTCGGGAGCCAGCTGCCGCGCGTCGATCATCTCGCGCACACCCACAACCCGAAGGAAAACGCCTTTTCGCGCGGTCAGCCGGGGTGGGGCGCGCATCTCGCCGACGAGCTGGAAAACCGCATCATTCCGCTGCACGACGCGTCCAACATCGCGGCCGTGATCGTCGAGCCGATGGCAGGCTCAACCGGCGTGCTGGTCCCGCCCAAGGGTTATCTCGAGCGGCTGCGCGCGATCTGCGACAAGCACGGCATTCTGTTGATCTTCGACGAGGTCATCACCGGCTTCGGGCGGCTGGGGCCGTGCTTTGCCGCGAACACGGTGGGTGTCGTGCCCGATGTGATCACCATCGCCAAGGGCATCACCAACGGCACGGTTCCGATGGGGGCCGTCATCGTCCGCCGCGGCATCTACGATGCCGTGGTCAACTCGGCGCCCGCCGGCGCGGTCGAGCTGTTCCATGGTTACACCTATTCCGGGCACCCGCTCGCCACGGCCGCGGCCGAAGCAACCCTCGACCTCTACCAGGAGGAGGACCTGTTCAAGCGCTCGCAAGCCATGGCGCCGTACTTCGAAAACGCCGTGCACTCGCTGCGCGAGATGCCGCACGTCGTCGATATCCGCAACATGGGAATGGTCGCGGGCATCGAGCTCGAGTCCCAGGCGGGCAAGCCAGGCGCACGCGCGTTCAGCGTGTTCCTGCGCTGCTTCGAGAAAGGGCTCCTGATCCGGACCACCGGCGACATCATCGCGCTCTCGCCGCCGCTCATCATCAGCGAAAGCCAGATCGACGAGCTGGTGGATACGCTCGGTGGCGCGCTGCGCGAGACCGGGTTGGACTGATGGGCGCCGCCCGCGCAGCGCGCGGGCAGTGCGGCTGACCGGAGATCGTATCGGCAGCCCCCGGGACTTCCGGTCACCAGCCGGTCGACTGGCCGCCCTGCGTGGCGATCAGGATGAACGCCATGACACAGGGTTTCTTGCCGCGAACCACCCAGTTGTGCATCGTCCCCCGCTGGATCACCACGTCTCCGGCCTTGAGGTGGACCTCGCCGCCGTCTTCGAGCTCCATCCACATCTCCCCGGACAGACAAATGGCGTAATCGATGGAATCAGTGCGGTGCCAGCGGGCCTGGACGCCGGGCTCGTACCGGGCAAGGCGGAAAACAGAGCCGCCCGCCAGGCTGGTGCCGAGGTCCCATGTGTTGGGGTCGTCCTCGGTCATTTCCGCGGGCAATTTCTTCGTCGCCCACATCGGGACGTTGCCGAATCCGGGCCGCCCCGGAACGGGATCAACCGCGGTGTCCCATTTGACGCAGCTCTTGCCCTCTTTGTTGATCCCTGTGACGATTCTGCGGAATTTCATGATTCTTGCCTTCCTCCATGGTTAAGGACGCTGACACCGGCCTTGAATCCGGCCACTTGACGCAAGGCGCATGATCGACGCATCGCGCGCGCTCACACCCGCTGGATCTGCCGCAGGTTGAGCTTCATCAGGCAGTGGTCCAGCCACTCGGCAGTGAGCTTCTCCTGCGTCGAGTTCTGCTTCAGGCGCTGATCGAGCGCCCGCCAGTCGACGCGGTCGAGCGGCTGGTCCTGGTTGAAGCACGAGAAGACATAACTCGTCTTGCCGGTTTCGGGATCGACGTGCGGCTGCAGGCACTGCGCGCAGATCTCCTTCATCATGCACTGCATCGGCGAGTTGATCGACCCGATCGCGAACTGGCCCGGCTTCAGATACGGCTGCAGCACGTCGTGGGGGGGGGG
>JBFKNN010000053.1:0-16999 GCA_041629335.1 Burkholderiales bacterium | reverse complement strand
GGCAGTGGCGCCCAGCGCTGCAGAAGCGAGGCGCCCGTTGCCCGAGCCGACCTGTGCGCCGAGAACGCCGCCGACGAGAGCGCCCGCGGCCTGCGCCGGCAATACGTTGCCGCGCGCGGCGGGCGCCGGGGCCGGCTGGCTCGCCGGATAGTTGTCGTGCGCGCGGTAGTATCCGTCGCCGTGCTTGTGGCGCGGGTAATAGCCGTTGTTGTGGCCATAGCCGCGATCGTAGTAGCCGGACGAGGGTGCGCTGCTGGTGCTCGCGCAGCCCGATGCGGCGAGCAGCGCCGCGAGTGCGAGAATGGATGCGGTGCGATTCATGGCCGAGCCTCCTTCCGCGTTGTTCAGAGGCCGCGGTGTACGGCCTCGATCTCTTCAACGTTAGATTACGCCCGGAGCCGACCGTCCCGCAGTAACGAATGCGCGCACATTGTTACGAAATGTTGCAGCCGAACGAGCCTTTTTGGGAATTTCTTGATACGCCATTTCCCGCATTTGTTTCCCCCTCTCGCCTCGGGAGAGGGCGAGGGGTGAGGGAGCGAAGGTATTGAAGAGATTCTCAAGCTTGTCCACTGGGTCCGCAGCAGGCGGGTGAGCGCCCATTGTGTCAAAATCGCGCTTTACATTTCGCAACACATTCCCGGGGAGAACACGGCATGGAACTCGGATTGCGCGGCAAGGTGGCGGCGGTGACGGGCGGGAGCGAAGGCATCGGGCGCGCCACGGCGCTGCGCCTCGTCGAAGAGGGCGTGAAGGTGGCACTCTGTGCGCGCCGCTCCGACGTGCTCAATGCGTTCGCCGGCGAGCTGAAGACAAAGGGCGGCGACGTCCTGGCCGTGGTGGCCGATGCCGCCAAGCCGGGCGACATGGAGCGCTTCATCGAGGAAACGGTCAAGCGTTTCGGCCGCATCGACATCGTGGTCAACAACGCCGGCGGCACCGGGCAGGACCCGTTCGACAAGGTGAGCGACGAGGCTTTCCAGCACGACATCGACATCAAGCTGTTCGCGCAGATCCGAACCTCGCGCGCGGCGATCCCGCACATGAAGAAGCAGGGCGGCGGGCGCATCATCAATCTCAACATGGTCGCCGCGCGGCAGCCCGCTGCAGGCACGTTTCCAACCACGGTCTCTCGCGCCGCGGGGCTCGCGCTGACCAAGGCGTTGTCGAAGGAATATGCGGCCGACAACATCCTGGTCAACGCAGTGGCGGTGGGCAAGATCAAGTCGAAGCAGCAGGAGCGGCGCGCCGCGCGCGAGAAGATCAGCGTCGAGGAGCATTACGCAAAGACAGGGAAAACGATTCCGCTGGGACGCGTGGGCGAGGCGGAGGAAGTCGCCAACGTGATCGCTTTTCTCGCGTCGGACGCCGCGAGCTACGTTACCGGCTGCTGCGTGCAGGTCGACGGCGGCCTGTCCGGCGTGCTTTAGAGAGTGGGCCGCTAACGCCGCGTGAAGAGCGAGAACTGAACCGCCAAGACCGCCAAGAAAAACCAAATCAACTATATATAAAGCGCAAGAACCCGAAATCCTGAACAGAGCGAAACGGTTCGGCGTAACTGCCATCACTCAGGATTCCCGATCTGCCGGCGGCGTATCCACGGCAGCTAGTTTGGCGTCGTCCCCGGTTTGCCGCGTGACTTCCGTTATAGTTCTTGCTTTTCTTGGCGGTCTTGGCGGCCTTGGCGGTTCGATTTGATCTTGATCTGGCGGGCTCTTCCTGCCGTCTGAGCGGGTTGATTTCATCATTTCGAACACCGCGCTGAAGGGACCACGCTGCTGCCATGAATCGTTACACCGCCGCCGCCTGGCTGTTCGTCACGGTCGTCGTGTTCGTGGTGCTGGGCGAGATGAGCGTGCGCTTCCCGCACTGGCTGACCGGCATGATCGCGTGGGGCGCCTGCGGGCTGTTGTGGCCGCGGCTGACGCGATCGCAGCGGCGCATCGTGCTGGCGCTGCTCGGGGTGGGCACCGTCGGCGTGGTGTGGGGCACGCTGGCCGGCAAGAGCGGGCTGATCGAGCGGGCGCTGGCGCAGAACATTCCGCTGATCGGCATGCTGATCGCCGTCTCGTCGCTGCAGCTCATCAGTACTTCGCGCGCCGCCGAGGATCAGCTGCCCGAGACCGGGCGCTTCGCGTTGCTGCGCACGCTGCTCGGCGTGCATCTGTTTGGCGCCGTCATCAATTTCTCCGCGGTGGCGATCTTCGCCGACCGGCTGGCGCAGCGCTCGCGCCTCACGCTCGAGCACGCGATGGGCCTGTCGCAGGCTTTCATCATCGGCGCGCTGTGGTCGCCGTTCTACGGCGCGATGGCGGTGGCGCTGACCGCAGCGCCGGGCGCGAGCCTGACGCGGTTGATGGCCGTCGGCGTCCCGCTGACGGTGGTGGCGCTGCTGCTAACCTGGATCACGCTATCGTCGCGGCGGTTCAATTACGCGCGCGGCTTCGTTGGCTATCCGGTCCGATTCGAGGCGCTGTGGGTGCCGGCGGTGCTTGCGCTCGGCGTGCTTGCGGTGCACGAGTTGTACCCCCGCTGGTCGGTGCTGGCGGTGATCGCCGGCATGGCGCCCCTCGTCACGACGGTAACGCTGCTCGTGCGCGAAGGCAACCGCGCGCCCGCGGCGCTGCAGCGCCTCGTCACGGTGCGGCTGCCCGAAATGGGCGGCGAGCTGTCGCTGTTCCTCGCCGCCGGCGTGCTCTCCGCCGGGATGGCGGGGATGATCGCGGCGCTCGATCTCGGTGTGCCGTTCACGCGCTTCGGCGGCACCGAGGCAAGCATCCTGCTCATCGTCATCACCGCGCTCGCGTGGGTCGGTTTCCACCCCGTCATCATGGTGTCGGTCGTCGGGCCCTGGCTCGCGCCGCTCGATCCCGATCCCAATCTGCTCGCGATGACGTTCCTGATGACATGGGGCATCGGGCTCACCGGCTGCCCGATGTCGGCAACGCTGCTTGCGATGCAGGGGCGCTATCAGGCGCCGTTCGCCGAGCTGCTGCGCCACAACCGGGCCTTCAGCCTCAAGATGACGCTGCTGTGCGTGGTGGTGGTGAACCTTTACGCGAACATTGCGGCGGCGTGATGGTCTAAACTTTAGCTTTTTCAGGGAGAACCGGGCGGCCGATGACGACAATGACGCGCCGTCACGCGACGAGGAGGAAAAATCATGGCCAACGGCAGCAAGTGCAGGCAATGTCACACCGACATGCATCCGGAAACCATCGGCACCGTGAGCGGCGAGGACGGCGCGCTCAAAATTTCCATGTCCGGGTTCCCGGTCATGGTGTGCGAGCGGGGCCACAAGCATTTCATGGCACCCGATTTCCCGATGAAGCTGCTCCAGCATGTCGCGACCGAGGACGCCGTCAAGCTGCCTGCCGGCAAGAAGAAGGGTCTGATCTTCAAGGACTACCTGTGCGGGAAGTGCGGCGAGAAGCTCGCCTCCACGGCCGAGTCCAAGCCGTTCGGCCTGGACGTGAAGATCGGTGAATCTCCGCAGTTCCGCGTCGAGCTCAACGTCCCGGTCTACAAGTGTGAGGCGTGCGGGATCGAGCAGCTGCGCGATCGGGAGGAAGTGCAGGCGCAAACGCCAGCGGCCCTGGCCCACGGCTTCCAGGCCGCAGGCCTCAAGCCGGAGGCGTGAAGCAACCCATCAATCGTTCCGACCGGGCCACGGTCTCGCGCGGCGTGGTGCGGGACGGGACGGGGCGCGGCGCGGCGTGTTCATGCGGCAGTGCCCCGGGCTTTCGCGGCTGCTCCCGAAAACGGGCCTGCGGCTAACGAGTCGCAGCCGCCGCGATATTGGCTGCGCAGCGCTCCTCGCATCCATCCCGTCTTGGCCGCAACGCATCACGTGGGTATTTATGGAATAGGTTCTAACCAACAATCACGATTCACGCCGTTCAGAACTTCTCACAATAGGGCCGCAGCTCCAGTTCCAGGGTCCACGCGCTCGGCGGCTGCGAATGCAGCTGGTAGTAAGTCTCCGCGATGGCGTCGGGATTCAGCACGGCATCTTCGCCGCGCTCGGCCGCGGTGTAGCCCGGGCGCGCATCGTTGCGGATCTGCCCGTCAATCACCACGTGCGCGACGTGTATGCCCTGCGGCTGGAACTCGCGCGCCATGCTTTGCGCGAGCGCGCGCAGGCCAAACTTGCCGACCGCAAGGTTGTGGAAGTTCGCGCCGCCGCGCAGGCTGGCGGTGGCGCCCGTGAACACGATCGTGCCGCGGTGGCGCTCGGCGGCAGGCTGGGCAAGCATCGCGCGCGCCGCCTCGCGCCCGACCAGGAAGCCGCCGAGGCAACCCACGCGCCAGCAGCGCTCGAACTCTTCGGCGGTCGTATCCAGGATGCCCTTGCGCACGAAACCGCCGGCGTTGTAGACCACGAGGCGCGGTGTGCAGAATTCCTGCACGACATCGGCGAAGAGCCGGCGCACGTCGTCCTCGCGTGTCGCATCGCACGTGACCGCCACCGTGCGGTGTACGATGCCGCTGAACTCGCTGGCAAGGGTTTCGATCCGCGTAACGTCGCGCGCAGCCATGACCACGTTCATCTCGGCGCGGGCGAAACGGCGCGCGAGCGAAGCGCCCAGTCCCGGCCCGACCCCGACGACGACCGCGCAATTCTTGTTGTCCACAGGGTTCTCGCTTAAAGTTGCATTGATAACAGATATCGCAGTGGCAAAATAAAGTGTAGGCCTTCCCCATGTGGCGTGCAATCCGCATCATCGTGCTGTTGTTCATTCTCGCGACCGTCGCGCAGGCGGCATGGCTCGCACGCGTGCGTACCGCGGACTGGGGGTCCTCGCTGACGGTCGCGATCTACCCGATCAACGGAGACGGGAGCGAGACGGCGGATGCGTATATCCGGAGCCTGCGCGCGGAGTCCTTCGGTCCGATCGAGGAATTCATGAAAGCGGAGGCCGCGCGCCACGGGCTCGATGTCTACCGGCCCGTGGAGGTGAAGCTCGCGCCCGTGGTGACGTCGCGGCCGCCCGCGCCGCCGCACGGCGCGGGCAAGCCGAGCGTGGTGCTCTGGAGCCTTAACATGCGCTACTGGGCGTATTTCAAGAACACGCTTTCCGGCACGCGTCCCGACGTGCGAATTTTCGTCCTGTACTTCGATCCCAAGCGGCATCCGCGGCTTGCGCACTCGACCGGGCTGCAGCAGGGGTTGATCGGCGTGGTCAACGCCTTCGCCAGCGAGGAAATGGCGGGCTCGAACATGGTGATCATCGTGCACGAGCTGATGCACACGCTGGGCGCGACGGACAAGTACGATTTCGCCGGCAACCGGCCGCTGTACCCGGACGGCTACGCGGACGCGCGGCAGGACCCGCTGCACCCGCAGGCCTATGCGGAGATCATGGCCGGCCGCATCCCGATCTCGCCCGCGCGATCGGAGATTCCCGAAGGCCTGCACGAGGTGGTGGTCGGCGAGAAGACGGCGCGGGAGATCAACTGGACCCGGTGATTGTCTGATGGCTTTGTTGTTGAAAAGCAAATCGAACCGCCAAGACCGCCAAGACCGCCAAGACCGCAAGGAAAACCATTGATATCAAAATTCAAAACCGCAACAAGGTCATTATCTCGAGGGCGCGAAACGACCACACATAATCAGCTCTCTCCGCTAGTTTAAATTGTCCTAGTTCTAATCGCTTTTCTTGGCGGTCTTGGCGGTTCAGTCGTTCGCCTTTCACGGATTTGAACAAGAATGTCCGAATTCTTCGAAGTGGAGCCGGGCGTCAAGCTGCACTACGTGGTCGATGATTTCACCGATCCATGGCGCCCCGCGCCGGCCGTGCTGATGGTGCACGGGCTGGCCGAGAGCGTCGACGCGTGGCGTGGCTGGGTACCGCACCTTGCGCGCGGCTACCGCGTGGTGCGCATGGACGTGCGCGGCTTCGGGCGGTCGACGCCGATGCCGGAGAACTACGCCTGGTCGATGGATCGGCTGCTCGAGGATATCCGCGCGCTCATGCGGCATCTCCACTGCGGCACGGTGCACCTGGTGGGCGCCAAGAGCGGCGGCTCGATGGTGCTGCAGCTCGCGGCGCGTGACCCGGCGACAGTGCGCTCGGTGATCGCGGTGACGCCGCCCGTGATCGCCGCGGCGGCGACTGCGCCGTGGGTCGAGGAAATCGAGCGCGCCGGAGTGGTCGAGTGGGCGCGCAGCACCATGGCCGGACGGCTGGGCTCCAAGGTGTCCGCTGCCGAGACCGCGCACTGGGTCGCCGATATCCAGGGCAGGACGCCGCGGTCCACGCTGTTGGGCTACTTGCGCTGGGTCCCCGGTCTCGACATCCGTGAGGAGGTGAAGAAAATCCGCTGCCCCTGCCTCGTCATCACCACGACCGGCAGCGGCCTGCGGACGGTCGACAGCGTGAAGGAGAGGCAACAGTGGCTGCCGCGCTCGGAACTGATGGTGATCGAAGGCGACGCGTGGCACGCTGCCGGCGCCTATCCCGACCGCTGTGCCCAGGCCGCTGCGGAGTTCCTCGCGCGCGTCTCTGCGACCGTGTAAGCAGTTGAGCCGCCGAGAACGCTGAAAATCAAGAACTGAACCGCCAAGGCCGCCAAGACCGCCAAGAAGAACAAATCCATAGCTGTCACAACGCGGACCCCACAGCTTCGCCTTATCCAGGCGGTTTCTCACAATCTGCACCGCTGGTACACTACTTCCCATGTCTTGAGCCCCAGCATTCTCGCCGCTCGATGCCATTTTGATTAAATGGCTTTTCTTGGCGGTCTTGGCGGCCTTGGCGGTTCGATTTGGTTTTGACCTTGGCTGATCCCGCGGTTCAGATCTTGCAAAGGATCTCCGCGCCGCGCGCGAGCGTTTCTTCCGACTTGGCGAAACAGAAGCGCAGCACGCGGTGCGCCGGCGGCTCGCGGTAGAACACCGACACCGGTATCGACGCAACGCCCCGCTCCTTGGTGAGCCGGATCGCGAGATCGGTGTCGCGCTCGTCGGAGACCGCGTCGTAGGCGAGGTTCTGGAAGAAGGTGCCGCGCGAGGGCAGGGGCTTGAAGCGCGAAGCCTTGACTCCCTCGAGAAAGAAATCGCGCTTCTTCTGGTAGAAAGCGGCAAGCGAGAGGTAAGCTTCCTTGTCCTGCATGTGCTCCGCGAGCGCGTACTGCACCGGGGCGTTGGTGACGAAGGCGTTGAACTGGTGCACTTTGCGGAACTCCGCGGTGAGCTCCCTCGGTGCGAGCACGTAGCCGGTCTTCCAGCCAGTCACATGGTAGGTCTTGCCGAACGAGGACACGACGAAGCTCCGTTCCGCGAGACCCGGGAAACGCGCGACGCTCTGGTGCCGGTGCCCGTCGTACACGATGTGCTCGTAGACCTCGTCGCTCACCACGACGATGCCGGTGTTGCGCAGCATGCCTTCGAGCATGCGCAGATCCTCGGCCGAGAACACGCTCGCCGTCGGGTTGTTCGGCGTATTGACGACGAGCATTCGCGTCTTCGGGGTGATCGCGTTCTGCACCTGCTGCCAGTCGATGCTGTAGTCCGGGTAGCGGAGCTGGACGTAGACCGGCTTGCCGCCGTTCACCTCGACCGAGGGCGCGTAGCTGTCGTACGCGGGCTCGAACAGGATCACCTCGTCGCCGGGGTGGATCAGCGTGGCAATGGCGGTGAATATGCCGTAGGTCGCGCCCGGCACGATGGTGACCTCGTGCTCCGGGTCGTAGGTTGCGCCGTAGAGCTCCCGTACCTTGGCGGCCACCGCCTCGCGCAGCGGCGCGACCCCGGCCATCGGCGGATACTGGTTCAGCCCCGAGTTGACGTATTTGGAGAGCAGCGCCCGGAGCTGCGGCGCGCAGTCGAAGTCGGGAAAGCCCTGCGAGAGATTGATCGCGTTGTGCTCAGCCGCAAGCCGCGACATGACGGTAAAAATCGTGGTGCCGACGTTGGGCAGCTTGGAGGCGATGGGGCGCGAATAGGTTGGCATGGACTCGGCTTGGTGAACAGTGTTAAGAGCGCAAAAGAGAAAACTGAACCGTCAAGCCGCCAAGAAAACCTATCGAATCAAGAATTCAGGCGCTGCGGATATGGCGGCTAGACAGGTCCAGGCGGCGTTCATTTGCTGCGTCCACTCGATGACGTTCGCGACGTGATGGTTCGCACCCATTCCCATCGGAAAGGGTTCTTCCGGCGATTCGGCTGGTTTCTGTTCTATTGGTTCTTCTTGGCGGCCTTGGCGGTTCGACTTGATTTCAGGCTTCGCTATTCTATCAGTGCGCCGCCGCGCGCACTCCGCGGGGCTGCGACAGGCTGCGGAAATCCTCGGCGTAGCGCTGCAGCCGATCCATCGCGCTCGCGCGCTGCTGCGGCGTGAGCATGCGGTCGACCGAAACCATCATCTGCACGCGCATCTCCAGCCACTGCCGGTAGGCGCGATCGTACTCCGGATCGCGGCCTTCCTCCCAGTTGAGCAGCCAGTGCCGAAGGCGGCTTGCGAACACTGCGCGATCACCGCGGGTCTCCATCAGTGCGAGGAACTCGCGCTGCCGGCGCTTGCGGTCCTCGTGCCGCAGGCGAGCGACGACAGGCATCGCCTCGACCATGGCTGCGATGCGCGTCTCCTGCTCGCGCGTGAGCGGCCCGGTCCAGTCGCGGATGCGGTCGATCGTGCGGCGCAGTCGCGCGCGGCGGCGGTCCTCGGTGTCGCCGTCGAGCGCGTGGTCGCGGGCGTAGCGGGTGTTGTCCTTGTCCCACTGGCGCTGCAGCGCGTGGAGCTGCGCTGGGGACAGGGTGACGAGCAGCGCCGCGGCGTCGTCGACGCCGCGCTCGACAATCGTGCGGTAGCGTGCCTTGACGCCCTCGACCACCCATAGCAGATCATCGCGTTGGAGCCCTCGTTGCAGCCGTAGCCGGGTTTCGCCGATGAACGCCGCGTAGTCGGGAAGCTGATCGTAACGGTGCCATTCGTGCAGCTTGTCGAAGCGCGTGATGAACTGGTCTTTCTGGCGCGGATCGAGATCGAAGTACTCGTCGACCATCCACGCGGCGATGGCGTCGAGCTGGGAATAGCCGATGCGAACCATGCTGCAGCCGGCAACCAGCAGCGCGGCGGCGACCAGACCGGCGACCAGCAGGCGCATCACAGGCTCTGGAGGTAATCGACCATCCGTTGCCGCGTGGCGGCGTCGGGCAGCCGTCCGCGCCCGGCAGCAAGGTTGTCATGCATGTGCGCCACGCGCCGCGTGCCCGGGATGACGCAGGTCACCGCCGGGTGCGCCAGGATCCATTTGAGGAAGAACTGCGCCCAGCTCGCACAGTCGAAATCCGCCGCCCACGGCGGCAGCGGCTTGCCCTGCACGCGGCCGAACAGCCCCGCATGGGCGAACGGGCGGTTGATGATGACCGCGGTGCCGGAATCCGCGCATGCCGGGAGCAGGCGCGCCTCCGCCTCGGTCTCCGCCATCGAGAGATTGAACTGCACGAAGTCGTATTCGCGCGTCTTGACCAGCCGCTCGAGCTCGGCGTGGGCGCCTTCGTGATAGTGCGTGATGCCCAGATAGCGAATTTTCCCGGCCGCCTTCCACTCGCGCAGCGTCTTGAGATGGGTCGCGAGGTCGAGCAGGTTGTGCACCTGCATGAGATCCATGGTCTTCGCGCGCATCAGCCGCAGGGAGTCTTCCATCTGCCGAATCCCGTCCTCGCGCCCGCTGGTCCACACCTTGGTGGCGAAGAACAGCTTCTCGCGCACGCCGAGCTCGGCGGAGAGATCGCCCACCACGCGCTCGGCCGCGCCGTACATGGGCGAGGAGTCGATGACACTGCCGCCGCCGGCGACAAGCACCCGCAGCAGGTTCTTCAGTTCTGCGCGCTCGGGCGCGCGCTGGCCCACGTCGAAGGTCTGCCACGTGCCGACGCCGATCACCGGCAGCATCTCGCCGCTCCTGGGGACGGGGCGCTTCACGATGGTCTCCGAAACGGTCCTGTCAGCGGCGTTGATGTTGTGCGACATGGCAAGCAGGGTCGAGCCGCCGATCATCTGGAGTGCCCGGCGCCGGGCGCGCGAGACCGGCGGCGGTTTGCGTTCGATGCGAGTCATACGCCTATGATAGCCGCACATCCCGGGCGGTGTCAGCGCCTCTCGAAGCTCCAGGCGTGCGGGGAGCGCCGTGATCGCGCTAGAATTGGACTTATGAGCATCAGCGAGAAACTCCGGCTGCCGGCCGACGGGCTGGTTGCGTTCGTCAAGCGCGCCTGCCCGACCTGCACCCTGATCGAGAAGGAGATGGCGCGGGTTGCGCGCGAAGTCGACCGGTTCCACGTGCTGTCGCAGGACGACCCGCGGTTTCCCGCCGGGGTCACGCGCATCATCGACGACCGCGAGCTCGATCTGTCGTGGCTGAACGATATCGAATCGACGCCGACCCTGATCAGCTTCGAGGGCGGGCGCGAGACCGCGCGCGTGCAGGGCTGGGACCGGGAGGGCTGGCGCAAGCTGACCGGCATCGCGGATCTGGGCGCGGATCTGCCCGCGATGCGCCCCGGGTGAGGTTCGCTCTCGCTCGAGCCCGGGGTGGCCGAGAAGCTGGAAGCCAGGCACAGGGGCGAGGCGCTGCTCGCCGCGCGCAGGATCGAATTCGGCGACGACGACGATCCGATCGAAATTCTCTACGAGCGCGGCTTCAGCGACGGGCTGCCGCTGACGCCGCCGACCGACGCGCGCGTGCTGAAGATGCTGAAGGGCACGTCGCGCAAGCCGGATGAAGTGCTCGGGCGGATCCCGCCCAATCTTGCCCCGTGCACGGTGGAGAAGGCCGCGATCAACGCGGTGATGGCGGGCTGCAAGCCGGAATACATGCCGGTGCTGCTGGCGGCGATCGAGGCCGCTCTCGAGCCGGTATTCACGCTGCACGGGCTGCTCGCGACCACCTATTTCTCGGCGCCGGTGATCATCGTCAACGGCCCGATTGCCAAGCGCATCGGCATGAACTGGGGCATCAACGCGCTGGGGCAGGGCAACCGCGCCAACGCGACCATCGGCCGCGCGCTGAATCTCATCGTGCGCAACGTCGGCGGCGGACGTCCGGGCGAGGCCGACCGGGCGACGCTGGGCGCGCCGAGCAAGTACACTTTCTGCTTCGCAGAAGACGAAACTGATCCGGACTGGGAGCCGCTGTCGGCGGCGAGGGGAATTCCCCGCGGCAAGTCGGCGGTGACGCTGTTCCAGGGGCACGGCGTCGAGGCGTTCGTTGACCAGAAGTCACGTACGCCGGAAGCGCTCACGAAGTCGTTCGCCCTGACCCTGGTGAAGCTCGGGCATTCCCGGCTCGTGCAGAACGCGCGCGCGATACTGGTGCTCTCGCCCGAGCACTACGCGATCTACCGCGAGGCGGGGTGGGATCGGCGCCGCATCGAGCGCGCGCTGTTCGAGGCCACCGTGCGGCTGGGCAAGGAGCTGGTGGCCGGCACCGACGGAGTGGGTGAGGGCATCCCGGCGAGCCGCGCGGGCGAGATGGTGCCGAAATTTCACGAGGACGGCCTGATCGTGGTGCGCGCGGGGGGGCCGGCGGGCTTGTTCTCCGGCATCATTCCCGGGTGGCTGGCGGGGCGCAACCGGTTCGAGTTGCAGCCGGTCACCAAGGCAGTGCGTGACGAGTGACCGGTGAGCCGTGAATCGGCATTTGGAAAAGAAGCGCGGGGGCACGGCGGTAGGGTGCGGCTTTAGCGCACCGAAACGCAGATGCCGTGCATCGTGGGACGGACCGGTGAATCGGCAGAGCGATGAATCGGTGCGCTAAAGCTGCACCCTACGTGGAATCACTGAAAATCGTGAGTCGTGAATTGGAGGAGGTGTTATGAATTTCATGCGTGACCCGGGCGCCGAGACCGCGGCACAGAAGCGCGCGCGCCGCGCGCCGCCGAAGTCGCTCGACGGGCTGACGGTGGGGCTGTTTGACATCGGCAAGACCCGCAGCGACGAGTTCCTCAACCAGGTCGAGAAGCGCTTCACCGACCGCGGCCTGAGAACCAAGCGCTTCGCCAAACCGACGAACGCCAAGGTCGCGCCCGACGCGGTGGTGCACAAGGTGGTGGACGGCGCCGATGTCGTGCTGATCGCGCTGTCCGACTGAGGCTCGTGCACGTCGTGCAGTTTGCACGACCTCATGAACTTCGACGGCCGCGGCATTCCCGGCGTATCCATCGTGACCACCGAGTTCAAGGACGCGGTGGAGAAGCAGTCGGCCGCGATCGGCTTCGAGCCCGCGGTGGTCTACGTCCCGCACCCGATCCAGAACCGCACGCCCGACGAGCTGAAGAAGCTCGCGGACGACACCATCGACCAGGCCCTGAAGCTGCTGCAGGCTGGCGGCTGACGCCCCGGCCTTAATTTCCGTCCCGAGCCAGCGCGTCGATGATCGGGCACCCGCGGCCGCGGCTGCCTTCCCCGCATTGCGCGACCAGGCCGGTCAGCGCGCTCTGCATCGATGCGAGGTCGGTGATCTTCTGCCTCACCATTTCGAGTTTCTTCTCGGCGAGTTCTCTGGTCTCGGCGCAATGCCTGCCGTCCGAGAGCTCAAGCAGCAGACTGACTTCTTCGAGCGAGAAGCCCAGCGCCTGCGCCCGCTTGATGAAGCGCACGCGCTTCAGGTCATCCGGCGAGTAGCGCCGGAAGCTGCCGTAGCTGCGGGCCGGTTCGCGCAAAAGTCCGATGCGCTGGTAATAGCGTATGGTTTCGACATTGACCCCCGCTGCCTGTCCAAGCTGCCCTATCGTGGCCCCGGTTGCCGCCAAAGTCTTTTTCGGCATGGTGTTGACTCCGTACCTGACTACGGTCGTAGTGTAGCAGTGCATGAATACGGAGCGAAAGGACAAGGCGTATGCGGGGCGTGAATTCTGAAACCAGCTCGCTCGCCACCGGTACCGTCGCCGCAATCCTGGCATCGGCCTGCTGCGCGGGGCCGTTGTTGCTGGTGAGCCTGGGCCTGGGCGGGGCCTGGCTCGCCAATCTTGCGGCGCTCGAGCCGTACCGATGGCTGTTCGTCGGGGCCGGGGCGGCGGCGCTCGCATTCGCCTGGCCGAAAATTTTCCGGCCTGCGGCCGCGTGCGCGCCGGGCGAGGTCTGCGCGGCGCCGCAGGTAAATCGTGCGTACCGATTCGCGTTCTGGACGGTCGCCGCGCTGGTGGTGATCGCCGCCGTGTTTCCGTATGTGGCGCTGTACATGCTTGGGGGCTGATATGAAGACAGGACTCGCATTGCTTTTTTCAATCGTGTTGCTGCCGCTTGCGGGCGCCGCATGGGCCGCGCCGCGGACGGTGCTTCTCGATGTGCCGGGGATGACCTGCGCACTGTGCCCGTTGACCGTCAAAACGGCGTTGCAGCGCGTCGAAGGCGTCGCTGCGGTCGACGTAAGTTATGAACGGCGCGAAGCGGTCGTTACCTACGACGACGCGAGGACCGCGCCCGCGGCGCTGACGGAGGCGACGCGCAACGCGGGCTACCCGTCGACCGTGAAAGGGGGGCGATAGCATGGGCACCCATACCCTGTCGGTGAGCGGAATGACGTGCGACCACTGCGCGCGCACGGTTGAAAAAGTATTGGCGGCAGTCGGCGGCGTGACCCGGGCCGAGGTGTCGTACGAGGACAAGACGGCGACGATCATCACGCGCGACGGTGTAACCGACGCCGATTTGATCCAGGCCATCAAGAGCAAGGGTTACGGTGCGGAGGCTCGTGGGTCCGGGAGGTCGGCAGGCGTGAAAGCGAACGGCGCCAGGCGCGGGACGCCGGAGGCCAAGCAGACGGTGGCGATTATCGGCAGCGGCAGCGGCGCATTCTCCGCTGCGATCGAGGCTGCCGGCGCCGGCGCGCAGGTCACGATGGTCGAGGCCGGCACGCTGGGCGGCACCTGCGTCAATGTCGGCTGCGTGCCCTCCAAGATCATGATCCGGGGCGCGCACGTCGCGCATACGGCCGCGGCGGGGACGTTCGACGGCATCCAAGTTAAGTGTCCCAGGATCGATCGCGCGGCGATGGTGGCGCAGCAGCAGGCGCGGGTCGGGGAACTGCGGCAAGCCAAGTACCAGAGCATTCTCGATGCCAACCCCAACATCAATCTCGTGCAGGGGCACGCGCGTTTCAAGGATGTACACACGCTCGTGGTGAAGCGTGCAGACGGGCGGGAATCGGAGTTGCGCGCCGACCGCATCCTGATCGCGACCGGTGCCGCGCCGGCAGTTCCGCCGGTACCGGGTTTGAAGGAAGCGCCGTACTGGACCTCGACCGAGGCGCTGGTGGCGGAGGACCTGCCGCGGCACCTCGTGATCATCGGCTCCTCGATCGTCGCGATCGAGCTGGGACAGGCGTTCCTGCGGCTGGGCTCGAAAGTGACCATGATCGCGCGCGGCCGCGTGCTGTCCCGCGAGGATCCGGCGATCGGCGAAGCGCTCACGGCAGCGCTAGAGGGCGAAGGCATGACCGTGCTCACCGGGACGCACACGCGCTCCGTCGCTCATCGCGGCGGAGAATTCGAGCTCGAGACCAGCAACGGTGCGGTCAGCGGCGACCGGCTGCTCGTCGCGACCGGCCGGCGGCCCAATACCGCAGGCCTGGAGCTCGACCGGATCGGGGTGGCGCTCGATGCGCGCGGCGCCATCCGTGTCGACGACCGGATGATGACCAGCGTGGCCGATGTCTACGCGGTGGGGGACTGTACCGATCAGCCGCAATTCGTCTATGTCGCCGCCGCGGCGGGCAAGCGCGCCGCGATCAACATGACGGGCGGCGAGGCGCGCCTCGACCTCGCTACGATGCCGGCGGTGATCTTCAGCGATCCGCAGGTGGCGACCGTGGGCCTGACGGTGGCCGAAGCGCGGGCGCAGGGCATCGAGACCGACTCACGCACGCTCGCGCTGGAGAATGTGCCGCGCGCGCTCGCCAATTTCGACACGCGCGGCTTCATCAAGCTGGTGGCGGAGTCCGGCAGCGGGCGGCTGCTCGGGGTCCAGGCCGTGGCGGGCGAGGCCGGGGAACTGATCCAGGCCGCCGCGCTCGCGATCCACAACCGCATGACGGTGGACGATCTCGCCGGGCAGCTCTTTCCGTATCTCACGATGGTCGAAGGCCTGAAGCTCGCCGCGCAGACGTTCACGAAGGATGTGAAGCAACTGTCGTGCTGCGCGGGGTAGGGCGCGACGAGGAGTAACCATGATCGATTACGTCAAACAGTTCGGCAGCCTGCTCGGGACGGTATTCGCCGGCGCGTGCTGCCTCGGGGTCGCGGCGGCGTTGTCGGTGCTGACTGCGGTCGGCGCCGGATTCCTGGCGAACGACGCGGTCCTGCTTCCGCTGTTCTACGGCCTGATGGCCCTGAGCCTGTGGCTGTTGTACGGGACGTCGCGCCGCCGCGGGCTTGCGCCGTTCTGGCTCGGCGCCGCCGGCGCGGTTGCCGCCGGCGCGGGGCTGTGGATCGCGGGTGTGCTGGTGTGGGTCGGTCTCGCGGCCCTGATCGCCGGCAGCGTCTGGGATTTCGCGCGCGGGCGCGAATCGGCCGGCCAGTCGAGCGCCTGAGGCGTTCGGCAGGACGAGCCCGGTCGCCTAGCACGGATAGCGCATCCGGCAGCGGCAAGCTTTGATAATATGGCCGGAACCTGAAGGGGTTCCGCCGTGCATCCGCTACACCACCCGTTCGCCAGAAGCGCTCGCAGGGCGTGGACGCCGCACCGCGGCCGCGTGGCGCACATGTTGGTGTCACTCGCCGGACGCACAGCTTGAGCCAGGACGGCGACGCACCGGGCTCGCGCCTGCACCGCCTGCTCGCGCGCGCCGTGGCGGTGCGGCCGGACGAAGTGCGGGCCCTCGCGTGGTCCTTCGCCTACTTTTTCTGTCTGCTCGCGTCGTACTACATGCTGCGGCCCGTGCGCGACGAGATGGGCATCGCGGGCGGCGTGCGCAACCTGCCGTGGCTGTTCACCGCGACCTTCGTCGTGATGCTGGCCGCCGTGCCGCTCTACGGCGCGGTGGTCGCGCGGGTGCCGCGCCGGCGCTTCATCCCGCTCGTCTACCATTTCTTCGTCCTCAACATCGCGGTCTTCTGGCTGCTGCTCACCTTCGACGTGGGGCGCCAGCATGTCGCCTGGGTGTTCTTCGTCTGGATCAGCGTGTTCAACCTGTTCGCGGTGTCGGTGTTCTGGTCGTTCATGGCCGACCTCTTCGCCGCCGAGCAGGGCAAGCGGCTCTTCGGGTTCATCGCGGCAGGCGGGTCCGCCGGCGCGCTCGCCGGCCCCGCGGTGGCGGTCGGTCTTGCGGTGCCGATCGGCTACGTCAACCTGCTGATCATCGCGGCGGTCCTGCTCGAGCTCGCGGTGTGGTGCGCGCGGCGGCTGGAGCGCGTCGCGCCGGGGCGCACGGATGCGCCAGCGGTGGTGCCGGCCGAAGCCGCACCGGGCGTGGGCGGCGGCTGGCTCGCCGGCATCATGCTGGTGTTGCGCTCGCCCTACCTCGCGGGCATCGCGGCGTGGGTCTCGCTGCTGTCGCTCGCGGGGACCTTTCTCTACTTCCAGCAGGCCAACATCGTCGCCGCCGCGTCCGACGACCCGGCCGTGCGCACGCGCATTTTCGCCACCATAGACCTCGCGGTCGGGGTGCTCACCATACTGGTGCAGTGTTTCGCGACCGGGCGCCTGATGACGCGCTTCGGCGTGGGCCCGGCTGCCGCGCTGCTGCCGGCGGTATTTTGCATCGGCTTCGCGGTGCTCGCCGTCTCGCCCGCGTTGATCGTGGTGATCGTCTTCCAGGCGGTGCAGCGCACGGCGAATTTCGCGGTCTCCAACCCGGCGCGCGAGGTGCTGTTCACAGTGGTCGGGCGAGAGGAGAAATACAAGGCGAAGAGCGTCATCGACACGGTGGTATTCCGCGGCGCCGACGCGGTGAGCGGCTGGCTGTTCGCCGCGCTGCGCGGGCTGGGGCTCGAGCTCGCGGCGGTCGCCGCCGCGGTGGTGCCGGTCTCGCTCGCGTGGCTCGCGCTGGCGCTGGC
>JBFKNN010000052.1:0-17049 GCA_041629335.1 Burkholderiales bacterium | reverse complement strand
GGCTGGTATGCCGGAGCCGAAGGCCTCGCCTCGCTGGACAAGTTCTACATGGAGCTGTTCAAGGGCATGCTGTCGCTCTTCCTGCTCGGCATGGGTCTGATCACCGCTGCGCGGCTGGCCGACGTGCGCAGGAGCGGCCTGTTCCTCATCGGGTTCGGCATCGTTATGCCGGTCGTTTCCGCGGTGGGCGGCGTGGCGGTCGGATACGCCCTCGGCCTATCGCTCGGCGGCGCGACGCTCCTTGCGGTGTTGTATGCCAGCGCATCGTATATCGCGGCGCCGGCGGCGATGCGCATTGCGATCCCGGAGGCGAATCCGGCGCTGTCGATCGGTGCGTCGCTGGGCGTGACCTTCCCGTTCAACGTGTTCGTGGGCGTTCCGCTCTACTACTGGATGGCCGGCAGGGTGTACGGCCTGGGAGGCTAAGGTGGGCAATTTCCGCATCAAGCTGGTGACGGTGATCTGCGAGGCCGACCTCGAGAAAACCCTGGTCGACGAGATGCTTAAGGCCGGCGCCAGGGGCCACACGGTGACCGAGGCGCGCGGGGGCGGCAGGCGCGGCGTGCGCGACGCGCTGTGGGGCGCAAGCTCGAACGTGCGCATCGAGGTGCTGTGCACCGAAACGGTGGCCGCGAAGATCCTCGACCTGATCGAGAGCAGCTATTTCCGCGATTACGGCATCGTCATGTTCATGAGTGATGTCGAGGTGCGTCGCGCCGAGAAGTTCTGAGCGCTGGACGTTTGATTCGAATCAAGGCGTCGCTCGCGCGCGGGAGCGACAATCGCCGAAGCGGCGGCCGCGCCATCAGGTGCCGCATCGAACGCCGGAGAACCGTCCTTGCACAAGCGCAACAAGCTGTTCGTGACCATCGGGCTCGTCTACGGGCTCGCCGGTGGCCTGCTGATGCTCGTTTGGCTGGCCGATCCGGCGCTCGTACCGGGCAATGCGCCGCGCATGCACGGTCACATGATGATGCTCGGCTTCGTGCTGATGACCGTCTACGGCGTCGGGCTGCACGTGATCCCGCGCTTCGGCGGCTATCCATTGCGCTCGGAGCGTGTCGCCAGCATGCAGTTCTGGCTCGCCAACGCCGGGCTGCCGCTCATGCTCGCGGGTTGGCTCGCTTACGCCGACTGGATGGTGGCGGCGGGCGGAGCGCTGACCGTTTCGGCAATGGTGCTGTTCGGGGGAAACATGATCCTTACCGTGAAAGGGCGCCCGCGGTGAGCGCGGGGCGGCGGCCGAGGAGGGTCTCGCTGTACGACGCGGCCGAGCTCGCACCCGTCATCGAGGACATGACCCAGAGGGCGGCGGGGCTGCTCACGCCGGGCGCCCGTCTGGTCGTGGCAGGAATCGTGCGCCGTGGCGTGCCGCTTGCGGACCGGATCGTCGCGCTGCTCAAGCGGCGCTTCGGCATCCGCGTGGAGCGCCGGATCGATCTCGACATCAAGCGCTACGCCGACGATCTCACCCTGCTCTATCCCGAAACGCGCCTTGCCGAGGACCCGGCGCACGCCGGGCTCGACCTGTCGGGAGCAAGCGTGCTGGTGGTGGACGACGTGGTCTACCGTGGCCACTCGCTGCTGCGCGCGGTGCAGTACCTCGCGCAGAAGAACGCTGACGAAATTCGCACCCTGGCGCTGGTCGACCGCGGCGCGGCGAAGCTGCCGGTGCGCGTCGATGTTTCCGGCGTGCGGCTCGACGTGGCGCCGGGCGACGTGATCGAGTGCCGGGTGCCGCCGTACGAGGCGGAATGGGGGATCCATCTCGTGCGTGGCGGAGGCGGCTAGATGCCGAAGCACCGGAGCACGCCGCTGCATGCCGGGCTGCTGCTCTCCGACGACAACCGCTGGTTCATCGGCGGGGCCATGCTCTGGCTCATCGCGAGCGGCGCGTGGATGGGCATCGAGGGCGGACTTGTCACCAGCGATCGGCTGCGCCCGGTGGGAACGCATGTGTTCGGGGCGGGCTTCGTGCTGTCGCTGATTTACGGGCTCGCCGCGCACATGTTGCCGCGCTTCACCGGCAATCCGATCACCTCGGGCGCCTGGGCGTGGGCGCAGTTCGCCAGCCTCAACGCCGGCGTCGTGCTTTTCATCGGCGGCGCCGCGGCCGGAGCGTCATGGGTGCTTGTCAGCGGCGGCGTGCTGATCTGGGCGTCCCTCGCGCTGCACGCGTGGCGCGTCTGGCCGGTCTTGTGGCCCGCTGGACGCTGAGATGCGGGGTAGGGTGCGGTTTTAGCGCACCGGCCCGGTTGGCGAAGATCGGTGGAGCGGCGGGATGGCGGAGTGGTGAAGTGGTGCGCGAAAACCGCGCCCTACGTCATATTTGCGCCAATCACCCGTCACCCGCAATGGCTCAGCGCTCAGGCTTCAACAGGGCCGGGCAGACATCCCGACAGGAAATATTCGATCAACTCCGCCACCGGACGGATGCGGTCGCCGAACGGCAACGACTCCGAGCCGCGGAAGAAGAGCCCTTTCTTGATATCGCCCTTCAATGCAAAGGCGAGGCGCATGTCGATGCAGAACTGGCCGATTTCGGCGATGCCGTCGCGTAGCCCGCACACGGTGAGGCAGTTCAATCCCGGCACGCAGCGCCGCGGGTCGGCCTTGGCGTGGGCCTGCAGCGCCTTCTCGCGCTTGAGATAGTTCCTGAGCCAGGGCGTCAGCACGGCGCGCGCCGGCAGTCCCGCCACGCTGGTGAAGGTTACGATGTCCTCGGGCTTCGCCTCCGCCAGCACGCGCTTGAAGTTCGGATGCGCGTCGCCTTCTTCGGTGACGGCAAACGGCGTGCCGATCTGGACGGCGGAAGCGCCGAGGGCGAGCAGGGCGCGCACCTTGTCATGGCTGTTGATGCCGCCGGCGGGAACGAGCGGCAGTTGCTCGCGCTCGACGCCCAGTTCACGCATCTGCGCGAACACGGCCTCGAGCACCGGCTCGAAGTCGAAGCGCGAATGGTCGACTTCGGACTCGCGCGTGGCGCCGAGGTGGCCGCCGGCGTAGCGCGGGTGCTCGATCACGATCGCATCGGGCAGCCGGTTCTTGCGCAGCCATTTCTTCAGCACGATGGCGATCCCGCGCGCGTCCGACAGAATCGGTACCAGCGCCACGCCGGGAAAATCCCGCGTCATGTCAGGCAGGTCGAGCGGCAGGCCCGCGCCCATCACGATCGCGTGTGCCCCGCTCTCGCACGCCTGGCGCACGTAGGCCGCGTGCTCGGACACCGCTTTCATGACATTCACCGCGACCGCGCCATGGCCCGACGCGAGCTCGAGCGCCCCGCGCACCTCGCGGTCGAGCGCGGTGAGGTTCAGGCGGTCGAGCTCGGCCTTGTCGGTGCAGTCCTGCGCGCGGGCGAGCAGGTCATCGTGGTGGTGGCGCAGATCGACGCTCGCGATGGTGCCGACGGCGCCAAGCCGCGCGACGTGGCCGGCGAGCCGGTGCGCGGAAATGCCCACGCCCATGCCGCCCTGTACGATGGGCGACAGTCGCCGGCCCCTCAGCGTCCAGGTGGGCAGGGGTGATAGCTGAGAGTCAGTCAAATGCGTATCGGCTCCGGCCGCCGGTGAGTAGGAACTGTCTCAAGAGTCTCCAGAGACCAGCGAAACGCACACAAAAAAGACAGAAACAACAATTAGTTAAAGTATTTGCTGGTTCTGTCCACACGCGTCCGCACCGATTTGCGGCTTGATTCCGGTGCTGTCGGGATCGCTCGGGGAGCAATTATCCGGCCGTGCCGGGCGCGCGAACTTTGATGCGGATCAAAAAAGCGCGCATTGGCATCGCGCAGGGGCTAAGCCGCGCGCAACTGTGTCGCCGCCAGGCGGCGCGCCACCGGCTCGGGGCGCAGCTCGTGATTGAGCAGAAGCGCCAGTGCGAATACGACCAGCGCGCCGCCTTGGTGCGCGGCGCCCAGTGCAACCGGAACCGCGAGCAGCAACGTGCCGATGCCGAGCGCGATCTGCACCACGACGGCAGCGAGCAGCAGATGGAACCACCACATGGTGCGCGGCAGCAAGCCGGCCGCCCGGGCGCGCACCCATACCCACGGCACGGCGATGGCGAGCAGCCACGCGAACAGCCGATGGTCGAACTGCACGGTAGCCATATTGTTGAAGAAATTGGCGTACCAGGGCTCAAGCATGAATATCTCGGGCGGCACCACATGCCCGTTCATGAGCGGGAACGTGTTGTAGGCAAGCCCCGCGCGGATGCCGGCGACGAAGCCGCCGGTCACCACCATCATCACGACGAGCGCCGTCACGCCATACATCCAGCGGCGCAGGCTGCGCACCGGCGCGGACTCGCGCACCGCCGGCTGCGGCGAGAGGAGGTCGAGCGCGGTCCACTGCATCGCGGCAAAAATTACAAAGGCGAGCGCGAGGTGCGCGGTGAGCCGATACTGGCTCACGCGCGGATCGTCGATCAACCCGCTGTCGACCATGTACCAGCCGAGCACGCCCTGCAATGCGCCCAGGACGAAAATCCCGCCGAGCTTGAGTCCAAGTCGCAGCCCGACCATGCGCCGCGCGAGAAAGTAGGCGAACGGCAGGAAGAAGGCGAGCCCGATCAGGCGCCCGAGCAACCGGTGGAGGTACTCGAGCCAGAAGATGCCCTTGAACTCCTCGAGGCTCATGCCAGCGTTCACCTGGAGATACTCGGGCGTGTGCTTGTACTTCTCGAACAGTTCCATCCAGCTCGATTCCGACAGCGGCGGCAGGGTGCCGACGAGCGGCTGCCACTCGACGATCGAGAGCCCGGAGCGCGTGAGCCGGGTGACCCCGCCCAGCACCACCATCGCGAATACCAGGCCGCAGCACGCAAGGAGCCAGGCAGCGATCGGGTTGCGTGCCGCACCCGTCGCGCCGTCGTGCGCAATCGTTGAATTCATGTCCGGAGACGAGCTGCAGTTTTCAGTAACGGGGCGATTGTACGCCGGGCCGACGCCGAGTGTGCGGCCGTCTGGCAGGCGCTTGATTTATATCAAGCTTGCCTGCGCGACCCCGGCGCGGACGCGGTCTCGAAAAGCTTGATGTGCATCAAGGCTGCGAACGCCGCCGAAGGAATTAAATGTCCGGACCGGAGCGGGCGCCCGCGCGGCAGTCCCGTTGATCAACGTGACCAAGGAGCGACCATGGCCGAATCGACTCATGACACCGGACCCACACCGGATGAACTGGACGAAGGCATTCCCTTCATGCAGCGCCTGCTCGACAACCCGTTCATCCTGCTCTTCCTGGGGGTCGTATCCCCGACCGTGCTGTACGTGATCTGGGGAGTGATGGAAATCGTCAGCATCCCGGTCGCGAAGTGAACGCGGACTGTCCCGGCCCGTACAAGGAGAACGAACGATGAGTGCGATTCAGCCGCCCGAGCAGCGCGTCTGGTGGAAAGAGCCGATCGAGCCGATCGAGATCACGTGGATCGTGATCGCGTTCGTCTGGTGCATCTTCATGTTCCTGATGATGCCGTACTGGCACGTGTTCGGTAAGCAGAACCTGGCGAACGAGGCGTACCGCACCACGCCCGAGGTCTACACCGCCAAGACCCAGGCGATGGTCGACAAGTTCACGATCCGCGAGGAGACCGACCAGAAGATCCCGGTGGTGAAGCCGCCAGCCGGCGGCGACGTCTATCTGATCGCGCGGCTGTGGCAGTGGTGGCCGATGCTCGAGCTCGAGGCGGGCCAGACCTACCGGCTGCACTTGATGTCGATGGACTGGCTGCACGGCTTCTCGCTGCAGCCCGAGAACATCAACATCCAGGTGCACCCCGGCTACGAGCACATCCTCACCGTGCAGCCGACCAGGGCCGGCACTTACTCGATCATCTGCAACGAGTACTGCGGCATCAACCATCACGCGATGGTGAGCAGGCTCTACGTCGTCGACAAGAAATAGGGGAACGACCATGGCCATCAACAGACTGTTCCGGACGTGCCCGATGACGGGGCTCAAGGTGCACGAGCCTGCCGAGGCGCTGATCAAGGCCAACGCGGTCGCGGCGGTGATATTCCTGCTGGTGGGCGGGATTCTCGCCCTGCTGGTGACGCTCACGCGCTGGCAGGCGATCCACCTGCTGTCGCCCGACTGGTTCTACCTGGTGCTGACCGGGCACGGGATCAACATGCTCGTGTTCTGGATCATCTTCTTCGAGATCGCGATCCTGTACTTTGCCAGCTCGATCCTGCTCGGCTGCCGGCTCGCAGCGCCAAGAGTCGCATGGGCCGCATTCGGCCTGATGGTGATCGGCGGCATCATCAACAACTACGCTGTCTTCCGTGGCGATTCGAGCGTGATGTTCACCTCATACGCGCCGATGGGCGCGCACCCGACCTTCTACCTCGGGCTGATTCTGTTCGCGGTAGGCGCGCTGGTGGCCTGTTTCGTGTTCTTCGGCACGCTGGTGGTGGGCAAGGAGGAGAAGACCTACAACGGCTCGGTGCCGCTCGTCACGTTTGGCGCGGTGACCGCGGCGATCATCGCGGTGTTCACCATCGCCAGCGGCGCGATCATCCTGATCCCCACCTTCCTGTGGTCGGTTGGGCTGGTCGACCATATCGACTCGCTGATGTACCGCGCCGTGTGGTGGGCTTTCGGCCACTCCTCGCAGCAGATCAATGTGGCGGCCCACATCGCGATCTGGTACGCGATCGCCGCGATCGTGTTCGGCGCAAAGCCGATGAGCGAGCGCGTGAGCCGCACCGCGTTCCTGCTCTACATCCTGTTCCTGCAGCTCGCGAGCGCGCACCATCTGCTGGTCGATCCGGGGATGACCTCCAACTGGAAGATCTTCAACACCAGCTATGCGATGTACCTGGCGGTGCTCGCTTCCATGGTGCACGGCCTCACCGTGCCGGGCGCGATCGAGGTGGCGCAGCGCAAGAAGGGCTTCACCAAGGGGCTGTTCGAGTGGTTGCGGAAGGCGCCGTGGGGCAACCCGGTGTTCTCCGGGATGTTCATGTCGCTGCTGGGCTTCGGCTTCCTCGGCGGCATCTCGGGCGTGATCATGGGAACAGAACAGCTGAATATCATCATCCACAACACGATCTACGTGCCGGGGCATTTCCATGCCACCGTGGTGCTGGGCACCACGCTCGCGTTCATGGCGGTGACCTACTTCGTGATCCCGGCGATCTTTCGCCGCGAGCTCTCCTTCCCGAAGATGGCGCAGTGGCAGCCCTACGTGTTCACGCTCGGCATGACATTCCTGTCGCTGTTCATGATGGGCGCCGGCACGCTCGGCGTGCCGCGCCGGCACTGGGACATCACCTTCGCCGGCAATCCGCTTGCCTACGAGTTTCCCGGGACTGCACACCTGATGATGGCGCTGGCGGCGATCGGCGGCATCCTGGCGGTGGTCGGCGGCGCGATGTACCTGCTGGTCGTCGTGCACTCGGTGTTCCTCGGCAAGAAAATCGAGACGCCGGGCTTCCAGCGGGTGCGCGTCGTCGACGGTTATGCGCCGGCGCCCACGCGTCCGGCCGCCGCCGCGTTGCAGGGGCATGGCGGCACCACCTCCTGGAGCGCCCCGGGAACTTTCGTGCTGGCGATGGTGTTCCTGACCGCGTTCGTTCTCTACTACTTCATCAACTGGAAGTACCTGTCGACCGTGTGGCCGCTGAGTTAAGGATGAGCGGGTGATGAGACAGGCAACCATCGAGCAAGGCCGGGCCCCGCAGGCGCGGGGTCTCGCGCACGCACTGCGGCTCGGCTACGGGCTGTTCAAGCTGCGCATCGGTATCGTGATCGGCCTCACCGCGGTCGCCGGTGCGGCGGTTGCGCCCGGGCCGGCGCTGGTTGGCTGGGAGCTTTTCCTGTTGGCGCTGGCGGTGACCGGGGCGGCAGCCGCGGCCGGCGGATTCAACCAATACGCCGAGCGTGACCTCGACCGGCTGATGAGCCGCACGCGGCGCCGGCCGTTTGTGACCGGCGAGCTTGCGGCCGATCGCCGCTTCCTGTGGTTGCTGGGCACGGTGCTGGCGGTTTCGGTCGCGCTGGCAGCGTGGGTGGCGAACGCGCTCGCCGCCGCCTACGTCTTCCTCGGCGCATTCTTCTACGGGGTGGTCTACACTGTGTGGCTCAAGCGCCGCACGTGGTGGAACATCGTCATCGGCGGCGCCGCGGGCAGCTTCGCGGTGCTGGCCGGCGCCGCGGCGGTTCAACCGGGCGCGCCGGCGATGGTGCCGGCGATTCTCGCGGCGGTGCTCTTCCTCTGGACCCCGCCGCACTTCTGGAGCCTCGCCATCGTCTGCAGGGATGATTACGCCCGCGTCGGTGTGCCGATGCTGCCGGTGGTGGTGGGGGATCGGCGCTGCGCGCGCGTGATCCTCGCACACACGGTAGCGCTGGTTACGCTGTCGGTCGTGCCGCTCGCTTACGGCATGGGCTGGATCTACGGCGCAGGCGCGATCGCCGGCGGTGCATGGTTCGTGGTGACGAGCGTGCGGCTCGCGCGGCAGCCGTCGAAGCAGACGGCGCGCGCGAACTTCCTTGCCTCGCTGGTGCAGCTCGGGCTGCTTCTCCTTGCCGCCATCGCCGAGCGCGTGCTCGGCGGCTGAGCAGATGCCATGGTGATGACGAACCGGGCGCGATCGGCGCTCCTCGGTTTGTTCGCCGCTGTATGGGCGGGCCTTGCGCTGGGAGCAGCCGAGGCGCCGCCGCCAGCGCTTGATCCCGACACGGCGCTGAAAACGAGCCAGGCGGCAATCGGCCGCCAGCTGGGGGACTTCACTTTCCTCGACCGCAACCACCGCCAGGTACGGCTCGCCGACTACCGCGGCAAGCCGTTGCTGGTGAACTTCGTCTACACCGGCTGCACCTCGGTGTGCCCGTTGACGACCAAGCTGCTCGCGCAAGCGATCCGCAAGGCGCAGGGCGTGGTCGGTTCCGACAGCTTCCGCGTGCTGACCATCGGCTTCAATCTTCCCTATGACTCGCCGGAGGCGATGCGCGACTTCGCGCGGCGTTTCGGCCTCGATGCCGGCAGCTGGGAATTCCTTACGCCGTACCAAGGACAGCTCGCCGACGTGACTGGAAGCTTCGGCTTTACCTACGCGCGCACCGCGTGGGGCTTCGATCACATCACGCAGGTCACGGTGGTGGACCAGCAGGGCAAGATCTACCGCCAGGTCTACGGCGACGATTTCCCGATCGTGCACCTGATCGATCCGTTGAAGGAGCTGATCGAAGGCACGCCGGTGCCGGTGAATAGCCTGGCCGACTTCATCGAGCGCGTGCGTATTCTGTGCACCGTCTACGATCCGCGCGCCAACGCCTATCGCTTCGACATCACGATAATCGGCGAGATCGTGGCGTTCGTGGTCATCGCCGTCGCGCTCCTCTCGTTCATCGCGTTGGAGCTACGCAAGCGGCGCAAGGCGCACGGGCGCTGAGCCGCGCTGCGTCGTCAGCGGTAACCCCCTGTAGAAAATGGTTTTTCCCTTGGCGGCGCTTGATTTGCGTCAAGTCGCCAGCGGCGGGCGCACGCTAGCATTGATCGTGGTTCGCGGCTCGTCGCTCGTGACCAGTGACCGGTCGCGAATTCATGCCGTGCGAGTGGTAGGGTGCGGCTTCAGCGCACCGATTGGGTGGGGGTGTGCCGATCGACTGCCGCGCCGGGCCTCCGGCGGTTATCCCGGTGCGCTGAAGCGGCCCCCTACGATCCACGAGCAACGAGCAACGAGCAACGAATCACGTGCTACGACTCATACAAACCGCGGGGCGGCGGCTCTTCCATCATGCCGACGCCGTGTTCAACCGGGTGTTCGGCGACCACCTGAATCCGCTCTACTACCTGGGCGCGATCGCCTACTGGCTGCTGTGGGTGGTGGTCGTCACTGGTCTGTACCTTTACATCTTTTTCCGCACCGGCGTCGAAGAGGCCTACAACTCGGTCGAGTACCTGACCGTGCAGCAGTGGTGGCTGGGCGGTGTGATGCGCAGCCTCCACCGCTATGCCTCGGACGCAATGGTGCTCGTCATGGGGCTCCATCTCACGCGCCATTTCCTGTTCGACCACTATCGCAGCTTCCGCTGGTTCTCGTGGGTGTCGGGCGTCGTGCTGCTGTGGCTCACCTACGCGAGCGGCATCAACGGCTACATGCTGCCGTGGGACAAGCTCGCGCAGTTCGTCGTGATCGCGACCGCCGAGTGGTTCGACGCGCTGCCCATTTTCGGCGGCACGCTGATCCGCAATTTCATCGCCGAGGGCGCGGTGAACGACCGGCTGTGGTCGCTGCTCTCGTTCGTGCACATCGGGCTGCCGCTGGCGCTGCTGGCGGTGCTGTGGATCCATACCCAGCGCGTGCCCGGTGCCAACACCAACCCGCCGTGGCCGGTCGCGGCGGGGACCACTGCGGCGCTCGTCGTGCTCTCGCTCGCCAGGCCGGTGACGAGCCAGGGCGGACCGGCCGATCTGTCGGTCGCGGTCACCGCGATCGACCTCGACTGGTTCTATCTGCCGGTTTACGCGCTGCTTTACCGCTGGACGCCGGTCGAGGTGTGGTGGCTCGTCGGCGGCGCCACATTGCTGTTCCTGCTCCTGCCGTGGCTGCCGCCCAAGCGTGGCCGCGCGGGCTTTCACATGCTGGCGCATCCGGATAACCGCATCGTTCCGGTGCGCGAAGGCGAGCGGCTGCTGGAGGCGGCGTTGCGCGATGAGATGCCGGTGCCGTACGAATGCCGCAACGGCGGCTGCGGCGAATGCAAGGCCGCGCTGCTGTACGGGAGAGTCGATTACGGCACCTATCAGGAGACGGCGCTCACCGACGAGGAGCGGGCCGCGGGCAAGGTGCTGCTCTGCTGCGCGATGCCCTTGTCCGATGTCGAGATCGAGTACGTGCCGACCGAAACCCCTGGCAAGGTGCCGGTAAGGGTCTACACCGCGCGCATCGCGAAGCTGAACCGGCTGTCCCACGACGTGATGCAGGTGAAGCTCAAGGTGCAGGGCGACGAGGTGCCGTGGTTCTACGCCGGGCAATACATCAACGTGCTGCTGCCCGACGGGCAGAAGCGCAGCTTCTCGTTTGCCACCGCGCCGCACGAGCGCGATCACATCGAGCTGCAGGTCCGCCTGGTGCCCGGGGGGCTGTTCACCCCGCGCCTGTTCAACGAGATGAAGGAGGGCGACACGCTCGAGTTCGAGGGTCCGCTCGGCTCCTTCTTCCTGCGCGAGGACAGCGAGAAGCCGATCATCTTCGTCGCCGGCGCGACCGGCTTCGCACCGGTGAAGAGCATGGTGGAGCACGCGTTCCATGGCGGGCTCAAGCGCCAGATGTATCTATACTGGGGCGTGCGCCGCCTGCGTGACCTCTATCTCCCCGACCTGCCGCGCGAGTGGGCGCGCGAGCACCCGAACTTCCACTTCGTGCCGGTGCTCTCCGAGCCCGCGGCCGAGGACAACTGGACCGGCCGCACCGGGCTCGTGCACGAGGCGATCCTCGCCGACTTTCCCGACCTGTCGAACCACCAGATCTACGCCTGCGGCTCGGCGGCGATGGTCGAGACCGCGCACCCGGCATTCATGGCGCACGGCATGTCCGAGCACGACTGCTTCTCCGACGCCTTCACGCTCGCGCCGCAGCTGCGCGCGGAGGCCGCCGAGATGGTGCGGCTGGGAGGACGGGCATGAACGCCGCAGCGCGCTACGCGATCCAGGCCGTGCTCTACGCCGCCTTTGCCGCGTTCGTCGGCTACTTCGCAACGGCGCCCGTCTTCGAGCACCTTGCGCCGGGCGAAGCGCTGGTGCGCCTGTCGTTCAGCCACGCCGCGCAGCGCAAGGAGCCCTGCCGCAACCGCACGCCGGAGGAACTGGCGAAGCTCGCGCCGAACATGCGCGCCAAGGAAGTTTGCCCGCGCGCCCGGTCGCCGGTGACGGTCGAGATCGAGCTCGACGGCAAACCGCTGTACCGCATCGTCGCGCCGCCCGCCGGGCTTGCCGCCGACGGCGCGTCCACCGTCTATCGGCGGCTCACGGTGCCGGCGGGCCGGCACGAGGTGCGGGCGCGGCTCTCGGACAATGCGCAGGGTGAGTTCAATTACGTCGCCGAGCGCACGATCGAGCTTGCTGCCGGGCGCGTGCTGCTGATCGATTTCAACGCCACGGAGGGCGGTTTCGTCTTCAGGCACTGAGCGCGCGTTCGCTCGCGCACGGTCCCGGTCCCGGCTCTCGCCGCGGCAGGGGCCGGCGCGAAAGGTTCTCGACAACTGTCCTCGGCGCGCCACGCAAGGAGGCCGCATGACGCGTTTCAGATTTCTTCTTCAACGGGACAGCAGGGAGGCGTTACACTGACCCCGAGGTCTGTTATGTTTCCGATTATTCCGGGGCTCCAGCCGGCGGCAGCCGGCAACTCATGGAGGAATGAACGATGAAGATCTGGTGGCAGAGCAGCACACCGATTCACCGCTTGCACGATTATCGCACCACGTTGAGCGGGCATCTGAACAGCGTCAAGCGGCCGGAGACCGAGGTTCATATCAGCGGCGTCGACGACGGTTCCATGGACCTGCACTACAACGCCGTGGTGGCCATCAACAGCTATGGTCCGGGCGGCGTCCTGAACAAGGTCATCCAGGCGGCGGACCAGGGTTACGACGCGGTGGCGATCGGCTGTTTTCTCGATCCGGCCATGCAGGAAGCGCGGGAGCTGGTATCGATCCCGGTCTTCGGGCTGGGCGAAACGTCCATGCTGACAGCCTGCATGTACGGTTACAGGTTCTCCGGCGTCGCTTTCCACGCCAAGCAGTCGCAGTATTACGATCGCAAGGCCTTCGAGTACGGGTTGTCGTCCCGGCACATCCCGTTCGGAAACCTGGGCATCGATTTCACCGAAGTGCAGACCGCTTTCGCCAGTCCCGGGCAGATGACCGACACCTTCATCAACGAAGCGCGCCGCCTGGCCGCGCAGGGGGCGGAGGTGATCCTGGCCGCGTGCGCTACGGTCAACGCGATCATCCGCAGGGAGAAGATCAAGGAGGTGGATGGCGCGCTGATTCTCGACTGCAACGCCGTGCTGCTCAAGACGACGGAAGGCATGGCGGAGCTGGCTCACGGCATCGGGTTGCGCGCCAGCCAGCGGTTGCTCTATCAGCGGCCGGACCGCCGTTCGCGGGATGAGTGGATGCGGACCTATGGTTTTCGTTCCAGCGCGCAATTGACGCCCGAAAGCCGGCCGGAGAGCCCCAAGGATGCCGTCGGGAAAAAGAGAAGAACCGTCGCAACCCGATAGCCGTTGGAAGGAAGAGGATGGTCCCGGGCGCGCGCTGCCACTGCGCAGCGCCACCGTGAAGCGGTCGCGATTTGCGCGTGCGGCAAGTATCCGTGTCGAATCAACGACGCGTCGCGCCGGCGTGGAGCATGAGTTCGTTATGTCAGGCACTCGAATGGAGCCGGTCCTGTGAATCCAGTACGAACAGCATTGTTTGCGCCGGGAATCAAGGAACGGGTGATGGCCAAGGCCCTGGACAGCGGTGCCGATGCGGTCATCCTCGATCTGGAGGATTCCGTGCCGGTTGCGGCCAAGCCGGAGGCTCGCGCCCTGGTCGCGAAAACGATCGACGGCATCGCCGCCGCCGGCGTGCGCACCGGCCCGGCCGTCTACGTGCGCACCAACGGCGCCGCGACCGGTCTGCTGGCCGATGATCTGGCGGCAGTCGTGCGCCCGGGCCTTGATGCCGTGCTGCTGGCCAAAGCCGAAAGCGTGGCGGAAATGCGCGCCGTGGCCGCCGACCTTGACCGGCTCGAGGCCGCCGCCGGCATGAAGGCGGGCAGCGTGGCGATCATCCTGCAGATCGAGAGCGCGCTGGGCGTCTACCGCTGTTTCGATCTGGTGCAGGCCTCGCCGCGGGTTGCCGCCACCTGCGTCGGCAGCGCGCGCGACGGCGATCTGCAGACCAGTCTCGGCTGCGCCTGGTCCATCGACGGGCCCGAGCTGCTGTACTCGAAATCCAAGGTGCTGCTCGACACCCGGGCCGCCGGCGCCTATCCGCTGGACGGCGTGTTCGCCGATCTCAACGACGAGGAAGGCCTGATCAGGGATTCGGTGCTGTCGGCGCGCATCGGGTATCTGGGCCGCACGGTGATTCATCCCAAGCAGATTGCGCCGGTGCGCAAGGCGTATGCCGTGCCGGAAGCGGACCTCGCCTACTACCGGAAGGTGGTAGCCGAGTTCGAGGCAGTGGAAAAGACCGGCACCACGGCTGCCATCACGGTTGATGGCAGGCTGGTGGATTACGCCATGTACCAGCGGGCGAAGGGGGTGCTGGCGCTCGCCAAACTCGACGGATAGGGATGCGCACATGGATTTTTCCTTCACCGCCGACCAGGAAGCGCTGCGCAGCCATCTCCAGAAGCTGCTGGGCGAGGTCTGTCCACCGGAATACGCTGAGCGCTGCGACGAGGAGGCGCGCCCGCCGCGTGAAGCCTACGCGGCATTGGCAGAACAGGGCTGGTTCGGCCTGATCCTGCCGGCCGAGTACGGCGGCACCGGCGGTTCTCCGATCGACCTGGCGATCCTGCTCGAGGAAGCGGGCCGGCATTTCGAAGAGCTGGCGATGTGGCTGTTCCGCACGCTGACCTACGGCGGCTACGCGGTGATGCAGCACGGCACGCGGGAACAGAAGGAAACCCTGCTGCCCAGGGTGGTGCGCGGCGAAATCTCGTTCTGCTTCGGCCTGACCGAGCCACAGTCGGGCTCCGACGCCGCGGCATTGACGACGCGGGCGACGGCGCAGGACGGCGGCTATGTGATCAACGGCCAGAAGGTATTCACTTCCGGCATGGACATCAGCGACTACTGCCTGCTCGTCACGCGCACCTCGACCGGCGAGAAGAAGCAGCAGGGCATCACCAATTTTCTGGTGGATACCCGGCTGCCGGGCATCGAGATACGCAAGATCCGGACGCTCGGCCAGCGCGCCATCGGCACCACGCAGGTCTTCTACACGGACGTGAGCGTGCCGGCTTCTGCCGTCCTCGGCACGGTGGACGATGGATGGCAGGCGGTGGACGCCTATCTCTGGTATGAGCGGCTGTGCCTGTCGGCCGCGCGCACCGGCGCGGCCTCGGCCGCCTTCGAGTACGCCCTGCAGTATGCCAAGACCCGGAAGCAGTTCGGGCGGCCGATCGGCGAGTTCCAGGCGATCGCGCACAAGCTCGCCGACATGAAAGTGATGCTGGATATCTCGCGCATGCTGGTGTACCGGTTCGCCTGGCTGATGTCGCAGGGCAAGGCGACGCGCCATGATGCGGCGGTGCTGAAGCTGCAAACCGGCGAGACCTACAAAGCGGTGTCCGACATGGGGCTGCAGATACTCGGCGGCTACGGCTACTGCATGGAGTACCCGATGCAGCGCTTCTTCCGCGACTCGCGGCTCGCCACCATCGGCGCGGGCACCTCCGAGATCCAGCGCAACATCATCGCCCGGAGTCTGGGGCTGTAAAGGAACGTTGAATGTCCCATCCCCTCGCCGGCGTTCGCATTCTCGAGCTGGGCCAGATCATCGCCGGCACCTACGGCGGCCAGCTGCTCTCCGACATGGGGGCGGAGGTGATCAAGGTCGAGTCACCCGAAGGCGATCTGGGGCGCAATGCGTCGGTCGCGCCCTACCGCGGCGAGAGCGGGGTGTTTCTGACCTTCAACCGCAACAAGCAGAGCGTGGTGATCAACCTCAAGACCGACGCCGGCCGCAAGGTCTTCTACGACCTGGTGAAAATCTCTGACGTGGTGGTCGACAATTTCCGGCCGGGCGTCCTCGACCGGCTGCAAGTCGATTACGCGACGTTAAGCGCGATCAATCCGCGACTGATCCAGTGCTCGATCACCGGTTTCGGCACCGCCGGCGCCTACAAGGACCATCCCGCGCTCGACATTATCATCCAGGCAATCAGCGGCCACATGGCGGTCACCGGCGAGCCGGGGCGTCCGCCGGCGCGCGTGGGCGTTCCCCTGGGGGACCTGAGCGGCGGCGTTTTCGCCTGCATGGGAATATTGTCCGCGCTCTACGCCCGCGAGCGCGACGGCGAGGGCCGGCGCGTGGAACTGTCGATGTTCGACGCGATGCTCAATCTGCTCACCTACATGGGCACCATGTGGCTCACCAACGGCGAGTTGCCGCGACCTCCGGGGTCGGGCCACGACTACACCGTGCCGTGGCAGGCCTTCGCCACGAGCGACGGTTACGTCGTCGTGGCCACGCGGGAGGATTCGTTCTGGCGGCGGCTGTGCGAGGTTCTGGGGGACCCCGCGCTCGGCAAGGACCCGCGCTTCGCCACCAACGCGAACCGCGTAAAGCACAAGGCGATCCTGGTGCCCCGGCTGGATGCCATTTTCCGCACCCGCGGCGTGGCGGAGTGGCTCGAGCGGCTGCGCGCGGCCGATGTGCCGGCAGCGCCGGTCAACCACTTCGACCAGGCGTTTGCCGAGCCGCCGGTTGCGGAGCGCGAAATGATCGTCGAGTACGATCACCCGGACGTGGGCAAGGTGAGGCTGCCCGGCAATCCGATCAAGATGTCGGGGGTAACGGGCACCATCTCCACGCCCGCGCCGCGACTGGGCGAGCATACCGAGGCGATTTTGAAGCAGCTCCTGGCCATGTCGGATGATCAGATCGCGCGCCTGCGCCGGGAAGGCGCGATCGGGTAGGAAACGCTAAGAGCTGAACCGCCAAGACCGCCAAGAAAACAATAACTAGAGCAGGAGCTGCGACGGTTTGGGGGCACCGCAAGAAATCACGGGCTCGCCGGGAAAGGCCATCACCAGCTGCGTGGACGTTGCGGTACCAAAGAGGGGGAATGGCAGGAGAGCCAGATATCAGGGGCGCGAGGCGCTGCCCGGCTTTTGGGAGTGTGCGGCCACCCGGGTGGGGTCAGTTACAGATTGGTTGTCCTTGCTTGGCGGTCTTGGCAGTTCGAATTGATTTTGATCTATCAGCTCTAAAGGAGCCGATTCATGCGAGGCATGTACTGGGAGGAGTGGGACATCGGCGCGGAATTCGAGAGCCCGGCCCGCACCGTGACCGAGGCCGACATCGTCATGTTCGCGGGGCT
>JBFKNN010000051.1:0-17058 GCA_041629335.1 Burkholderiales bacterium | reverse complement strand
TCTAGGGTACGTCGCCTTCGGCGCTGTGATCAAACAGCATCTGCTGGCCGATGCAAATACCCAAGAAAGGCTTCGAGGCGGCAGCATCCAGCACGGCACGACGCAAACCGCGTGCATCGAGCTCGCGCATGCAATCGGGCATCGCCCCCTGCCCCGGGAACACCACGCGCGCAGCCCGGGCCACCACCGCCGGATCGCTGGTCACCGTAACCTGGAGGCGCGGCGCGACATGCTCGATGGCTTTCGACACCGAGCGCAGGTTGCCCATGCCGTAATCGATGACAGCGACGTCGGTCATGCGAGTTCGGTTCCGGGTTTCGGGTTTCGGGTTCCGGGTTTCGGGTTTCGGGTTTCGGGGTTTCCGTCAGACGCTCGCGTGATGCGAGAACCGGGAACGCGAAACATTAAACGCGGAACCGGTCTAGAGCGTCCCCTTGGTCGAGGGCACGTCCTTCACCCGCGCATCGCGCTCGGCGGCCATGCGCAGCGCGCGGCCGAACGCCTTGAATACCGTCTCGCACTGGTGATGCGCGTTCTTGCCCTTCACATTGTCGATGTGCAGCGTCACCAGCGCATGGTTGACGAAACCCTGGAAGAATTCGCCCACCAGGTCGACGTCGAATTCCCCGATGCGGGCGCGCGTGAACTTGACCCCCATCGTGAGCCCCGGCCGTCCGGACAGGTCGACCACCACGCGCGAGAGCGCCTCATCGAGCGGCACGTAGGCATGGCCGTAGCGGCGCACGCCCTTCTTGTCCGCAAGCGCGCGGGCAAATGCCTGGCCGAGCGTGATCCCGATGTCCTCGACGGTGTGATGCGCATCGATATGCAGGTCGCCCTCGGCGGTGATCTCGAGATCGAACAGGCCGTGACGCGCCACCTGGTCGAGCATGTGGTCGAGGAACGGCACGCCGGTCGCGAGCTTGCCGCGGCCGCTGCCGTCGAGGTTCAGCTTGACGCTGATTCTCGTCTCCTGGGTGTTGCGTTTGACCTGGGCCTTGCGCATGTCGACTCGTGTCCGGGCTACATCGTTGTAAGAAGACGGGCTGCTATTCGCTCACCGCCGCCTCGAGCGCCGCGGCGAACTTCGCGTTCTCGTCGGGCGTGCCGACGGTGACGCGCAGGCAGTTCTCGAGCAGCGGGTGGGAGCCGTGCAGGTTTTTGATCAGCACGCCGCGGCTGCGCAGCCGCTCGAAGACCCGGCCCGCGCCCTCGGTCCTGAACAGGATGAAATTGGCATCGCTGGGAAACGGCTCGACCCCGCCGGTGCGCCCAAGCTGCTCGGCAAGCCGCGCGCGGCCATCCTTGATCGCCGCGGCCTGCTGCGCGAGCACGTCGGGATGCGCGAGCACCTTCTCGGCGACAAGCTGGGTCAGCACGTTGACATTATAAGGCAAGCGCACCTTGTCGACATGCTCGAGCCAGGCCCGCGCGCCGGCGAGGATCCCCAGGCGCAGGCCGGCGAGCCCGAGCTTGGAGAGCGTGCGCATGACGAGCAGGTTTGGGTAGCAGCCGAGCTGCGGCATGAAGCTTGCGCCCGCGAACGCGTGATACGCCTCGTCGATCACCACGATGCCCGGCGCCGCCTCGATGATGCGCTCCAGATCGGCCGCGCCGAACAGGTTGCCGGTGGGATTGTTCGGATAGGCGATGAAGATGAGCGCGGGCCGGTGCTCTTTGACCGCTGCCAGCACGCGCGCGAGGTCGAGCGAAAAGTCGGGCTTGAGCGGCACGCCGACGAAGCGCACGCCGCAGAAGCCCGCGATCAGGCGGAACATCACGAACGAGGGCTCGAGCCCGAGCACCGTGGCGCCGGGGCGCGCCACCGCGAGCGTCAGCATCTGGATCAGTTCGTCCGAGCCGTTGCCGAGCACGAGCTCCATCCCGTCCGGCACCGCCATCGCCTCGCGCAGTCGCGCCTTCAACCGGCCTGCGGCCGGGTCCGGGTAACGGTTGAGCGCGGCCGACTCGGCGAGCCGCGTCACCTCGACCTGCACGTCCGCGGGCAGGCGGTACGGGTTCTCCATCGCGTCGAGCTTCACCAGACCCGTGCTGTCCGGCACGTGATAGGCCGCGAGCGCGAGGATCTCTTCGCGGATGATGTCTTCCGGTTTGGCCATGAGAACCCTTTTACCGCCAAGACGCCAAGTAATTCAAATCATTCGACTACCGGGAAACTGAACAGCCAGCCCTGATGACATGCCCGGAAGAACCCGGAGCACGCTGAAATTCTCCAGTTGCTTTCCCCTGGCGTCCTGGCGGCTCAACTCATTTCATGCGGTACTCGGCGGACTCGGCATGCGCCGGCAAGCCCTCCCCGCGCGCCAGGTCTGCCGCAATCGCGCCGAGCGTGCGCGCCCCCTCGCGCGAGACCCCGATCACGCTCGAGCGCTTCTGAAAGTCGTAGACGCCGAGCGGCGACGAAAAGCGCGCGGTGCGCGAGGTCGGCAGCACGTGATTCGGGCCGGCGCAGTAATCGCCGACCGCCTCCGAGCTGTAGCGGCCGAGGAAGATCGCGCCCGCGTGGCGGATCTTGGGCAGCAGCGCCTGCGGGTTTTCGACCGACAGCTCCAGGTGCTCGGGCGCCATGCGGTTCACGAGCTGGCATGCCTCTTCGAGATCGCGCACTTTGATCAAGGCGCCGCGAGCGCCAAGAGATGCCGTGATAACGTCGCGGCGCGGCATGCGCGGCAGTGCGCGCGCAATCGCGGCATCCACCGCGTCGAGGAAGGCGGCGTCGGGCGTGAGCAGGATCGCCTGCGCCACCTCGTCGTGCTCGGCCTGCGAGAAGAGGTCCATGGCGATCCAGTCGGGATCCGTGCCGCCGTCGCACACCACCAGGATTTCCGAGGGGCCGGCCACCATGTCGATGCCGACCACACCGAACACGCGCCGCTTCGCCGCGGCGACGTAGGCGTTGCTCGGGCCCACGATCTTGTCGACCTGCGGCACGGTCTCGGTGCCGTAAGCAAGGGCGGCGACCGCCTGCGCGCCGCCGATGGTGAACACGCGATCCACGCCCGCCAACCCGGCGGCGGCGAGAACCAGCGGATTGCGCGCGCCGTCGGGAGCAGGGCTGACCATGATCAGCTCCCTCACCCCCGCGACCTTGGCGGGGATCGCATTCATCAGCACCGAAGACGGGTAGGCCGCCTTTCCGCCCGGAACATACAGCCCCACGCGATCGAGCGGAGTGACGCGCTGGCCCAGCACCGTGCCGTCGCGTTCCTCGATCTGCCACGATGACGCGACCTGCTTCGCGTGGTACGCCTCGATCCGCGTCGCCGCGGCACCCAGCGCGTCCCGCTGCCTCGCCGGCAGCGCGCGCGCAGCCGTCGCGAGCTCGTCTTTTTCGATCGTCAGCCCGGCGACCGAGCGTGCGTTGACGCGGTCGAAGCGCTGCGTATACTCGAGCACGGCCGCGTCGCCGCGCGCTCTCACGTCGGCGATGATGCCGGCCACCACCTGATCGACCGCGGGGTCCTGCGCCGCCTCGAAGGCAAGGAGCTTCTCGAGCTGCGCGGCAAAATCGCGCTGGCTGCTGTCGAGCCGCCTGATCCCCCTCATGACGCCGCCCGAGCGAACGCGTCGATCAGCGGCCGGATGGCTGCACGCTTCAGCTTCAATGCCGCCTGGTTGACCACGAGCCGTGCACTGACCTCGCCGATCTCCTCGACCGCTTTCAGCCGGTTTGCCTTCAACGTCCTGCCGGTGCTCACGAGGTCGACGATGGCGTCAGCGAGCCCGGTCAACGGCGCGAGCTCCATCGATCCGTAGAGCTTGATCAGATCGACGTGCACGCCCTTGCCCGCGAAGTGCTCGCGCGCGGTTTGCACGTACTTGGTGGCGACCTTGAGCCGCGCGCCCTGGCGCACCGCGCGCGGGTAGTCGAAGCCCGCCGGCACCGCCACCATCATGCGGCAGCGCGCGATGTTGAGGTCGAGCGGCTGGTACAGCCCGCTTCCGCCGTGCTCGTCGAGCACGTCGCGGCCAGCGATCCCGAGGTCCGCGGCGCCATACTGGACGTAGGTCGGTACGTCGGACGCGCGCACGATGATGAGCCGCACGTCGCGCCGGCTGGTCGCGAGGATCAGCTTGCGCGAGGTGTTGGGATCATCACGCAGGGTGATGCCGGCGGCTGCGAGCAGCGGCAGCGTCTCGTCGAGGATCCGCCCCTTGGAGAGCGCGATAGTGATCATGGCTTGGCGGCAAAAGAAGCGATTCTATCCAAAGCCCGCGAAACACGCAAAGGAAAATAAATAAAAACAACAGCTTAAGTTAGCGCAGCGGGCAGTAGCCGTACTCTAGTTCACGCGGCGGATGCGGGCGCCCAGCCGGGAGAGTTTCTCCTCGATCCGCTCGTAGCCGCGGTCGAGATGATAGACGCGGTCGATGACGGTCGAGCCGCGTGCGATCAGCCCGGCCAGCACCAGGCTCGCCGAGGCGCGGAGATCCGTCGCCATGACGGTCGCGCCCTCGAGCCGCGCCACACCCTTCACCACCGCGGTATTGCCTTCCACCTCGATATCGGCGCCAAGGCGCTTCAGCTCGTGCACGTGCATGAAGCGGTTCTCGAAGATCGTCTCGGTGACCACCGCGGTTCCGTGCGCGACGCTGTTCAGCGCCATGAACTGCGCCTGCATGTCGGTCGGGAATGCCGGGTAGGGCGCCGTTCGCACGTTGACCGCGTCGAGCGCGTCGTTGACGCGGACGCTGATCCAGCCGGACCCGGTGTCCACCTCTGCGCCGCTTTCGCGCAACTTCTCGAGCACGGCGTCGAGCACGTCGGCGCGTACCCCGGTGAGCCGCACATTGCCGCCGGTCGCCGCCGCAGCGACGAGAAAGGTGCCGGTCTCGATGCGGTCCGGCATCACTTGGTAACTCGCGCCGTGCAGCCGCTCCACGCCATCGATGGTGATGGTGTCGGTGCCGGCGCCGCGGATACGCGCGCCCATGAGATTGAGACAGGCGGCCAGGTCTGCCACCTCGGGCTCGCGCGCGGCATTCTCGATCACTGTGGTGCCCTGCGCCAGCGCCGCGGCCATCATGATGTTCTCGGTGCCGGTCACCGTCACCAGATCCATGCACATGTGCGCGCCGCGGAGCCGCTCGGCCCGGGCGACGATGTCGCCGCGCTCGATCGCGATCTCGGCTCCCATCGCCTGCAGGCCCTTGATGTGCTGGTCGACCGGGCGCGAGCCGATGGCGCAGCCCCCGGGGAGCGACACCCGGGCCTTGCCGTAGCGTGCCACCAGCGGCCCCAGCACCAGCACCGAGGCGCGCATGGTCTTGACCAGCTCGTAGGGCGCCACCGGCTGCGTGATCCGGTCAGCCTTGAGCTCGATACCGAGCTTCTCGTCGAGCGAGATCGACACCCCCATCTGGCCGAGCAGCGTCAGCATGGTGGTAACGTCGCGCAGGTGCGGGACGTTGCGCACCGTGAGCGGTTCCTCGGTGAGCAGCGCGGCGGTCAGGATCGGCAGCGCCGCGTTCTTGGCGCCCGAGATGTCGATCTCGCCCGAGAGCGGCACCCCGCCCTCGATGATGAGCTTGTCCATCGCCCGGCCGCCTTACTTGCCCCACTCCTCGGGTGTCAGCGTGCGCATCGACAGCGCGTGGATTTCCTCGCGCATGCGGCTGCCCAGCGCCTTGTACACCAGCTGGTGCTGCTGCACCTTCGGCTTGCCGCGAAACGCCGCGCTCACGACGAGCGCCTCGAAATGATGGCCATCCCCGGCGACCTCAACGTGGTCGCACTCGAGATGGTCCTGGATCCAGCCTTTGATCTGTGCGGGTGAAACCATGGATCTAATGCCTCAGCTTGTAACCGGTCTTGATGAGCCACAAAGTCACCAATGATAAGGTGAAGAAACAGGCGGCGACAATCGCGAGGCTCAACCAGGGTGACACGTCCGCGTGGCCGAAGAACCCGAAGCGGAAGCCGTCGATCATGTAGAAGATCGGGTTGAGCCGCGAGAGATTCTGCCAGAACGGCGGCAGGGAATGGATCGAGTAGAACACGCCCGACAGGAACGTCAGTGGCAGGATGATGAAGTTCTGGAATGCCGCGAGCTGGTCAATCTTCTCCGAATAGATGCCGGCGATGATGCCGAGCGCCGCCATGATGCCGCTGCCGCCGATCGCGAACGCCAGCGCCCACAGGGGGTAAGCGAGACGCAGGTCGACGAACCAGACCGTCGCCGCGAGCACCCCCACCCCGACGACCAGCCCGCGGGCGGCGGCGGCGAGCAGGTAGGCACCGAAGAACTCCCGGTGCGAGAGCGGCGGCAGCAGCACGAAGATGATGTTGCCGGTCATCTTCGACTGCATCAGGCTCGAGGAGCTGTTCGCAAACGCGTTCTGCAGCACCGACATCATCGCCAGGCCCGGCACAAGGAACGCGGAATAGGCGACGCCGGGAAACATCTCAACCTGCCCGCGCAGCGTGTGCGAGAACACCAGCAGGAACAGCAGCGCGGTCAACACCGGCGCCAGCACCGTCTGCACGTTCACCTTCCAGAAGCGCAGCCATTCCTTGTAGAACAGCGTGTAGAACCCGGCCAGCGGCGAGATCTGAAACGCCGCCGGCGATGGCGGCCACTCCTGCCCGCGGCCCGCGCCTGGCGCACCGGAAGAAACGGCATCTTTCGCTTTGTCATTCACGCGCTCACCTCTCGCGCCGCATGATCTGCACGAAAACCTCCTCGAGGTCGGGCTGCATGACCTCCATCTCCTGAACCCGCACTCGCGCGCGCTTCAACTCGTGCATCAGGCTTTCCAGTTCGACGTAATCCGCGAGCGCAAGCCGGTAGGCGCCGTCCTCGCGCCGCTCCACCACGCGCGGCGTGAGCCCCTCGGGCAGCCGGTCCTCGCCAACCAGCCGCAGCTCGACGTAGCAGCCCGAGTGCAGCCGCAACAGGTTCTGCGTCGTGTCGAGCGCGACGACGTTGCCCTGCTTGAGCATGGCGATGCGGCCGCACAGCGCTTCGGCCTCCTCGAGATAATGCGTGGTCAGCACGATCGTATGGCCGTCGCGGTTCAGCTGCCGGACGAACCGCCACAGCGCCTGGCGCAGCTCGACGTCGACGCCGGCTGTGGGCTCGTCGAGCACGATCACCGGCGGCTTGTGCACCAGCGCCTGCGCCACGAGCACGCGCCGCTTCATCCCGCCCGAGAGCGCCCGCATATTGGTGTCCGCCTTGTCGGTGAGATCGAGATGCGCCATCACTTCGTCGATCCAGGCACGGTTGTCGCGGATCCCGAAGTAACCAGCCTGGATGGCGAGCGCCTCGCGCACCGTGAAGAACGGATCGAAAACGAGCTCCTGCGGCACCACGCCGAGCGCGCGTCGCGCGTCGCGATAATCCGCCACCACGTCGTGCCCCATCACTTGCGCCACCCCGTCCGTGGCGAGCGTGAGGCCGGCAAGAATACTGATCAGCGTGGTCTTGCCCGCGCCGTTCGGCCCGAGCAGGCCGAAGAATTCCCCCTGGGAAATCTCGAGGCTGATGCCGGCGAGCGCGCGCAGCCCGCCATACTGCTTGGTGAGGCGCTCGACCTGGATGGCGGGGATCATAATTGCGTGAAGCGCGAGGACTCAGGGGTGGGGCGCCGCTGCGGGGCCGCCCGGGCGAACGCCGCTCCGGCGCCTCACTTGCCGTCGAGCAGCTCGGTCACGCCGTAGAGCTGGGCGAGGCTTTTGAGGTTGTCGGGAAGGTTGACGAACTCGACCTTGCGCTTGTCGCGCAGCGCCGCGCGCCGCCATTCCAGCAGCAAGCTCACCGCCGAGGAGTCCACCTCGGTCACGCCGGCGAGGTCGATCACGACCCCGGCCGCCGCGGGCAGCTCGCGCCGGCTCTCGTCGAGCACGGCGACGATATTCTCCAGGGTGAGCGGCCCCTCGACCGTGCAGCGGCCGCCATCGCAGCTGATCATTGCGCAGCCGCCTGCGTCTGGTTCTTGCCGTTGAGCGCCCGGATCAGGCCGTCGACGCCGTTCTTCTGCACTTCCGAATTGAACGTGTTGCGATAGTTTTCCACCAAACTGATGCCCTCGATCTTGACGTTGTAGACCTTCCAGCCCTGGCTGGTCTTCTCCATGTTGTAGTCGATCGCCACCGGCTGCCCGCCCCCGCGCTTGACCAGCGATTTCACCACTACGTCCGAATCGTCGGACATCAAGCGCAGCGGCCGGTACTCGATTGTCTCGTTCTTGTACTGCGTGAACGCAGCGGTGTAGGTGCGCACCAGCAACGCGCGGAACTCGCGCGCGAGCTGCGCCTGCTGCTCGGCGCTCGCCTGGCGCCAGTTCTTGCCCATCGCGAGCTGCGTCATGCGCAGGAAGTTAAAGTGCGGCAGCACCTTGCTCTCGACCAGCTCGAGCACTTTCTTCTGATTGCCGGCCTGGATCTCCTTGTCGGCGCGCACGATCGTCAGCACCTCGTCGGTGACGCTTCTTGCCAGCGCGTCAGGCGCGGGAAACTCCGCCGCCGCAGCCGGCGCGGCGCCAACGGCCGCCATCAACATGAAAGAGAACAGGAAATTTCGCATGCGCATAGTCATCACTCCGTAGCGAATCTTGATCACCAGACCGTAGCGAGCCTACTTCTTGTCGTCGCCGCCCTCGGCCGCCTTGCTGTACAGGAACTGGCCGATCAGTTTTTCGAGCACCACTGCCGACTGCGTGAGCTTGAGGGTATCGCCCTCCGCCAGCACCGCCGAGTCGCCGCCGCCCTCGAGGCCGATATACTGCTCCCCGAGCAGGCCGGACGTCAGCACCGAGGCCGTGGTGTCCTTGGGAAACTTGTAGGTCTTGTCGATGTTCATCGCGACCTTGGCGACGAAGCGGTCGTTGTCGAACGAGATTTCGTCGACGCGGCCGACCACCACGCCCGCGCTCTTCACCGGCGCCCGCGGTTTCAGGCCGCCGATGTTGTCGAAGCGGGCATACAGGCGGTAGGTATCGCCGCCAGCGATACCGCTCATGTTCCCCACCTTCAGCGCGAGTATCAGCAAGGCGCCGATTCCCGCGCACACGAAAATTCCTACCCACAAGTCGAGCATCGAGCGTTCCATCAAAGCCCCCGAAACATGAATGAGGTCAACACGAAGTCCAGGCCGAGAATGGCAAGCGAGGACGTCACCACCGTGCGCGTCGTCGCCCCCGACACGCCTTCCGCCGTTGGCGGCGCATCATAGCCCTCGAACAGCGCGATCCAAGTGACGGCAAAGCCGAAAACCACGCTCTTGATCACGCCGTTCATGATGTCTTCGCGGAAATCGACGGCGCTCTGCATCTGCGACCAGAACGAGCCCTCGTCGACGCCGATCAGGACAACGCCCACCAGGTAGCCGCCGAATACGCCCATCGCGCTGAACATCGCAGCGAGCAGCGGCATCGAGATGAATCCGGCCCAGAAGCGCGGCGCGACGACCCGAGAGATGGGATCGACCGCCATCATCTCCATTGCGGAGAGCTGCTCGGTCGCTTTCATCAGCCCGATCTCGGCGGTCATCGCGGAGCCGGCGCGGCTGGCGAAGAGCAGCGCCGAGACAACCGGCCCCAGCTCCCGCACCAGCGACAGCGCGACCAGCACGCCGAGCGCGGATTCGGAGCCGTAGGTCTGCAGCGTGTGAAACCCCTGGAAGCCCAGCACCATCCCGACGAACAGGCCCGAGACGAGAATGATGATGAGCGAGAGCACGCCGGTGAAGTAGAGCTCCCGGATCACCAGGCCGAAGCGGGCAAAACTGGTTCCGGAGTGCGCCAGCGTCAGCGCGATGAAGCGCGCCGCAAAACCCAGCCGCAGCACGCTGTCATTGGTGATGCGCCCGATCCTGCGCACCGACAGGACTGCGCGCTCAGCCACGGCCCGCCCCCAGCCGCAGATCCTCGGCGTAACCCTTGCTCGGATACTGGAACGGCACCGGCCCGTCGGGCTCGCCGTAGACAAACTGATGCACCAGCGGCTCGGTCATCGCGCGCATCTCGTCGGGCGTTCCCTTGGCAACGATCTTGCCGTCGGACATGTAATAGACATAGTCGACAATCTCGAGCGCTTCCTGCACGTCGTGCGTGACCACGATCGAAGTCGCGCCGAGCGCGTCGTTCAGCCGGCGGATCAGGTTGCGGATCACGCCGAGCGAGATCGGGTCGAGCCCGGTGAAGGGCTCATCGTACATCATCAGCATCGGATCGAGCGCGATCGCCCGGGCGAGCGCCACGCGCCGCGCCATGCCGCCGGAGAGCTCCGAGGGCATCAGCCGGTGCGCTCCGCGCAAGCCCACGGCGGTGAGCTTCATGAACACCAGGTCGCGGATCATGCGCTCCGGCAGGTCGGTGTGCTCGCGCATCTGGAACGCTACGTTGTCGAACACCGAGAGATCGGTGAACAGCGCGCCGAACTGAAACAGCATCCCCATGCGCCGGCGCAGGCGGTAGACCCCGGCGCTGTCGAGCTTGCCGACCAGTTCCCCGTCGACCACGACCTCGCCGCGGCGCGCCTTCATGACCCCGCCGATCAGGCGCAGCAGCGTCGTCTTGCCCGAGCCGCTGATGCCCATGATCGCGACCACCTTGCCGCGCGGAATCACCATGTCGATGCCGCTCAAGATTGAGCGGCGCCGGGTATACCAGTAATCGACGCCCTTGATTTCTATGAGGTTGTCAGCTGCCACGCGGGGCTTGCGCCAGTTGCAAAAAGAGTGGATTTTAAACTGTCCGGGCGAGTTCCACCAATTTCCGGCCCGCACGATTGGCGGCCGCGGCGGGCGCTGGCATCATCCCGCTATGCCGCTCGACTTCGATCTCTTCCACGGCATCGTGATTCCGGCCTTCGCGGCAGCTAGCGTTGAGGCAAGGCGCTAACGGGGCGCGTGCGAAAGCCTCGATCGCGGATCGCCTATCCAGGACCCTGATTCCGAATGCGCGTATTCGTCACCGGATCGAGCTCCCACCTTGCACAGTCGCTGCTGCCGCGGCTGTGCGATGACCCGGGCGTGACCGGGGTCACCGGCGTCGACCTGGCGCCGCCGCGGTTCGCGCACGCCAAGTTCGCCGCCCACCGGCTCGACATCCGCAGCCCGCGAATTGCCGGCCTGATCGCGGAGCATGATGCGCTGGTCCACCTCGCCTTCGTCGTGCTGCGCGGCCGGATGAGCGAAGCCGAGATGTTCGACATCAACGTGCGCGGCAGCCACCGGGTCTTTCACGCCGCCCGCAGCGTCGGCGTGGCCCGCCTCCTGCACGTGTCGAGCGCCGCGGTGTACGGCAGCGGGGTGCACCTCAGCGAGGACGCGCCGCTTGCGCCGCTGCCCCGGTTTCTCTATGCGCAGCACAAGGCGCACCTCGAGCAGCTGCTCGCGATCGAGTTCCCGGAATGCGTGCGCCTGCGGCCGCACGTCGTTCTCGGACCGCATGCGCATCCGGTCCTCCGGCAACTGCTGAACCAGCCGTGCTATGTGCGCCTTCCCGACCCGCAGCCGCTGCTCCAGTGCGTGCACGAGGACGACGTGGCGCGCGCGGTGCTATTGTGCCTGGCCAAACCCGTGCGCGGCGCGTTCAACCTCGCGGTCGAGGACAACTTCAGCTTTCGCGACGCGATCCGCAGCCGCCACCGCCTGCGCGTGCCGCTGCCGCCCGCGGTTGCCCGCAGCATGCTGAAGCTTGCCTGCAGGTGGGCGGGCTGGGGCGGCGAGCCGGCATGGATCGACGGACTTGCCCGGACGCTGATCGTCAACTGCCGGCGGATCCGCGTCGAGCTCGGCTGGCGCAGCAGCTATTCGGCCGCGCAGGTGCTGGCGCAATCCTGATCCGGCTCAGAGGCGCGGCTTCAGACCGCGGCTTTTGAGCACCCGCAGCGTGGGCGCAAGGCCGCCTCGAGCCGCCGCGACAGGCGTTGCAGGAACAACCGCTCGAGCCACAAGCCCCGCCTGCATGACATTGATGAACTCGTACTGTGACAGGCGCCGCTTCACTTCGGGCGCGAGCGCCTCATATTCCGGCAGCCCGTAGAGCGAGAGCGCGGGCTCGGGCAGCCAGAAACCATGCACGTCGAGCGCAGCCCAGTCGATGACCGCCAGCGGATCACGATACGGAAGGCTGTTGCTGGAGAGCTGGCCAAGCAGCGCATGATCGGACGTCGGCATGGGAAATCAGACCCGCTGCCGGCGGCGCGTCGGCCGGCAGTTTACCCTTTTCCGGCTTTGGGATAAGTTACCGCCCATGCCGTCATTTGCTGCCGACCGTCGATGAGCGAGACTGCGCTGCGCTTCAGCGAGGTCACCAAGTCTTTTGGGCGCGTCGCCGCGCTCGCCGACTTCACGCTCGACGTGCCGGCGGGCGAAGTCTTCGGGCTGGTGGGCGAGAACGGCGCGGGAAAGACCACGCTCATCAAGTGCCTGCTCGACTTCTGCGATGTCGATGCCGGGACGATCGAAATCTTCGGGGTCCGCCACCGGCTGACGGCGGCCCGGGCGCGTCTCGCGTTCGTGCCCGAGCGCTTCAGCCCGCCCTTCTACCTCACCGGCCGTGATTTTCTCCAGTACCTCGCGCGGCTGCACCGCGCGCCCTACGACGAGTCGCGGGTCGAAGCCATGTTCCAGGCGCTCGACCTCGACGCATCGGCGCTCACGCGGCCGGCCCGCACCTACTCCAAGGGCATGACGCAGAAGCTCGCGCTCGCCGCCTGCCTGCTGTCGAACAAGGACCTCTACGTGCTCGACGAGCCGACGAGCGGCCTCGACCCGAAGGCGCGGGCGTTCCTCAAGCGCGAGCTGAAGCAGCTGCACGCGGCACGGCGCACCATCTTCCTCACCTCACATTCGCTCGCCGACGTGGCGGAGATGTGCGGCCGCATGGCGGTCGTGCACCAGGGACGGCTGCGGTTCGCGGGCGCGCCCGGGGAGTTCGTCCGCCGGTTCGATGCGCGCGACATCGAGCAGGCGTTTCTCGCCTGCATCGCCGCCTCGCCAACTGTGGCGTAATGGGCTGACGCCTGTCGGGGGTATCTGGCACAATATCCCGTTAACTGCAGCAAGGAGCCGCAACCAGTGGCCGCCAAGGCAAAACCCGACCTGCTGATCGTGGACGACGATCCGCTGATCACCGACACGCTCAACTTCGTGTTGGGGCGCGATTTCTCGGTCTACGTCGCCGACTCGCGCGCGCAGGTGAAGAATCTGCTGCGCCAGCTCGATAGTCCGCCACAGCTCGCGTTGATCGATCTCGGGCTGCCGCCGACTCCACACCGGCCGGACGAGGGCTTCCGCCTGATCAGCGAGCTGGTTGCCTACGCGCCGGGCATGAAGATCGTCGTGCTCTCGGGCCAGAGCGACGAGACCAACGCGCGGCATGCGCGCACGCTGGGCGCCATCGAGTTCGTCGCCAAGCCGTGCGAGCCGGAGACCCTCAAGACGCTGCTCACCCGCGCGCTCGAGGTGCGCGATGCGGAGCTGAGCGCCGCGGCCGAAACCGGGCTGCTCGGCAAGAGCCTGCTCGTCGAGAAGCTGCGGCAGCAGATCAGCCAGTTCGCCAACGCACCGTTCCCGGTGCTGATCGAGGGCGAGTCGGGCAGCGGCAAGGAATTGGTCGCCTCGTCGCTGCACATGATGAGCCAGCGCGCCGCGCGCCCGTTCCTCGCGCTCAATTGCGCCGCCATCTCGCCGACGCTGGTCGAGCCGACGCTCTTCGGCTACGCCAAGGGGTCGTTCACCGGCGCCACCACCTCCCGTGCCGGCTATTTCGAGGACGCACAGGATTCGACGCTGTTCCTCGACGAGATCGGCGAGCTGCCCCTCGAGCTGCAGGCGAAGCTCCTGCGCGTGCTGGAAAAAGGCGAGTTCCAGCGCGTGGGCGAAACCCAGAGCCGCACGTCCAACGCGCGCGTGATCGCCGCGACCAACCGCGACATGCGCGCGGAGATTCGCGCCGGCCGCTTCCGCGGCGACCTCTACCACCGCCTGTCCGTGTTCACGATCAGCGTGCCGGCGCTGCGCGACCTGGGCAACGACAAGGTGATCCTGCTCGACCATTTCCGCAAGTTCTATGCGGAACAGGCGGGCTCCAAGGCGTGCGAGCTCGACAGCGCGGCGATGGCGCTGTGGCTCGATTACGGCTTTCCCGGCAACGTGCGCGAGCTGCGCAACATCGTGATCCGCCTCACCACCAAGTACCCGGGCGGCCAGGTGAACCCGGAGCAGCTGCGGGCCGAGCTCGACATGGAGAGTCTCGATGTCGACCTGCCGGGGCTCCCGGTCGCGCAGGATTTCAAGGCCCTGCTCGACGCGGCAAAACGCCACCTGCAGGTGCGCAAGGACTTCAACCTGGACGAGATGATGCAGGAGTGGGAGCGCGGCTACGTGGAGGCCGCGATGGTCATCACGCAGGGCAACCTGACCCAGGCCGCGAAGCTGCTCGGCATCCACCGCACCACGCTGTACAGCCGGATGCAGAACTACTCCAACCAGGATCAGGCTGGAAAGAATTCGCGGTCTGCCGGCAAGTAGCAGGCCGCGAACAGCGAGGCAGAAGCACATCTCATGTATTACAGCCACTTCGGACTGGACCAGGCGCCGTTCAAGATCACGCCGAACACCGAGTTTTTCTTCAGCGGCGGCAACCGCGGCCCGATCCTCGAGGCGCTGATTTATGCCGTCACCCACGGCGAGGGCATCGTCAAGGTCACGGGCGAGGTCGGCAGCGGCAAGACCATGCTCTGCAACATGCTGCAGACCCGTCTGCCCGAGCATATCGAGACCGTGTATCTCGCCAACCCGAGCGTCTCCCCGGACGAAATCCTGCACGCGATCGCGTTCGAGCTGCACCTCGCGGTTGCCCGCGACGCTTCGAGACTGGAAGTCATGCACGCGCTGCAGGAATTCCTGCTCAAGCGCTACGCCGAGGGCAAGCGCGTCGTGGTGTTCGTCGAGGAATCGCAGGGCATGCCGCTTGCGACGCTGGAGGAGATCCGCCTGTTGTCGAATCTCGAGACCGACAACGACAAGCTGCTGCAGATGGTGCTCTTCGGCCAGCCCGAGCTCGATGCGAACCTGCGCGAGCCGCGCATCCGGCAGTTGCGCGAGCGCATCACCCACAGCTTTCGCCTCGACCCGCTCGCGACCGCCGACATCCGCGAATACCTGATGTTCCGCATGCGCGCGGCGGGCTATCGCGGACCGGACCTGTTCTCCAATTCCGTGGTGAAAGCCATAGCACGAGCCTCGGAGGGACTGACCCGCCGCGTCAATATCATCGCCGACAAGGCGCTGCTCGCCGCGTTCTCCGAGAATACTTATTTCGTCAAGTTGAAGCACGTCGCGGACGCGGTGCGCGACAGTGAGTTCAGCCAGGACCTGCCGGCGCGCCCGGTCCGCCCGCGCTGGGCGACAGCGGCAGCGCTCGTCGTCGCGGTTGCGGTCGCGGGGGCTGCCCTCTATGCCGTGACGCGCGGACCCGGCAGTCCGGCCGACCCGGCTGGCGCGGCGCCGGCGCCGGCACCCCTCGCACCCAAGGCACAAGCGCCGGCGGCCAAGCCGGACACAGCACCTTCCCTTGCCACCCCGCTGCCAAGAATTCCGGCACCCGCTGACGCGGTTCCGACACCGGCACAAGCCAAGCCCGCGTCGATCGCCGTGAAAGATAATTCCGTAAAATCAAACGCTTCTGTCGACAAATCCGCGTCGGGCTCGGGCCCCACGGGGGTCCCGTCGCCGACCGCGAAAGTACCGCCCGCGGGCGCGGCGGCGCCTGCCCCGGCGCGACCCGGGACAGTCAGCGCCGAGGCTGCGCCGAAAGCCGTCGAAGGGGATCTGCTCGCCCAGCGGCTGGCCGCGACCAACGATTGGCTGGCCCGCGAAGCCGAGAGCACCTACAGCATCCAGCTGCTCGGAACGTGGGACGAGGCTCAGCTAAACAATCGCCTCAACGACATCATGAAATTCATTGAAATAAATGAGGTTTTTGTGTATCGTACGGTTGCCAAACGTCAACCTTCACTGACGCTGTTGTACGGCAGGTTCAGCGATCGCCAGGCGGCGCGGGATGCACTCGCCCGATTGCCTGCGTTTTTGAAGGCGTACGACCCGATCCTGCGCACCGTGCAGGGAATTCGCACGGAGCTGGAGCAGGTCAGGGGCTCGTGATGGCGAAGGACTGGCAGGAACTTTGCTTCCGAATGGTGCCTGCCATGCGACACTGCCGGGGAGGAGAAGCGAATACATGTCGTTACCAAACGCTGCCTGTCCCCAACGCGCGCGGAGGTTCCGCGCGGTGACGCTTCGCGCCGGCATTCCATCCGCCGCGGTATCCCGGCGCGGACTCGCGCTCGCCAGCTGCGTCTTCTCGATCCTGCTGCTTGCCAGCTGCGCCAACATCAAGCCCCACGTGCCGCCTTCCGAAGGGCACATCAGCGCGCCGCCGAAAGCGCCCGAGCCGGATAAGGCAATCCCGCCGCCGGCGCGGATATCGACTTTCGTGCCACCACCCAGACCGAGTGTCCCGCAGCAAACCTACAGTGTGGTGGTGAACGAAGTGCCGGTGAAGGAGCTGCTGCTTGCGCTCGCGCGCGACACCAAGCAGAACATCGACATTCATCCCGGGCTGCAGGGGCTGGTGAGCCTGAACGCCATCAATGAAACGCTGCCGGCGATCCTCGACCGAATCTCGAAACAGGTGAACCTGCGCTACCGCACCGAGAGCAACACCATCATCGTATCGCCGGACCTGCCGTACGTGAAAACGTACCGCATCAACTACGTCAACATGGCGCGGGACACGACGTCAAGTATCGGTGTTTCGGGTGAGCTTACCATCAGCGGCGGCGGTTCAGGAGCGGGCGCGTCGGGAAGCGCAACCAGTAGCGGCTCCAACACGAAGGTAACCACCACCTCAAAAAACGATTTTTGGGAGCAGCTGGAAAAGCTTTTCACCCTCGTGCTACCGATACAACGCTGCTTGTTTTACGTACCGCTCAAGAAGAGAGATTGTTTTGAACTGGCGAGTGTCGTAGAAGATCATCCGGAAAAATTCCCCCCACTCTTAAATCTAGATTCTGGCCGCTTA
>JBFKNN010000050.1:0-17066 GCA_041629335.1 Burkholderiales bacterium | reverse complement strand
GCGCTCGCGCGCGCGGATTGCGTCGTAGGCAATCTCGAGTGCTGCCTGTACGCGCCAGCGGGCGAGCGCTCCCTGATGGACGAGGGCTTCTATGCCGCCCCGTCAGCGGGAGCCGCCCTTACCCGTGCCGGCTACCGCGTCCTGGGCACCGCCAACAACGTAAACTACGGATCCGCGGCAATCCTGTCATCCCTCGCGGAACTCGATCGCATTGGCATCCAGCACGCCGGAAGCGGAGCGAACCGCGAGGCCGCATACGCGCCCGCGATTGTCGAGTGCAATGGCGTCACGATCGGCTTCGTGCAGCGCACCTCGGTCTACTGGCCGACCAATCACGAGGCCGGCGAGCGCACGCCGGGGGTGGCGGCGCTGCGCGGCCACACCGCGTATCAGGTGCCCTTGCACAAGACGCGCCCCGAGGTGCCGCCGGGCAACCGCCCCGGCGTACCGCCCGAGATCCTGACCTGGGCCGATGCCAAGTACCTCGCTGAATATCGCGAGCAGATCGCGGCGCTCAAGCGCCGCACCGATATCGTCATTGCGTCGCATCACTGGGGCCTGTTCGAAGAGGTGCTCGCGTACATGACGGAAATCGCGCACGCGGCGATCGACGCCGGCGCGGACATCGTTCTCGGGCACGGGCCCCACTTCTCGCTTCCTGTCGGGTTCTATCAAGGGAAGCCGATTTTCTACGGGCTCGGCAATTTCTCGTTCCACACCGGGCACGGCGGCCGCAAGCACGGCGACTGGGTCGGCATGCTCGCACAGCTCGAGCTCGAGGCACGCACGGTGAACAAAGTCGAGCTGCGTTTCGTCCGCCACAACGAGCGCAACGAGACGATGTTCACCAACCCGCGCGACGAGACCGAAGCGCTCGCGCGGCTCACCGACCGCAGCCTGCGCTTCGGCGCGCGGCTCGAGGCCGCAGGTGACGCGGTGTCCGTGCACCCGGCCCGATGAGCACCGCCGCGCCCGGGCACGGCGGCTTCGGGCCATGGAATCCGGGCATCAGCTCGGAGTTGCCGCCCGATCTGCTGCCGCTGTCGACCATCCTCCGGCCGGAGAACGTATTCACCAGCCTGGCCGAGGCGCAGGAGCTGCGCGACTACACGGGACTTCCGCTCGAAGAGCTCGTCGCGTTCCGCCCGCGGCGGCTCGCCGTGCACGAGCTGCTGATCCGCGTGGCCGCCGACTGGTCGGTGCCCGACGGGCCGCGCCAGGAGGACCTCGGCATTCATTTCCGGGAGATGGTCGAGACCCTGTTCACACGGCACATTGCGCCCGTGATGCCGGACTTGGAGCGGGAATACGACAAGCTCAAGCGCAAGCTTACCGCCGCCATCGACGCCGAGCTCGCGGCGACTCTGTGCGCGCCTGCGCCGGCGACCCTGCCCGCGCGCGGACTGCGCGCCGTTTTCAGTCTTGGGCGACGCACACAGTCGGCGGCGAGGGAAGAGGACGCATGGGCGCGGGAGGAGCGGATTCTCGATGAGTGGTCTACCGCCGACGAGACTGGCGATCCAATCCTGCGCGCCGTCCGCCTGGCGCTCGCCAGGATCGTCTCCGCAATGCGCATCCGGCACCCGCGCGCGCGCCTCGACCGGGCACTCATCACGTCGATCGCGGCGACGCTCGCCTGCAACGATTTCGGCAGCGAAGCACTCGGCCGTCTGATCGATCCCGTGGTGCGCGAGGGGGCGCAGGCGGAGGGCTACCGGCTGCTGCCGGCGCAGGCGCGGCCGGTGGTGATGAACACCAAGGGCGCCTCCGCCTCCGGCAAGAGCACCATGCGGCCGCTGCAGAAGAAGCTCGCCGGCGAGATCGGCGTCGACTGGAGCGACTTTGCGCTGATCAGCCCCGATATCTGGCGCAAGTATCTGCTCGACTACGACACCCTGGGCGAGGCCTACAAGTACGCGGGCAGCTTTACCGGGCTCGAAATGGAGGTCATCCACCACAAGCTCGACCGCTACATGGCGCAGAAGGCCGAGCGCGGGGAAATGTCGCACCTGCTGATCGACCGCTTCCGCTTCGACAGCTTCGCCCCGGATTCGGACGAGGCCGGCAGCAATCTGCTGACCCGGTTCGGCCACCTGGTGTACCTGTTCTTCATGATCACGCCGCCGCACGCGACCGTCGAGCGGGCGTGGAAGCGGGGGCTCGAGGTCGGCCGCTTCAAGGCCGTGGATGATCTGCTCGCCCACAACGTCGAGGCCTTCTCGGGCATGCCGGAGCTGTTCTTCACCTGGGCGCTGCGCGAGAGCAAGCTGGTGCACTACGAGTTTCTCGACAACAGCGTCGCGCTCGGTGAGCGCCCCCGCACCGTCGCCTTCGGCTGGAACGGCGAGCTGAACATCCTCGATGTCGAGTGCATGCTCGACGTCGACCGCTACCGCAAGATCAACGTCGATGCGCGCGATCCGGAGGCGGTGTATCCGGACCGGGATCGCATGGCCGCGCAGAACAACGTGGCGTTCATCCAGCAGTGCGCACGCCGGCTGCCGGTGGTCAACTTCGTCGAGCGCGAGACCGGGCGGATTTACCTGCGCCTCGAGTCAGGCCGCCTGGCGTGGACCGATGCCGAGGCGCTTGCCCGCGCAGCCGGCGATGCCGAGACCCGGGCCGGCATTCACGCCGTCGCGCCGACAGTGCTGGACGCGGCGCACGCCGCGCCGCAGCGCTCGCCCGAGCACCTGAAGACCGGCCGCTTTCATACGCTCGGCGAGTGGGGCGGCGGCGAGCCGCGCTAGGACGCGGCCGTAGGGCGCAGCATTAGCGCACCGTTACGTCGCTCGCCGACTCACAGCAGCCGAAGGCGGGCCGCAGCCGTGATCAAACGCCGCCCGGCTCGTCCGCCGGATGCCGCAGCTTGCGCGGCGCGTACGGCTTGCCCGGGAATTTCTTGAGTGCTTCCTCGTCGAGATCGATCCCGAGGCCGGGCACGGTCGGCAGCTCGATGTAGCCGTTGCCGGGTTTGAGCTGGTTGACCGAAATGCGATCGCCGAACTCGACAAACGGCAGGAAATATTCGGTGATGGTGAAATTGGGCATCGTCGCCGAGGCGTGGACCGTGGAGGCGAGCGCCACCACCGTCGAGTTGTAGTTGTGCGGTGACATCGCCACGAGGAAGGGCTCGGCCATTGCCGCGATCTCCTTCAGCTCCAGGATGCCGCCGCAGCACGCCACGTCCGGGTTGAGGATATCGGCGGCGCGCTTCTCGAGAAGCGGCCGGAAGCCGGTCTTGGTGTAGGTCGCCTCGCCGATCACCATCGGCACGCCGATCGCGCGGCGGATCGCAGCCAGCTCGTCCGGGTACTCAGCCTGGCACGACTCCTCCATCCAGTAGAGACCGAACTCGGCGAGCCGCTTATCGAGGCGGATCGCATGCATCGGCGCAAGTCTGCGGTGCTGGTCGATCAGGATATCGACTCCCGGGCCGACCGCGTCGCGCACAGCCTTGACCACGCGCACCGCCCGCTCCTCCTGCTCTTTCGGGATGTAGGTGCGCCACGGCGCCGGCAGCGGGTCGAGCTTCAACGCGGTCCAGCCCTGCGCCACCACCTTCTCCGCCGCGCGCGCGTAGTCGGCGGGCTCCTTCATGCCATAGCTCCAGCCGTTGGCATAGACGCGGATCTTGTCGCGCACACGCCCGCCGAGCAGGTTGTAGACCGGCTGCTTGCACGCCTTGCCGACGATGTCCCACAGCGCCTGCTCGATGCCGCTCACGGCGCAGAACAGCTCCACCGAGCCGCGGCGCGCGGCGTAGTCGTCGAAGGCAAACTGGGTGAAATGCTTGATGTCGAACGGGCTGCGCCCGACCACGTACGGTCCCAGGGCATCGAGCTGCGCCACTACCGCGCGGTCGCGATCGTACTGCGAGTAGGCCTCACCCCAACCGTGGATGCCCTCGTCGGTCTCGACCTTGACGAAGATGAGATTCTTGCGCCAGCCGGGATGAACAGTGTAGCTCGTGACTTTAGTGACTTTCACAGCATGCTCCGGCGTGATTTCAGAATGCGGGGAAGGAGCCGAATCTATGCCGCCGCCGCCGCGAGTGTCAAGCGAACGCCACCGGCGTGTATAATTTTTTTCCGCACCAAGAATTCCAACATCTGAACCCCAAAGGAGCTTTCCATGTCCGAATCCGTTTTGCGCGGCGTCGTGCCGCAGCCGGCCGCGGGCCTGCGCGATCTCATGACCGCGTGGCTGCCGCAGGGCTTTGCGAAGATCGTGCGGCCAATCGCTTCAACTGTCATCACCACCGACGACAAGGGGCTGGTCGCCGGCGAAGTGAAGCTCGCCACCCGCGACGGCCCGGTCCCGGCGTACCGCGCGATGCCGGCGAAGGACGGCAAGTTCCCGCTCGTGCTGGTGGTGCAGGAGATCTTCGGCGTGCACGAGCATATCAAGGATGTGTGCCGGCGCCTGGCAAAGCTCGGCTATTTCGCGATCTCGGTCGAGCTCTATTACCGCCAGGGCGATGTCACGAAGTTCACCGACAACCAGGAAATCTTCGCCAAGGTGGTCAACCACGTGCCGGACAGCCAGGTGATGTCGGATCTCGACGCAGCGGTGCTTTATGCCGAGTCGACCGGCAAGGCCGACACCGGGCGGCTTGGGATCACCGGCTTCTGCTGGGGCGGTCGCATCACCTGGACTTATTGCATCCACAATCCCAAGGTCAAGGCGGGTGTGGCGTGGTACGGGCGGCTGGTCGCGCCGGAGAAGGCGGCGTTGCAGCCGGCGTACCCGGTCGAGCTTGCGCCCCACCTCAAGGTGCCGGTGCTGGGGCTCTACGGCGGCGAGGACGCGAGCATCCCGCAGAGCCACGTCGAGCAGATGCGCGCCGCGCTGAAGGGCGCCGGAAATCAGACGAGTGAAATCGTGGTCTATCCGGGCGCGCCGCACGCGTTCTACGCCGACTACCGGCCGAACTACCGCAAGGAGGCCGCCGAGGACGGCTGGAAGAAGATGCAGGCATGGTTCAAGAAGCACGGCGTGGCGTAAGCGCGCCGCGCCGCTACGAAAGCCCGCGCGTGCCGCGGGCTTTTTTTGCGCCCCTAGCGCTCGCGCGCGCCGAGGCCGAGCAGCTCGCCGATGCGCTCGGAGGCCTTCAACCCCGAGCCGGTCAGCACCAGCACCGTCGTTTCACTCGCGCGGATCACACCGCTCCCGATCAATTTAGTCAACCCGGCCGCTGCGGCGGCCGACGTCGGCTCGACGTACAGGCCTTTGCGTGCGAGCCTGCGGAGCGCGGTGACGATTTCGTCTTCGGATACCGCGACGATCGCGCCGCCGCTACTGCGAACGGCGTCGAGCACTTCGCGCACACGGGTGGGCTTGGACGAGGCTATCCCTTCGGCGATCGTCGGCTTGACCGGAAACGCCCCGAGACTGTCGCGATTCGCCTCGTAGGCAGCATGCAGCGGCGCGCAGTTCGCCGCCTGCACCGCGAAAATCCGCGGGCCGCGCGTGATCTCGCCGTTTCGCTCGAGCTCCTCGAAGCCGCGCGCGCACCCGAGCACATTCGACCCGTAGCCCACCGGCACCACAACATTGTCGGGCGCGCGGAAATCCAGCTGCTCCCACAATTCATAGGCGAGCGTTTTCACGCCTTCGATGAACATCGGCTGCCAGTTGTGGCTCGCGTAAAAGATCTGGCGGCTCATGGCGAGCGCCGCATCCGCGACGTCCTGGCGCGAGCCGGGGATCGTCACCACGTCGGCGCCGCACGCGGCGATCTGCGCGATCTTGGGATACGACGCGGTTTCGGGCACGAGGATGCGGGAGGTCAAGCCCGCGGCGGCGGCATAGGCGGAGAGCGAGGCGCCGGCGTTGCCCGATGAGTCCTCGAGCACTCGCGTGATGCCGCGGCTTCTGAGATACGAGACCATCACCGTCATGCCGCGGTCCTTGAACGAGCCGGTGGGCATCATGAATTCGAGCTTGAAGGCCACCGACATTTCGTCCCACGTCCCGGGCACGAACGGCGTGCCACCCTCGCCCATGCTCACGGCGTCGCACGCGTCCACGAGCAGCGCTTTCGCGTAGCGCCATACCGAGTTCACGCGCGTATCGATATCGGCGCGCCTCAAGCCCGGCGCTGGCCCCAGGTTGAGATACGCGCCGCCGTCGCCACGCCAACGGGGCGTCTCCAGCGGGTACCGGGCGCCGGTCGCAGAATCTACGAAATACATAACAGGGACAACGTGTTACTCGCTCCGAAACGATGCGAGAGCTCCGTGCTGTGCGCTAGTGCCCACGCATCGCGCCGCAGCCACAGTGTCGCATCCTAGCCCAGCGTCGGCTGATCGAACAATGCGCCATCGCATCCGCTCGGGCCCACGCAGAAAACAAGCAAGAAAAAAGGCGGCTGGATGCCGCCTTGTACCGGCCCTGCCCGCAGCGCCAATACTGCGGATCAAGCCATCTATTTCGCTTCGTTCTTCTTGACCGTGCCCTTCGACTTGCTTTTCGATTTCGACTTGGATTTGGACTTGGACTTGCTCTTTTTCGCGTCGCCTTTCGCCTTGCTCTTGCTTTTGTCGGCCTTGGGCTTGTCGGCCTTCTTGGCAGGCGGCGCCGGCGTAGCGGGCTGCGCCTTGGGCGCATCGCCCGTGGGCGGCGTTGCGGGTTGCGCGGGCTGGGTCTGCGCGGCTGCGGCAAGCGTCAACGCCGCGAACGACGCCGCAATCAATGCTGCAAGCAGTTTGCTCATGGCTGCTCCTTTCGTGGGTGAGGGTCGCCGTGCGGCGGGCCGCCCGGGGGTGTCATCTTAACGTGCGGCGCCAACCCCGGGTTGACGCGTAACGCGCTTAGCGCCGGTAAGGCCGCAGCACGAGCCGCAGGCGGTCGGAGGTCGCCGGGCGCAGCTTGGCCGTCCACGGCGTCACCGCCGCCGCCTTCCACGCCTCAGACCCGGCGACTTCGGGCGCGGCGAGGTGGTAGAGCGCGAGATAGCGGTGCGTGCCGGCGTGGCCGCGGAAGCGGCGCGCCGCGAGACAGCCGGACACCTCGGCGAGCCGCGGCAGGTGCTCGGTATCGTACCATTCGTTCAGCTCCGCCTCGGCCGCGGGCTCGACGTTCATGGCAAACAGCAGCAGCGCGGCCGCGCCCTCCGGTGCGCGCCGGTCGCCGGGGTTCACCTGCTCGCCGTCAAAGCGGCACACGCGCCGACACTTCCCGACCAGGCGCTTCGACCAGGGCGACAGGTTCTCCCCGGCAATGGCGCGATACCCGGGGCTCCTGAGCACCTCGAAACTGTCGAGATCGTAGGTGGCAATCGAGATTCTGTCGTCCTCGATACCAAGCCAGCGCTCGGCATTGATAAAGCCCGGGGTGCGGCGGCGTTCCGGAATGTGCTCGGTGTCGTACCAGTCGTTGAATTCGCCAGGGTCGGCAGCCGCGTAGTTGAAGCCTGCGACCAGCAGCCCCATCGCTTGGTTCATGCACTCTCCTTTGCCGGGGCGGCGCGCAAACGCCGGCCGGGTGCGGTAGTATACGAACCTGTCATTTCGCCGGTCAAAGCGCAGGCCGCGCACCAAGCAGCGGTTCACGGTGGCCGGCATGAACGCGGTCGCTGCGACGGCGACTCAGTCAATTATCCGGGCGGGCCACCAAGATGGATCTGCAGCTCAAGGGACGAACCGCGCTGATCACCGGCGGTTCGCGCGGCATTGGATTCGGGGTGGCGCAGGCGCTTGCAGCCGAGGGCTGCAACCTGCACCTTGCCTCGCGCACCGCCGCCGATCTGGATGCCGCGCGCGCGAAGATCACCGCCGCGCACCGCGTCGAGGTCACCTGCCATGCCCTCGACCTGTCAGTAGGCGAGAATGCGGTCAAGCTTGCGAAGGCGTGCGGCGCGCCCGACATTCTGGTGAATAACGCCGGCGCCATTCCCCAGGGCAACATCACCGCGCTCGACGACAAGACGTGGCGCCAGGCCTGGGACCTCAAGGTTTTCGGTTTCATCAACCTGACGCGCGAGGTCTACCGGGCGATGTGCGAGGCGAAGCGCGGCGTGATCATCAACGTGATCGGTACCGCCGGCGAGCGTCCGACCGCGTTTTATATCGCCGGCAGCATGGCCAATTCGGCTTTGATGACCATGTCGCGCGCGCTCGGCGCGGAAAGTCCCAATTACGGCATACGCGTAATCGGCCTGAATCCCACGGCGACCGCTACCGACCGGGGCGTCATGCGCTGGCGCCAGCAGGCGCAGAAGGAGTTCGGCGACCCGGAGCGCTGGCGCGAGATGACCAAGAGCTTTCCCTTCGGCCGGCCGGCGACGGTGGAAGAAGTCGCCAACGTGGTGGCGTTCCTTGCTTCCGACCGCGCGTCGTACGTTAGCGGTACGGTGGTGACGGTCGACGGCGGCGCGAGCGCGCGCAAGTAGTGCGCCGCTACTTTGCGGGCGCGGCGTCGCGGCGCACGCTGTCGACTGACTTGACGGCCTGTTCGTACGACTGGCGCGCCGCGGTCTCCCTGGCCTTTGCCGCAGCCAGCACTTGCTTCGCGCTGTCCAGCTGCCGCTTCAGTTCCGCTGTCTCCCGGCTCCAGCGCCGATACGCGTCCTCCAGATTGAGGACATCCTGCTCGGCCAGCGTGGTCTGATAACGGGCTTCCTCCCACTCCCGGTAAGCGTGACCTGCGCGGTATTGCCCGCTCTGGACCGCCTGCTCGCGCGCGCGCGCGAGGTCCTCGACCGGGGCCTGCTGCTGTGCGGCCGCCGTCCATGTCGCTGCAGCCAGAACTGACGCCATCCACAATCGCATCATCGGTTTCCTCGCCGTATCGCCTGCCATCGTACTACGCGAGCGCGTATCATACACCCCGACGGACCGCTAGCCGCGTCGCTTGCGCAGGCCCTTGCCGGCACGCTCGCCGGAGCGGCGCCGTTACCGACGCTGCTTTCGGGCTACCACCAGCAGCGGGCTGTGCTCGAACAGGATACGCCCGCTTTCCAGCCGCAGCTCGATGCCGGCACCGATGCCCGCTCTCGCGAGCGCCGTCATAACCGTGCGCAGCGACGCGGTGCGCTCGGGCGCGTTCACGATCTTCATCCATTCCCCGAATTCGCGGTGGTTGGTCCACCCGGCCTCGCTCGCGACCTCAAGACCCGCTTCGCCGAGCCGCTGGTAAAGCTCGCTCTTCGGGAGCATTCGCACGTGCGACGGATCGCGCAGGTACTCGAGCGCGTTATGCAGCGCCGAGGCCTCGGCATCCTCGGCCGACATGACGTCGAGGATCACGACGCGCCCGTCCGGACGCAGCACGCGGACCATCTCGGCAAGCGCCGCGGCGGGGCGAGTGAAGTGGTGCAGCGCGGAGCGGCAAACTACGGCGTCGAAGCCCGCATCGTCGAACGGCAACGCCTCCGCCCGGCCCACCATGCACCGCACGTTCGCGAGCCCGACCTTGGCACAGCGCGCTTGCGCGCGCGCGAGCATTTCCGGCGTCAGGTCGCACGCCACCACTTCGCCCGCAGGGCGCGCGAGCGCGGCTGCTACGATGCCAGGGCCGCAGGCAACATCAAGCGCGCGCGATTCCCGTGTCAGTGCCGCCGCCTCGCAGATCCGCGCGAGGATCGTTTCGTCGTTGAACACGGCACCGGCGGCCAGCGTGTCGGCTTGGCGCGTGAACTCGTTACGCACCGTCTTCACTCGATCATGCATCATTGTTTCCCCGGGTCCTGTTGAATGGCCGCTGCATATTACGACAGCGATGCGTTGTCCGCTACGTCACGGCCAATGATGGCGCGCGCGGCGCACCGCCGGGGACGAAACGCCGGGGCCGACCTACTGAACCAGAATTGGCGGGCTGCGCCCGGCCGTCTTGGACGAACCGAAGCCGGGGAGCACCATGGAAAGCGCGCCGATCGAGCTTCCCGCGCAAACGAGCATCAGCTCCCCCGGTTCGTCGAGCGCGTAGTGGAGGGTCTTTTCATCTGCGGCCGTCACTTCGCCGTCGATGCGCCCCGTGTGCTTGAGGTCCGCGACGGTACGTCCGGTGTGCCCGACCACGAACTCCCGGATCTGCTTCTTGCTTAACCCGCTTGCTCGCAACAGCTCTGCATGCTCGCCGCCGAGTATCACGGCGCCCGGCGTGCGTCCCAGGATCGCGATCGATCCCAGGAAAGACAAGGCATCGGCAACGGCCCGCAGCAGCTGCTCGTGGTTGCCGTAATTCCAGACCTGGAGCATCGAACTCGCCGCGATCAGCGTCACGGTGCTTTCTTCGGGCAGGAATCCGCGCTCGACATGCCACGGCTCCCACGGGTGGTCCTCCTCGTTCTCGGCGATGCAACAGGTGTACTTGCCCGGCGTGCCCATGGTGGCGCGGTCCGAAACGCCCGGGCGGTAGCGGAGGCAGTTCAGCAGGACGAGCCGCAACGCGCGCCCGATCGTCGCATTGGCCCGCGCACCGGGACCGAACACGTTGTTGGTCGCGTTGATGCCGAGCGCCTTTGCGACGGGGCCGTTGACCAGCACCACGATGGTCGGCCCGGAGAGTGCCGACGCGACATGATGCAGCCCGAATTCGGGGGCCGCGAGGGCCTTCACCGCGGCAACGACGACCGGCATGTATTCGGGCTTGCAGCCCGCCATCACTGCGTTTATCGCAATCTTTTCCGCCGTGAGGGAAACCTTGCGTGAGGGCATCTCAGCGACCACCGCCCCGGGCTTGAGGGCGCCTGCATCGAGCATTTCTTTGACGAGCTCGCGCGATGCCGGAACGACGGGAAGGCCGTCGGTCCATCCCTGCGCGTAGCAAAACTCGATCTGCTCGGATGCGTTGATCGGGATGCAGGCTTCGCCTTCAGCCTCGACCGCCCCGGGCGCCGGTTGCTTCGTCATCACATCCTCTTTTTGGGCAAGTGGTCCCCGGCTCAGACCGGCTGGCCTTGACGCAGCAGCCCCAAGACTTCGTCCACGAGGTCACCCGCACGGCGGTCGATGCCGTCGGGCGCCAGGCTGCCGAGCGGATGCGGCATCATCACGAACCGGAAGTCGGGAACGCCCCACAACTCGGCCATTTCCCGTGCGGTCGAATCAAAAGCGTCGGTCACGATGGGGATCGCCGGGACCCCCGCTTTCTCGAGGATGATGGCGTCGAGCACACTGCCCGACGAGCATGCCCCTCAGTCGCCGACGCCGGCGATGATGAAATCGACGCGGCCCTTCATCTCGGCGAGCTGGGCGTCCGCCAGCGGCGCGCGCTGGTGCTTGTGCACTACCGATCCCAGCTTCATGCCGTGAGCCGCTTCCAGCTTCGCAGCCAGGCTTCTCAGCACCGCCTCGGAGTTCCGCCGGGTGTTCTCCAGGACCCCGATGCGCAAGCCCTTGAGGCTCTTTGGACGTGCAGCGTAGTCGATACGCTCGCGCGGGGTCGCGATGGTGGGGTCAAGAATGTTTAGCATGGCCGCACTTCTCCTCCAGTTCTCGTGTATTACGCGTCACATATGCGCGCGTGGCTAGGCAGCAGAACGGCAAGAGCGAGGATACCCCGCCACCGAGGACGGAGAAAGAGCAAGACGGAGCGCAGGTCGTGCCGCACTCGAACCAACGCGCAGAAACCATGATCTCGCCTAAATAATTGTTTCAACGGAGAACGCGCCCGCCTCCGCGCGGCAACGCTCGCTCAATCTGTTCAGACTCGTCACGATTACGTGACGCTCAATCGCGCTTCGGCGAAAGGCGTTCGATCGTTTTCTAATGTCCGCTGTCGGCCGAAACCGGACATTGGCCGAACATCGGCTCATAGCCTTATGAAAATGACTTCCGCTTCGTGCACGGATCCGTCTAGTCGTCGACCAGGCAGCGCGCCTCAGGTCTTGTGTCCATGCGAGCGCTCGGCATTCTTGTATTTCCTGTGCGGCTGATTCAACCGGTCCGCGGCGTTTTCCACCGGAGACGGCTCAGGCGGCAACGCGATCTCTTGGTCGACGCTGAACTGGTAGTCGCGGAACACATGCTCCGCACTTAGCAGCTGATAGGTGCCGTCAGCCAGGCGCCGCGTCGTATCCTTGAGCCGGTAGGTGTTATGCCCGCAGGTCCAGCAGTCGAAGTTGCGCATGGCGGTGCACAGGCAAGTCTTGTCCATCACTGACACCTTCTTCGCTCCCGGATGCGCCGCGACCTCGCGGTTGTAGGCCGTGATGTAGGCGCAATTGCCGGATCCGTCCAGCAGATACCCGTAGGCCTCGCAATTGGGCCGGATGCCGGCGCCGATCGCCGGGCTGCTCTTCAACATGCGCATCGGGTAGCCAGTCGGCGAAATCATGTTGACCTCGATGTCCTCCTCGCTGGCCTTGAAGTACTCCTGCTTCACCTTGTCCGGCAGGCCGCATTCTCGCGTCGCGGTAAAACGCGTTGCCACCTGCACCGCCCCGGCGCCCATTTCCAGATAAGACATGGCGTCGCTGCCGGTGAAGATGCCGCCCGCCGGGATGAGCGGAATATCCAGTTTCTCGGCTTGCAGATACCGGAGAATCTCGGCGACGATCACGCGCAGGTCATGCTTCGCCCAGTCGTCGATTCCGAAGCCAAGGTGCCCGCCCGCCAGCGGTCCCTCCACGATGACGTAATCGGGCAACCGGCCGAGCCTGGCATTCTTGCGCAGGAACAGCTGCAGCGCCCGCAGCGACGAGACGATGATGCCAAGTTTGGCATCACGGAAACGCGGATGATCGGCGATCAGCGCAAACGAGCCGAGATGCAGCCCGGCGGAGAGCGTAATGCCGTCGATGCCGGCATCGAGCGCGGCGCTCAATCGCGTGCGCAGTGTCTCGCGCGGCGCATTCATCGTGAGCTTTTCCATGCAATTCACGAAGATAAGGCCATTGCCGCGCTTGGCCTGCATGGTCCGGCTCACGTGGTTGTGCGTCGCCTCGACGAGCCTGCCCAGGTCAAACAGGACCGCGGATTTGTCGGAGCTGGCGACGTTGTACTTGTAGAGCTTGGTCTTTTCCTTGACGAAGTGCGTCCGGAAGCGCCGGTCGGAGACCGTCTGCACCATGGCATCGGAGATGTGACCGATACCTCCAAGCCGTGCAGCCTCGAGCGCCAGACCCGCGGTCGAGATGTCCACTCCCATCCCGCCCACCATTATCGGCACCAATTCCTGCTTGCCGAAACGAAGGCGAAAATCATTTACACATTTCATCGCTACCCTTCGCTCATACCCCGCAGTTACCAGGAACTTTCCTGCAAGTGATCGTACGCCCCCGGTAGGCTATCACAGAGCCAAGACACGGATTACCGCGGGTCCATGATGACGCGTCCGCCGCGCTTGATGCCAAGCCGCATGAAGAAGGACACAGGCCGCCGCATCGGCGGGGCTTGCTCTTGGTGGCAACTGAATGTCCGCTTTGGGCCGAAAGCGGACATTCCCCAATTAGGCACGAAGCGAGCGTGTGTGTGTTCCCGGGCAGCACGATTCTGAGATCAACGGAATATTCATCAGGCGGCTGCATATTCAGCAGCACAGCGAGGGGCGCGTGACACGTCTTTTAAGATTGGTGGGTCGTGTTGGACTCGAACCAACGACCAAGGGATTATGAGTCCCCTGCTCTAACCGACTGAGCTAACGACCCGCCGGAACCGCATTGTAATACCGATCGCCGCGCAGCTTGAACCAGGGATCGTTCTTTACCCGGCTGCACGCCACTCGTTCCAGATCGCGGCGTACGCCGACTCGAGGTCGCGGATCGTTCTGCGGGTGTCGAAAAACGCCGCCGTTGACCGCTGTGCCGCGAGCCCGGACCTGAACGCAGCGAGGCACGTCGCGTCATTGCCGAGGCGAATGGCCGTGCCAAGGTACTGGTCGAGATCCTCCACCGCGAGCTCCGGCAGCCCGGCTGCGGTGACCAGGCTGCTACCGACGCGACCCGCGAAACAGTCGGTCGGCGACGTGAGCACCGGCACGCCCGCCCACAACGCGTCGCTCGTGCTGGTGTGGCCGTTGTGCCACCCGACGGTGTCCAGCATCAGGTCGGCCAGCGCGAGCCGCGCCAAGTGATCGGCCTTGCTCGGCACGCGCCGCGCGAACACGATCCTCTCGGGCGCGACGCCCTGTCGCCCGGCTTCACGGCGCAGGTTCTCGACCACCACAATGGCCGACGCCTGCAACCACAGGACGGCAGAAGGCACTGCACGCAGAACCGTCATCCACGTGGCGAAGATTTGCGGAGTAATGCGCGAAGCTCTGTTGAAATTGCAGAACACAAGCGCCGCGCGGGGCAGGCCCTCCTGTTCCCGGCTCGGCGGCCCGCCGGCGCCTGCGTCCGATCCGTCGCTCACCATGAAACAGTTAGGCAGGTGAATGAGATGCTCGGTGAACTCCTGCCTGAGGGCCGGTGGCGTCGCCACGTGATCGGTCACGAAATGGTCCATCCACGGCGCCCCGATCGTCCCCGGATAGCCCAGGTAATGCACCTGAACCGGTGCCGGCCTGCGCGCGAGCATAGCCAGACGGTTACCCAGCGTGTGTCCAGCGAGATCCACTACGACATGGATACCGGCGCGCTTGATGGCCGCGGCAAACTCCTCGTCGCTCGCTGCGTGCATGTCCCAGAACCGATCAACCGAAGAAACGATCGATCGGCGATAACCGCTGCCGTCATCCGGCCCCCAGGAAAACGCGTGGACCTCGAAGCAGCTCCGATCATGCAGCGCGAGAGCGCCGTTCAGCAAGTGCCCGACCGCATGGTTGCGGAAGTCGCCCGAGAGGTACGCGATGCGGATGCGGTCGGCCGCCGCAACGTCCTGCGGCCTCCAGGGCTCGCCCGCCCTGAACCCCCGCACGCAAGCCGCGGCATGATGCATCGCCACCTGCTTTTTCAGCTCAGGGTCGAGCCCGAGGTAGAGCGCGGTGAATGGCGACACGAGCGGCATCCAGCGCTCCCCCGGCTGGTGCACGATCAGACTGCGCAGCGCCGCAGCCTGCGCCTCGGCACGGTCCCAGCTGCACGTCTCGAGAAGACATTGCATGAGCTCCTCGCGCGCCGACGCGAATTCTGGATCCGCATCGACGGCCAGCTGGTAATGCTCGAGCGCGCGCTCGACCCGGCCAGCAGCCCGATTGGCATTCCCCAGGTTGTAATGGGCCGGCGCCCACTTCGGATCGCACTGCAGGGCGCGGTGCAGCCACTGCACGCCTTCCTCAGCCTCGTTTCGTTCCAGAAGCGTCACCCCGAGGTTGGTGGCCGCGACTGCGTCGTGGGGATGCTCGGCGACTGCGCGCCGCAGTATCTGTTCGACCTCGCGATAACGGCCTTGCCGGCGCAGCGTCAGGCTGCGATTCACCAGGTCAGGCAGGCTCTCGCGCCGCCGAAACGCCTGTCGCAGAAGCTTCCACAGCATGGCTGGCTCTAAAGCGCCGGCCCGGCCGCGGCCTGCGCAACGTGGCGCCGCGGATCAGCTTTCGTTGTCGATGAAGCTGCGCAGGCGCTCGGAACGCGAGGGATGACGGAGCTTCCGAAGCGCCTTTGCCTCGATCTGCCGGATGCGCTCGCGCGTCACGTCGAACTGCTTGCCTACCTCTTCCAGCGTGTGATCCGTGTTCATCTCGATGCCGAAGCGCATGCGCAACACTTTCGCCTCGCGCGGCGTCAGCGTGTCGAGCACGTCCTTGGTCACACCCCGCAGGCTCGCGTAGACCGCGGCATCGTTTGGCGCCATGGTCGACTGGTCTTCGATGAAATCACCAAGGTGCGAGTCGTCGTCGTCGCCGATCGGCGTTTCCATCGAGATCGGCTCCTTGGAGATCTTGAGGATCTTGCGGATCTTCTCTTCCGGCATCTCCATCTTCTCGGCGAGCAGCGCAGGATCGGGCTCCTGGCCGGTCTCCTGCAGGATCTGGCGCGAGATGCGGTTCATCTTGTTGATGGTCTCGATCATGTGGACCGGAATGCGGATGGTGCGCGCCTGGTCCGCGATCGAGCGCGTGATCGCCTGGCGGATCCACCACGTGGCGTAGGTCGAGAACTTGTAGCCGCGGCGGTATTCGAACTTGTCCACGGCCTTCATCAGGCCGATATTGCCCTCCTGGATCAGATCGAGGAACTGCAGGCCGCGGTTGGTGTACTTCTTGGCGATCGAGATCACCAGCCGCAGGTTGGCCTCGGTCATCTCGCGCTTGGCGCGGCGCGCTTTGGCCTCGCCCGTGGACATCTGGCGGTTGATCTCCTTCAGGTCCTTGATCGGGATGCCGACCCGCGCCTGCAGATCGAGCAGTTTCTGCTGCTGCTCGACGATCGCGGGCTCGAAACGGGAAAGCACCTCGCTCCACGGACGGCGCGCCACGACCTCCCCCGCCACCCACTTGAGGTTCCCCTCCTTGCCCGGGAATTCCTTGATGAAATGCTGCCGCGGCATCTTCGCCTTGTCGGTGCAGAGGTTCATGATGTTGCGTTCGTACGAGCGCACCTCGTCGACCAGCTTGCGCACGGAATCGCACAGCGCCTCGATCTGCTTGGCCGAGAAGCGGATATCCGTCAGCTCCTTGGAAATCGCGTCACGCGCCTGCACGTGGGCGCGGCTGCGCGGGCCGTTCTTGGCAAGCGCACGCATCATCTTGTTGTAGTAGGTGCGTATCACGCCAAAGCGCTTGAGCGCCTCTCCCTTCAGGCGCAGGAGGTCGGCGGTTTGCCGGGCCGTGGCGGCCTCTTCGTCCTCTTCTTCCTCCTCTTCCTCCTCTTCCTCGACTTCCTCGCCGCGTTCTTCCTCGACTTCGGAGGCCTCTTCGACCATTTCCTCCTGGGCGTTTGGATCGGTCAGGCCGTCGACGACCTCATCGACCCGGATCTCATCTTTATCGATCCGGTCGGCGAGCGCCAGGATCTCGGCGATCGTCGTCGGGCAGGCGGAGATCGCCTGAATCATGTGCTTCAGCCCGTCCTCGATGCGCTTGGCGATCTCGATTTCGCCTTCGCGCGTCAGCAGTTCGACGGATCCCATCTCGCGCATGTACTTGCGCACCGGGTCGGTGGTACGGCCGAATTAGGAGTCAACGGTAGAAAGTGCCGCTTACGCTTACTCCACGGCTTCCTCGTCCGCCACGGGCGG
>JBFKNN010000049.1:0-17099 GCA_041629335.1 Burkholderiales bacterium | reverse complement strand
TTACCTGGTGATCGGCCGGCCGATCACCCGCGCAGCCGATCCGCTCGCGGCACTCCGAGCGATAATCAGCGGCATCGCCAGTGGCGGGCACGATTGACTGCTGGCACGAACGCCGAGGATTGTTGCGGGCCGCGCGTCGCGAGTAAAATCGGCGCATCATGACCGTAGCTCGTCGCAAGAAGAACAAATCCGCAAAGCGTCGGACGACGGCGCCGGCCCGGACGTCGTCCCGGCGACCTGCTGTCCCTTCCTCCGAATTCGAGCCCGATGCCTTATCCCGCGCCCGCGTGCTGGTGGTGGGCGACGTCATGCTCGACCGCTACTGGTTCGGCGAGGTCGGGCGCATCTCTCCCGAAGCGCCGGTGCCGGTGGTGAAGATTGACCGCATCGAGGAGCGCCCGGGCGGCGCTGCCAACGTCGCCCGCAACGCGGCGTCTCTGGGGGCGCAGGTGAGCCTGCTGTCCGTGGTGGGCGCCGACGAGGCCGGGGGCCGGCTGGCGGAGCTGCTCCGCGCCGAGCGCGTGAGCGCGCAACTGCACCGCGACCCCAGCATCTCGACCACGGTGAAGTTGCGGGTGATCGGCCGGCAGCAGCAGCTGCTGCGCGTCGATTTCGAGATTCCGCCCAGCCACGAGACCCTGCTCAGCAAGTTGCGCGACTTCCGGCGCATGCTGGCGGACGCCGACGTCGTGGTGCTCTCGGATTACGGCAAAGGCGGACTTACCCATATCGCGCACATGATCGGGCACGCGCGCCGCGCCGGGATACCAGTGCTGGTCGATCCCAAGGGCGACGACTATTCGCGCTACCGCGGCGCGACGCTGATCACGCCCAACCGCGCCGAGTTCCGCGACGTCGCCGGCAGCTGGAAGAACGAGGCCGATTTCACCGCGCGGGCGCAACGCCTGCGCCGCGAGCTCGGCGCGAAGGCGCTGCTCGTGACGCGCAGCGAGGAGGGCATGACGCTCTACCGGCCGGGGACGCGCTTTCACGTTGCGGGCGAGGCGCGCGAAGTGTTTGACGTGAGCGGCGCCGGCGATACCGTGATCGCGACGCTCGCGACGATGATCGCTGCGGGAGCGGACATCGAAACCGCGGTGCGGACCGCCAATCGCGCGGCCGGCATCGTGGTCGGCAAGTTCGGCACCGCCGTGGCGACGGCGGAAGAGCTTTTTCAAGGATGAAGTAGGAAATAGGAAGGCAGAAGGGTGAATAAGGCAAGGCAAGACTTGATACGCGGGTGGCGCGAGGAAAATCGATTTCCGACGCAATTCGGGGTTCCTTCCTCCTTCCTCCTTCCTCCTTCTTCCTTTGTGCGGAGCGCAGGGTAATGTATTACATCGTCACCGGCGCTGCCGGCTTCATCGGCTCGAATCTCGTGCGGGCGTTGAACGACCGGGGAATCACGGATGTGATCGCCGTTGACAATCTTCAACACGGCGACAAGTTCGTGAATCTCGTCGATTGCGAGATCGCGGACTATCTCGATCAGGATGCTTTCCTCGCGGAGCTCGAGGCGGGCTCGTTCAATGGCATCGTCTCCGCCATCCTGCACGAGGGCGCCTGCTCGGATACCACGGAATCCGACGGCCGCTACATGATGAGCAACAATTACCACTATTCGCGCGCGCTGCTCGAACATTGCATCGTCGACGAGGTGCCCTTGATCTACGCGTCCTCGGCAGCAGTCTACGGCGCGAGCCGGGAGTTCCGCGAGACGCGCGAATGCGAGGGCCCGCTCAACGTCTACGGCTATTCCAAGTTCCTGTTCGACCAGCTGGTGCGCCGGCGCTGGACCGAGCTGACGGCCCAGGTCGTCGGCCTGCGCTACTTCAACGTTTACGGCGAGCGCGAACAGCACAAGGGGCGCATGGCCTCCGTGGCGTTCCACTGCTTCAATCAGTACCGCGCGACCGGCAGCGTGAAGCTGTTCGAGGGCAGCGGCGGCTACGGCGACGGAGATCAGCGTCGCGACTTCGTCTCGGTCGAGGATGCGGTGAAGGTGAACCTCTACTTTCTCGATCATCCCGACAGATCGGGCGTCTTCAACTGTGGCACCGGCGCGGCGCAGAGCTTCAACGACGTGGCCGTCGCCGCGGTCAACGCCTGCCGCGCCGCGCGCGGCGAGGCACCGCTCGCGCTCGCCGAGATGCAGCAGCAGGGCGCGATCCGCTATATTGCCTTCCCCGAGGAGCTGAAGGGCAAGTACCAGAGCTACACGCAGGCCGACATTACCGCCTTGCGCGAGACCGGTTACCCGGAGCCGTTTCTCACGGTCGAAGAAGGTGTGGCGCGCTATTGCGAGCGGCTCGCGCGCCGGGCTGCGGCCTGAACGGCCGGGCGTTCCGCCTGTTGCACCCGAACGCAATCGCGCTCCCGCGTTCGTTGGCGGATGCCGGTCTCGGTTATGATATGTTGATTCGCATCGATTCCCCCGCCTGATGTTCAAGACACTCGAAGACTTCGTCGGCAACACGCCGCTCGTCAGGCTGAAACGCCTGCCGGGCCGCACGACCAATACCATCCTCGCCAAGCTGGAAGGCGACAATCCGGCAGGGTCGGTCAAGGACCGTCCCGCACTGTCGATGATCAAGCGCGCGCAGGAACGCGGCGACATCAAGCCCGGCGACACACTGATCGAGCCGACCAGCGGCAACACCGGGATCGCGCTCGCGATGTGCGCGGCGATGATGGGCTACCGCATGGTCCTGGTCATGCCCGAGCACCTGTCGGTCGAGCGGCGCCAGACGATGGCCGCGTTCGGCGCGGAGTTCGTGCTGACGCCCAAGGACGGCGGAATGGAGACCGCGCGCGACGTGGCGGAGAAGATGCGCCGGGACGGCAAGGGCGTGATCCTCGACCAGTTCGCCAACCCCGACAATCCGCTTGCCCATTACGAAGGCACGGGGCCGGAGATCTGGCGCGACACGCAGGGCAAGGTGACACATTTCGTCTCGAGCATGGGCACGACCGGCACCATCATGGGCGTGTCGAAGTTTCTCAAGGAAAAGAATCCGGCGATCCAGATCGTCGGCTGCCAGCCGGCGGAGGGCGCGCAGATTCCCGGCATCCGCAAGTGGCCGCCCGAATATCTGCCGTCGATCTGCGACTGGACTCGCGTCGACCGCGTGATCGAGGTATCGCAGCGCGACGCCGAGGACCTGACCCGGCGCATGGCGCGCGAGGAAGGAATCTTCGCGGGGATCTCGTCAGGCGGCGCGATGTGGGCCGCGCTGGAGGTCGCGCGCGACACTGAGAACGCGGTGATCGTCACGATCATCTGCGACCGCGGCGACCGCTACCTTTCCACCGGAGTCTTCCCTGCTTGAGGCGCGCCGGGCATCCGCAACCGGGATGCGACGCCTTGCGTTCGCAGCGCTCCTGGCGCTTGCCACCCAGGCGGGTGCACAGCAGGTAAGCCTCGCGATCGAGGAGCTCGACTCCCCCGACTTCACGTTGCGCGGCGTCACGGCGACGCTGACAGCAGGGAAGCCGGCGCAACTCGTCCTCCAGATCGATTCGATCACCCTCGGCGGCGAAGTCTGGCGCAACGCCCGGGTCGGTTGCACGCGACTGAGCCTTGGACCGGCCACGATCGAATGCACCGAAGGCGCGCTCGATCTGGGCGAGCCGATTCCGCTGGCCTTTGTTTACCAGACGCGGACCCGAACGCTGGAGGCCGTCATGCGGCCGGCCGCGGGCGAGAGCTGGCGCCTGAATGCGCGGTTCGGGGATGCGTCGAAGCAACTCGAGGTGAATGTCGTGCGCGGCAGGCTGGCGCGTCTCGCGCGTTGGCTGCCGGCCGGCCTGCCGCGTGTCTCCGCCGGGGTCGTGAGCGGCACCGTCGCCTTGCGCAACGCGGGGGCAGTGAGCGCCGAGCTGGCTTTCGAGGAGCTCGCGTTCAGCGACAGCGCCGGATTGCGGGCCGGAGAGAACATCGGTGCGGCGCTGCGCTTCGCGGCGGAGCGCGCGGACCGCGCCTGGCACTGGCAGGGTAGCGCCGAGTGGCGGGCCGGGGAAGTGTTCTGGCAGCCGGTCTATCTCAAGGCGAACAGACAAGCCGTTGATATAAAGGGAGAATACTCTGGATCCCGGGTGCGCGTCGAGCACGCCCGGCTGCAGTTGCCGGGGCTCGGGGTGGCCGAGGTCGGCGGCGCGGCCTGGGATCTCGCCGCGAACCGGCTGCTCGAGGCACGGATCGACGCGCAACGCCTGTCGGCGGCGGAAGTCTACGCGCAGCTGCTCAAGCCGTTCTTCGCCGGCACCGCGCTGTCCGAGTTGCGCGCCGGCGGCGAAGCCTCGCTTGCGCTCGAGGTGCGCGATGGCGAGCTGCACGCGGTCGAGCTCGAGCTGGCGCAGGTGTCGATCGAGGATCGCGAGCGGCGGTTCGCCCTGTTCGGCGCGAGCGGGCGCATTCCCTGGCGGCGTGACGCGGAAACCACCGCGCAGATCGCGCTGCAAGGCGGAGAGATCCTGAAGCTGCCGTTTGGCGAGTTCCGCCTTCCGCTCGTGCTGCATGGCCGGCGGTTTTCCCTCGAGCGCGTGTCAATACCGCTGCTGGGCGGGGCGCTCACCGTCAGCGATTTTGCGGCGGCGCGGGACGATACCGGCTGGCGCTGGCGATTCAGCGGCGAGCTCACCCCGGTGTCGGTCGCCCAGCTCACCCAGAGCGCAGGACTGGCGACCATGCATGGCACGCTCTCCGGCGTGATCCCGCAGGTGCGCTACGAGAGGTCAACGCTCTCGGTCGGCGGCGCGTTGGTGTTCAATGTGTTCGATGGAACCGTCACGGCGCGCAAAGCGGTGCTCAACGAGCCGCTTGGCCGCGCCCCGCGCTTCACGGTCGATCTCGACATGCGAAATCTGGATCTCGATCTGCTCACGCGAACTTTCTCCTTCGGCAGCATGACCGGGCGCGTCGACGCAACGGTCGCGGGGCTCGAGCTCGTCAACTGGCAGCCGGTCCGGTTCGACGCCAGGATCGCGAGCAGTCCCGGCGATTATCGGCGCACGATCAGCCAGACCGCGGTGCAGAACATCTCGGCGCTCGGCGGTGCCGGCGCGGCAACGGCGATCCAGCGCAGCGTGCTGCGCTTCTTCGACCGCTTCGGCTACGAGAAGCTCGGGCTCTCGTGCGTGCTGCGCAACGAGGTGTGCACGATGAGCGGCGTCGAGGAAGCGCCGCAGGGTTCCGGCTACGTGATCGTCAAGGGAGGCGGCATTCCGGCGCTGTCCGTGATCGGCTACAATCGCCAGGTGAGCTGGACCGAGCTGGTCGGCCGGCTGAAACGCATCATGCAGGAAAATGTGCGCGCAGTGATTCAATGAAATCCAGACTGTCAGGCGTCCTCATGATCTTCGCGGCCGCGATTCCGATCGCCGGCTGCGTGACGATCAACATCTACTTTCCCGCGGCGGCGGCAGAAAAGGCCGCCGACCGGATCATCGATGAGGTATGGCAACTGAAGAAGGACGCAGGCGACAAGCCCGCGCCCAAGCCATGAGGGAATCTATGAAACGCATCCGGATCGTGCGCTGGGTGCTCGCCCTGCTGGCGGCTGTTGCCGCGCAGGCGGCAATCGCGCAGGCCAACATCGAGATCAATACGCCAGCGATTGCCAGCATCCAGGCGAGCATGCAGACACGGCACAATCAACTTGCGCCGTTCTACGCCAGCGGCGCGGTCGGGCTCACGCGCGATGGTAATGTGGCGCTGCGCGACGCCGGGGCCGTGCCGCTCGCCCAGCGCCAGCAGGTGAACTCGCTCGTCGCGGCGGAAAACCAGGACCGCGCCGCGCTGTACCGGGAAATCGCGCGCGCCAACGGCCATCCCGAGTGGGAGCCCAGCATTCGCACCACCTTCGCCAGCCGCTGGATCGAGAAGGCGCAACCCAGCTGGTATTACCAGAGCGCCGGCGGCCAATGGGTACGCAAGTAGCCGCAGCGCACGCGATTCACGTAACCCTCTGCTTTAGATAGGAATTGAGTTGGGGCCGGTGCTGGTTTTCGACATCGAGACCGTGCCCGACGTCGCCGGTCTGCGTGCGCTGCACGGGCTCGCGGCCGATATCGAGGACCGCGCGGTGGCGGAAATGGCGTTTCAGTTGCGGCGCCAGGCAACCGGCAACGACTTCCTGCCGCTGCATCTGCACCGTGTGATCGCCATTTCCTGCGCGCTGCGCGAGCGCGACAGCTTCCGCGTGTGGTCGCTTGGCGAGCCGGACGAGGCCGAGGGCCCGCTCATCCAGCGCTTCTTCGACGGCATCGAGAAGTACACGCCGCAGCTCGTTTCGTGGAACGGCAGCGGCTTCGACCTGCCGGTGCTGCATTACCGCGGGCTGATTCACGGTGTTGTGGCGGCGCGCTACTGGGAAACGGGTGACGGCGATTACCGCGACAGCCGCGATTTCAAGTGGAACAACTACATCAGCCGCTACCACGCCCGGCACCTGGACCTCATGGATCTGCTCGCGCTCTATCAAGGCCGCGCGAACGCACCCCTCGACGACCTGGCCCAGTTGATGGGTTTGCCGGGGAAGCTTGGCATGGAAGGCGCGGGCGTGTGGGACGCGTACCAGGCGGGCCGGGTCGCGGAAATCCGCAGCTACTGCGAGGCCGATGTCGCGAACACCTATCTCGTTTTTCTCCGGTTCCAGCTCATGCGCGGCGTGCTCGACCAGAAGCAGTTCGTTGCCGAGTGCGATCTCGTCCGCAGCACCCTCGGCAAGTCCACGGAGCCGCACTGGAAGGAATTCCTCGCGAAGTGGCGGGCCTGACCCGGCAGATCGCGCCGGCGCGGGAGAAGCCTCTGCGGTAGAATAGCCCTGCCAGCACTCGCGGCGCATTGATACTCCGCCGCGGCGGCAGACCTCATGCAACCCGTATCAGTCGAATCCCTGGACCAGGAAGGGCGCGGCGTCGCGCACGTCGACGGCAAGGTCGTCTTCATCGAGGGCGCGCTGCCGGGCGAGACCGTCACCTATTCGCCGTACCGCAAGAAGCCCACATACGAGTTCGCCACGCTGCAGTCGGTGCTGAAGGCAAGCGCCTTGCGCACCGACCCGCGTTGCGCGTTCTTCGGGCGCTGCGGGGGCTGCAGCCTGCAGCATTTCGACGCTCGCGCCCAGGTGGCGGTGAAGCAGCGCGTGCTCGAAGACAACCTGCGCCATATCGGCAAGGTCAGCGCGGAGGTGATCCTGCCGGCGATCCATGGGCCGGCGTGGGGTTATCGCCAGCGTGCCCGCCTGTCGGTGCGGTATGTCGTCAAGAAAGGCGGCTCACTGGTCGGGTTCCGCGAGCGGCGCCACAGCTATGTCGCGGAAATGACGAGTTGCGAAGTGCTGTCGCCCCATGTCTCAGCGCTGATCGAGCCGCTGCGTCGCACGCTCGGCGCGCTCACCATCCGCGAGCGCCTGCCGCAGGTCGAGGTTGCGGTGGGCGAGGGCGTTACCGTGCTCGTCCTGCGCGTACTGCAGCCGCTGACCGAAGCGGACCGAGCTCTGCTGCGGACGTTCGCCAAGGAGCACGACGTGCGGCTCTACCTGCAGCCTCGGGGGCCGGACTCGATCGAGCCTTTCGCCCCGGAGACGCCGACCGACCTCCACTACGCGCTGCCGGAGTTCGACCTCAAGATCCGCTTCAGCCCGACCGAGTTCACCCAGGTCAATATGACGGTGAATCGCGTCCTCGTGCGGCGGGCGATCCAGCTGCTCGATCCGCAACCGGGCGAGCGGATCGCCGATATGTTCAGCGGCATCGGCAATTTCGCGCTGGCAATCGCGCGCAGTGGAGCGCGCGTCGTGGGCGTGGAAGGCAGCGCGGCGCTGGCCGGGCGCGCCGCCGCGAATGCCGCTGCCAACGGGCTTGCGGAGCGCGTGGCGTTTCAGGTACGCAACTTGTTTGAGGTCGACGCCGAAGGGCTCGCCGCGTTGGGGCGCTTCGACCGCATGCTGTTCGACCCGCCGCGCGACGGCGCGGTCGAGCTGGTGAAATCGCTCGGCGACGACGCGCCGGCACGCATCGTCTATGTCTCCTGCAGTCCGGCAACGCTCGCGCGCGACGCGGCGGTGCTGGTGCACACGCGTGGCTACCGCCTGAGCGCGGCGGGGGTGATCAACATGTTCCCCCACACGTCGCACGTGGAGTCCATCGCGGTCTTCGAGCGCGATGGATAAAGAAGTGCAAGAGAAAATAAAAGGGGCGCCAACGCGCCCCTTTCATTGAGCGGCCGGCCGATCAATCCCGCTCGCCCGCCAGCGCCATCAGCAGGTGCAGCAGGTTGGCGAAGATGTTGAACAGGCTCAGGTACACGCCGGTGGTGGCCATGATGTAGTTGGTCTCGCCGCCGTTGACGATGCGCGAGAGGTCGTGCAGCAGGAACAGCGAGAACACCACCACGACCAGGGCGGAGATCGTCAGCGCAAGCGCCGGAATCTGCAGGAACATGTTGGCGACCAGCGCGAGCAGCAGCACGATCATGCCGACGAACAGGAACTTGCCCATGAAGCTGAAGTCCTTGCGCGTCGTTGTCGCGATTCCCGCCATCACGAACAGCACCGTGCCGGTGCCCATCGCAGCGATCCCCACCAGCTGCGGGCCATTCTTGAGCGACAGCGCCACGGTGAGCAGCGGCCCCAGCCACCAGCCGAGCAGAAAGGTCATGCCGAGCAGCAGCACGACGCCAAGGCCGCTGTTGCGGTTTGCCGCGATCGCGTACTGCAGGCCGATGACGCCGGCCAGAATCACGAAGAAGCTGAGGATCGGGTACTGCATGATGATCCCGCCCGTCCTGATCCCGATGAACGCGCCAATCACCGTCGGGATCATGGTGAGCGCGAGCAGCAGGTATGTGTTGCGCAGCACCTTCTGCTGCTCGAGCGCGAGTTCCTGTCCTGGCACCCGGTAAGTGGTTTGTCCGGATCGAATGTCAGGTTGCATAGCTTTACGTCTCCTCTCCAAGTAGATAAGAATCAGCTGCGCGTAAGACTACAGAAGTGGCACAGAAGTTTCAATCTGAGTACGCGCGCGATGGCGAGCGGCTGGGCAGGGCAAGCATCTGATAACACGTGTTATTATGAATTCCCGCCGATCCGGGCGGCGTTCGGGGCCGTGCCCGCTGGCGGCTACCCGCCCCCAATCGGACTGGGACGTGGCGGCGGAAGCTTAAAGTTGCTTCAAAATTCTCCCTCTATGGAAGGGTGGCGGAGCGGTTGAACGCACCGGTCTTGAAAATGCGCCCGGATGTCACGGGCGGCAAGGAACCGGCAGCGTTCTAGCCCAGACCACCAGCTCGCGGAGTACGGCGCGCATTTCGGCGTAGGCTAACCTGACAAGGTTAAGCCCCGGCGGGGCGGCCGGAGCCAAAACCGGCATGTGTCGACGGGGAAGGGTGGCAGAGCGGTTGAATGCACCGGTCTTGAAAACCGGCAGGAGTGCAAGCTCCTCGTGGGTTCGAATCCCACCCCTTCCGCCATTAACAAAGCGACCCTTGCGGTCGCTTTGTTAGTGGCTGGGGTGTGTGGACCAAACCACTGGTTCGACAACCCGATGCCCGGTGGACTCGGGTTGGACGCCCGATCGTCTTGAGAGCCGGCGGTCCCGAGGCGGGTTGTGCCGGGGGATGACGGGATCGCCTTGAGGCGAGACCGTCACAATCCCATACCTTCCGTCAATTCGCGTCCGCCGCAACAGGTAAACCCGCAGCACGGGTGTCCACTGGCGTTACGCTTCCGGTTCGTCGGAATTAGATAAGGGTTTGTCGGGAAAAGGGATTTTTGATATAATACATCCGTTTTTAACTACGTTCCTCCGCTGTTGCGCCACTCAGCGACGGGCGCGGCGGCGACAGTGGGTGCGTCCCCATATGCGGGAAAAGGCCATCGGGCTCGGGACGCTTACACCCACCCGTTACCCGGAGGCGTCGAGGGGCGTTCATGGCAGGACCGGCGGCACTGCTTCGCCGCCTCGTTCTTCCCCTTTTTGTCCGGCCATGGCAAATCGAGCGGACTGCGCTATTGCAGGCCAGCAAGAGCCTTCAGGCCGGCAGTGATGCCGGCGTGGATTCAGTTAAGGAGAATGGACTATGGAAGCATGGAACGAAGCCAAACTGGACATCGGGTTCTACGACGACCAGCGGGCTGTGCTCGGGGTGAAATGCGACGTGCGGGCCATTGGCAACTCGCTTTCCGTCAGCTGCCGGTTTCTCGAGGAGGAGGTTGCGCTGCATGGCCTCCGCAACGGCCAGGGTCATTACCACCTGGTTGCTCCGGACGGCAGCATGCAGGCGACTCTGCACCGGTTCAAGGAAAGCCAGATTCTCGAAGGCTTCTGGACGCGCCGGGGGCGCCGCGGTTTCTGGCGCATCCAGCTGCCGGAAGCGGCGCTCGCCATCGAGCCCGCAAAAGCGCCGGCGCGGAAGAAAACCAAGGCGGCTCCGCGTGCCGCGCAGAAAAAGCGCAAGCGTTCGCCAGCAATCGCAGCCTAGTTCGCTGCGCGAGCGGCAGCCAGAGCCACGCTCAGCGCGCGAGATCCGCGCGCTCGGCGTCGGCCCAGCAGTTCGGCGTCTCGAAGATCCGCACTTTCTCCAGCAGCAGGTGGTTGCCGTAGCGGTCCCGGTACCGAGGATCGAGCAGGCGTAGCGCGGTGGCGGCCAAATGTTCGGCCGTGGGCGGCGCGTCGAACAGTATGGTCTTGTGCCCCGGCAACGAGCGCAGGAACTCGACGACCGGCGTGTCGCCGCGCCAGACCAGGAAGGCGTGATCCCAGGCGTCGACAAGGTATTGCTGCGCGACCGCCTTCACCTCGGCGAAGTCCATTACCATGCCCTGGTTGCTGGCTCCCTCGTCAGCAATGACGTCGCCCGAGAGCGTGACCTCGATCGCGTAACGATGGCCGTGCAGGTGCCGGCACTGGCTGTCGTGGTTGGGAATGCGATGGCCGGCGTCGAACTCCAGCCTGCGGGTGATGCGCATCGGGAAGGCAGGGCAAAAGAGCGCGAATTATAGCAGAGGCCGCTGGCCGCCCGCGGCGGATGCCTGGTGCTGCTTACTTGCGCTTGCTGTTGCGGGTCAGCGCGGCCTTCCTGAGGTTGCGATAGAGCCTGGGGTTAGCCTTCTTGAGGTAGGACACGACCTCGAAATCATCGCCATGGGCTTTTGCAAGCTCGATGCCTTCGATATGCACGAGCCGCAGCAGCTCGCGCACCGGCTTGGGCATGCTGCGTCCGCTCTCATAACGCGACCCGCCGCTCTGGGTGACCCCGATGCGGGACCAGAATTCCTGCTGATTCATGCGCAGCTTGCGGCGGATTTCCCTGGGGTTGGTGATACGCTCGAACGGTTTCATCGTGGTGGATTCCGGAATTGAATTGTTCGAATCAATATTCAATTGACATGGCACGGCCGCAGAGGTTCACCGCGTGCAAGCCTCCGGATGCGGTCCGCGACCCGTATCCTTGCGGTCACGGCCTCGTTTTTGCGAAGAAAATCAATTAAAATACCCAGCTTTTTTGACGCTAGCGACGGCAACATGGGTTTGATTGTTCAGAAGTACGGTGGCACTTCGGTGGGCAGTGCCGAGCGCATCAAGAACGTTGCCCGGCGCGTGGCCCGCTGGAAGGGCGCGGGGCACGACGTGGTGGTCGTGGTGTCAGCGATGGCCGGCGAGACGAACCGCCTGATTGCACTGGCGAAAGAGGTCCAGAGCGCGCCACACCCGCGCGAGCTCGATGTCATGGTCTCCACCGGCGAGCAGGTCACCATCGCGCTGCTGTCGATGGCCCTCATGGACCTCGGGGTCAGGGCGCGCAGCTACACCGGCAGCCAGGTCAAGATCCTCACCGACAACGCGTTCACCAAAGCGCGTATCGTGAGTATTGATGAATCGCGGATCCGCGCCGATCTTGCGGATGGCCATGTCGTTGTCGTGGCGGGTTTTCAGGGCGTGGATGCGGCGGGCAACATCACCACACTCGGGCGCGGTGGCTCGGATACCACGGGGGTTGCGCTCGCGGCGGCACTGAAGGCCGAAGAGTGCCAGATTTATACCGATGTCGACGGCGTCTACACCACCGACCCGCGGATCGTGCCGGAGGCGCGGCGGCTCAACACCATCACGTTCGAGGAAATGCTGGAGATGGCGAGTCTGGGCTCCAAGGTGCTGCAAATCCGCTCCGTGGAGTTTGCTGGCAAGTATCGTGTCAAGCTGCGCGTGCTTTCGAGCTTCGAGGAGGAGGGCGAGGGCACGCTGATTACTTTCGAGGAAGACGAGAAGATGGAACAGGCGATTATTTCCGGCATTGCGTTCAACCGCGATGAGGCGAAGATCACGATTCTTGGCGTGCCAGACCGTCCGGGCATTGCCTACCAGATCCTGGGGCCGGTTGGCGACGCCAACATCGACGTCGACATGATCGTGCAGAACGTGGGTCACGACGGCATGACTGACTTCTCGTTCACGGTCCACCGCAACGATTATCAGAAGGCGCTCGACATCCTCAAGCCGGTGATCGCGCATATCAAGGCGAGCGGCGTGGTCAGCGGCGACAAGATCGCGAAAGTGTCGGCGGTGGGAGTCGGCATGCGCTCGCATGCGGGGATCGCGAGCACGATGTTCCGGGCGCTCGCCGAGGAAGGCATCAACATCGAGATGATCTCGACCTCCGAAATCAAGATCTCGGTGGTAATCGACGAGAAGTACATGGAGCTGGCGGTGCGGGTGCTGCACAAGGTTTTCGGGCTCGACCAGCCCGCGAAGTGACCGGAACCCTGTGATATCCTAGCCCCTCGGATCAAGGAGAGATGGCCGAGTGGTCACGGCGTAGCCGTCGTACAATTATGCGCGGAGCGCCTTCGACCACCCGAGAGATTAGCGAATGACGAAATGATACGTTTGGCTAGAAGTTGCGGTTAACGGAGAGATGGCCGAGTGGTCACGGCGCAGCCGTCGTACAATTATGCGCGGAGCGCCTTCGACCACTCGAGAGACTTTCGAGCGACGAAGTGATACGTTTGGGGAGAGGTTGTGGTTAACGGAGAGATGGCCGAGTGGTCGAAGGCGCTCCCCTGCTAAGGGAGTATAGGCTCAAAAGGCCTATCGAGGGTTCGAATCCCTCTCTCTCCGCCAAGACAAAAGGCCCCCTTGCGGGGCCTTTTGTCTTGGCGGATATGGGAGGGCTCATTCGTGACCTCTGGTTCGATAACCCGAAGTCCTGTGGACATCACGTTGGACGCCGCATAGTTTGAAGATGCGGCGGTCCCGAGCCGGAGTATGGCGAGGGACGCGCTGATCGCAGAGGCAATGCGAGACGCGCACACCCCCTCTCTCTGCGGCGCGGACTAGCGATATTGGTTCCCTTGCGGGGCCTTTGCTTCGAAGGCGGCGAGCTGTCCCTTCAGCCTCAACGCACGACCAAGACGGGTATCTTGCAGTGCGTCAGCACCTTGATCGTCTCGCTGCCGAGCAGAAGGCTTTGCAGGGCGCGGCGTCCATGCGAGGCCATCATGATCAAGTCATTTCCGTTCTTCTCGGCATGATCGATGATTTCCTGGTGCGGATGGTCTCCGACCACTACTATGCTGTCGAGCTTCACGCCGGCCGCGCGGGCCTGCTCTTCCAGCTTGGCCAGCATCTCTCTTGCGGCATTGCTGGCCGTCTCTTCGTACTCTCTCTTGAGCTGTTGGACAAGCCCGCCGGTAAGTCCTTCTTCGATGACGAGCCTACCGTGCGCCACCACGTGGATCGCCGTTACGCGAGCGCCGACGGACTTTGCATAGTTAAGGGTTTCGCGCGCTGCTTTCAGCGAAAGCTCGGAGCCGTCAACCGGAAGCAGGATGTTCTTGTACATTGTGGGCAACCCTTTGGGGGTTATGGTTTAGGGCAAGGCGCTAGAGGCCGAGTTTAACTCATATCGGTCGTGCAGAGCGTTCTGCGGATCGCGCGGGCGTTGCGCTTTGCGTAGAAGCGGTGCAGGTTCGCCTTGCGGAAACGATCTGTCAGCGACCGCGGCCGGAGAGGAGATCGAGCGCGAGCCGTAAGCCAGCGCCGGGACTGCGAGCTGGCTCGTCCAGCGCGTGGCGCCGCCTTCATCCCGTTATTTCATGGGCTTGATCGTCTCTGCTATAATCCGCACCTCGACGCGCCCGTAGCTCAGTTGGATAGAGTACCTGGCTACGAACCAGGGGGTCGTGGGTTCAAATCCTGCCGGGCGCGCCACCCAATTTCAAAGGCTTGCAGCGATGCAGGCCTTTTTTATTTGGTGATCGCCAGCGGTCAAGAGCGGCCATCCAGTTTTCTCGCCACTATTGGAAGGCCGGACCTTGGTGCGACTGTCTCTAGAACCTATTACATAAATCTCCACGTGATGCGTTGCGGCCAAAACGGGATGGATGCGAGGAGCGGTGCGCAGCCAATATCGCGGCGGTCGCCCTCCCAGAACTGCATCCCACATCGCCGCCGTCGCACACGCGGGGATTTATGAAATAGGTTCTAGACTCATGAATGGTCTCATTACGCGTCCGGAGTTTGGCGGGCCCCTTTGACCATCGCGTTAAGGACATTGATGAATTGGCGGGCTGCCGGGGAGAGGTAGGAGTCTTTTCTGTAGATTACTCCTATAGGACGGGACCAGATCAATTCCTTGACGGGGAGTTCTTTCAGGTGAAAACTTGGCGCCGCCTGCCGAAGCATGCGTCGCGACATGAAGGAGATCAGGTTGGTTGCGGCACAGATCTGAAGCCGCAGGCGTAAAGGCCGCGTCTCGACAGCGACCCGCGGCGGCGGTAATCCTCTATCGCTGAACACCCGCGATATCAACTGCACCTGGCGCACCGTAGGCGACGACAACACCCAGCGCTCCTGCACGAGGTCTTCCAGCGTAACGCGCCTCTTCTTGGCCAGTGGGTGAGTAACGGATGCGCAGGCAACCGACACATTGTCGAACAGGCGCTCTTGTGTGGTTTGTTCGTGAGGCGATTGCCACAGCATGTTGAAGATCAGGTCCAGCTGTCCCTTGCACAGCAGCGGTACTGTCAGGTCGTTCTCCGCCACGGTGATCTGCATGGTCAGCTTGGGCGCCTCCTTCACCAGAGCGGCGTAAGCCGCCGGAAATTCTTCAACCATACTCGGGCCCACGGCAATTCGCAGGTGCCCCGCAAGTCCCTTGCTCAGGTCCGCCGCTTCGCGGGCGACGTCGTCCAGCGTCACGCGTATCCGCTGCGCTCGTGAGAGCAATGCAGATCCCACTGCAGTCAGCACGACGCCTTTGGTGGTTCGCTCGATCAGTTTTGCCTGCAGGGACTTCTCGAGGCGGCGCACACTCTTGCTGAGGGCGGGCGGGCTCAATCCCAGGGCTTCCGACGCGCGCCTCACGTTCCCGTGCTCGGCAATGACCGCGAAGTATTCGATGTCGCGTAGTTCCATGGTGTTAACCAGAAGTTAACAGAAACTGAAAGACAGATAATTGCGGAAACCGCGCCGGGGTGTCAATATCTCTCGGCGCGTATACGGGAGAAGAGCGTGGCAGAGATCCGCAAACCGTGAGTGGCATCGAGATCGTCATCACCCTACGGCAGAGGAGGATATCGTATGTTTTCCGTTCAGAGAGTGGGAACCGAGTGCAAACGGCTTGTAGCTGACACGTTCCGCGTCGTCGTTTGTGGAGTTGCCGCGCTGTGTTTTCAAGTCGGCGCGCCGCTCGCCCTGGCACAGGGCGGCTATCCGAACAAGCCGATCCGGCTGATCGCGCCGTTTCCGGCGGGCGGCGTAACCGATACGATCTGCCGACTCCTCGCGGAAAGGCTCGATGACGCCATGGGCCAGCGGGTGGTGGTCGATAATCGTCCCGGCGCAGGTGGTAACATCGGGCACGAAATTGCTGCCAAGGCTGCGCCGGACGGATACACACTGGTCCTCAGCTCCAAGTCGGCGCTGGTGACGAACCAGTTCGTGTACAAGCGCCTTGGCTTCGATCCGCAAAATGACTTTGTGCCCGTTTCGCTCGTGGCCACCTCTACCACGGTTTTGATCGTCCATCCGTCGCTACCGGCGCGCAGCGTGAACGAGCTGATTGCATTGGCCAAGGCGAAGCCCGGCGAGCTCCACTTTGGCTCGGGCGGCGTGGGCACGTCGAGTCATGTCCTAGGTGAGATCTTCAAGAAAGCTGGGAACCTCGAAATCGTGCACGTGCCGTATAAGGGCGGTATCCAGGCCGTGAACGCTTTGGCCGGAGGGGAGATCGGCATGTCGTTCGCGCCCATGCTTCCTGCAGTGCCTTACGTCAAATCCGGGCGGCTGCGCGCACTTGCTGTGACGGGCGAGCAGCGTTCGCTAACGCTGCCGGGCGTGCCCACTATGGCCGAGGCTGGCATGAAGGTGTCGTTTCCGGACAGCTGGTGGGCGATCCTTGTTCCCAAGGGCACACCCGCTACGGTCATCGGCCGGCTCAGCGCCACGCTCGCTCAGATCATCGACCGGCCGGACGTGCAGGAGAAATACAAGAGCCTGGGCATGGTCACCGCATATTCAACGGCAGAACGCGTTGCTGAGCTCATGAGAACGGAGGCTGTGCAGGTCGCGAAAATCCTCAGGGTAGCGGGAATCACGCCCGAATGAGGCGGATGTGCAAATTGCTCGACTAAACGCGTATCTCAGCGAAACGTCGAGAGCCGCCACCAAACCAAGTGCGTGCATAATCTACTAAGACTTCCCGGCGTGTGCCATGGCAAAGGCTGCGTGTGACATGGCTGCGACTGCGCCAGGCTGGGAATCACGACGGCAAGCGCTGCAAGTATCTGATCGATAAAGGCGACTAGATGTTTCGGAACGCCTACGAACCTGGGGGTCGTGGGTTCAAATCCTGCCGGGGCGCGCCACTTCATACGAAATCCCCGCGAGTGATTCGCGGGGGTCTTCTTGTGGGTTGTCCTGTCTACAGCCGGACGCGGGCAACCGCCCATTCATTTAGGTAATTCCTAGCCAAACCGGACCAGATTTACACTGGTCTGGCGATGAAACGATGTCCTGAATGCAATCATGGCGCGAGCTACCAACTGGCGGATGGCCGTCGCAAATGCCGTCGCTGCGCCAAGCGCTACAGCGTGCGC
>JBFKNN010000048.1:0-17328 GCA_041629335.1 Burkholderiales bacterium | reverse complement strand
GTTCGAGGTGATGGACGCCGTGCACAAGGGCGTGCTCGACGCCGGCCACTCGGTACCGGTGTACTGGTACGGCAAGAGCAAGGTCGCATCGCTTTTCGGCTCGGGCCCGATCAATGGCTGTAACGCCGACCAGACGCTCGGCTGGATTTACCGCGGCGGCGGCCTGGAGCTCTACGCGGAACTGCTGAAGAAGCTGCAACTCGACGTCGTCGGCTTCTTCGCGATGCCGATGCCGACCCAGCCGCTCGGCTGGTTCAAGAAGCCGATCAAGGACGCGGGCCAGCTGAAGGGCCTGAAATACCGCACCGTCGGTCTCGCGGCCGACCTGATGCAGGAAATGGGCGTCAAGGTGACGCAGCTTCCCGGCGGCGAGATCGTGCCGGCGATGGAGCGCGGCGTGATCGAGGCGTTCGAGTTCAACAACCCGACCTCCGACATGCGCTTCGGCGCGCAGGACGTCGCGAAGAACTACATGATGGGCAGCTACCATCAGGCGATGGAGTTCTTCGAGATCATCTTCAACAAGAAGAAGTACGACGGGCTGCCGGCGGATCTCAAGGCGATCCTGCGTTACGCCGCGGAAGCCGCGAACTCGTCGAACATGTGGACCGGGATGGACAACTACTCGCGCGACCTGCAGGAGCTGAAGACCAGGCACAAGGTCAACGTGCTCCGCACGCCGGCCGCGATCTTCGATGCCCAGATCAAGGCCTGGGATACCATCAACAAGAAGCTGTCGGACGAGGATCCGATGTTCAAGAAGGTGGTCGAATCGCAGCGCGTGTGGGCCAAGCGCGTCGCCTACTACCACTTCTTCAACGAAGCGGACTACAAGAAGGGCTACGAGCACATCTTCGGCAAGCTGGGCTTCTAACGGCTGACGAGGCTTAATCCTCTGTAACCCGACGGGGGCGGTGCCGGGCGCGCCGCTCCCGTTTTTTCGCGTTCATCTGACCGGACCACGGCAATGCTCAACCGGATCCTCCTTGGCATCGATCAGTTCAGCAAGTCGGTGGGCCACGCCTTCGCGTGGTGCATCATCATCCTGACGTTCGGCACCTCGTACGAGGTGTTCGTGCGCTACGTTCTGAACAACCCCACGAGCTGGGCGTTCGACATGAGCTATATCCTTTACGGGGGTCTGTTCATCATGTCCGGCGCCTACGCGCTCTCGCGCAATTCCCATGTTCGCGGCGACGTCTTCTACCGGCTGTGGCCGACGCGCTGGCAGGCCGGCGTCGAGCTGGTGCTCTATTTCATCTTCTTCTTCCCGGGCGTGACCGCGCTGATGATCGCCGGCTACCATTACGCCTCGGACTCGATCCGCGTGGGCGAGGTGAGCGTCAACAGCCCGGTCGGCGTGCCGATCTGGCAGCTGAAGGCGCTGATCCCGATCGCCGGCGCGCTGCTCTGGGTCCAGGGTGTGGCGCAGGTCATCCGCTGCGTGATCTGCCTCAAGGAGGGCCGCTGGCCGCAGCAGCTGCACGATGTGGAGGAACTGGAAACCGTGCTGCAGGCGCACGCTGGCAAGGGCGAAAAGTGACAGGGCATGACCGGCAACGGATCGTGCGCGCCGGCGCGGCCGGCGGGTCAAGAACACATGGAGAGGCTTTGTGAGTAATCCCGAAATCGCCCTGGTGATGCTGGGCGCGTTCATTTTCATCATCATGCTGGGCTTTCCCATCGCGTTCACCCTGATCGCGATGGCGGTAGGCTTCGGCTTCTACGCGTATTACATCCCGGATCAGGATTTCTTCGCCAACCGGGTGTTCTACCTTCTCACGCAGAATACCTTCAGCGTGATGAACAACGACGTGCTGATCGCGGTGCCGCTGTTCCTGTTCATGGGCTACGTGATCGAGCGCTCGAATATTCTCGACAAGCTGTTCTTCACCCTGCAGGTCGCGGCGCGGAACCTCCCGGCCTCGATGGCGGTGGCGGCGCTGATCACCTGCGCGCTGTTCGCCACCGCGACCGGCATCGTCGGCGCAGTGGTGACGCTGATGGGGCTGCTTGCCTTCCCGGCGATGCTGAAGGCCGGCTACGACCAGCGGCTCGCGTCGGGCGTGATCTGCGCCGGCGGCACACTCGGGATTCTCATCCCGCCCTCGATCATGCTGATCGTCTACGGCGCGACCGCGGCGGTTTCGGTGGTCAAGCTCTACGCGGCCGCGCTGGTCCCCGGCTTCATGCTCGCGAGCCTTTATGTCATCTACGTCATCGTGCGGGCGATCATCAACCCCAAGCTCGCACCGAAGCTGCCCAAGGACGAGGCCATCGTAACGTTTTTTGAGCTGACGAAGATGCTGCTCACGTCCTTCTTTCCGCTGGTGATTCTCATTCTGTCGGTGCTGGGCTCGATTCTCTTCGGGCTGGCCACCCCGAACGAGGCTGCCGCTGTCGGCGCTTTCGGCGCAATGGTGTTGTCGGCGATTTACCGCGCGCTCACCTGGGGCAGGATCAAGGAGGCGGTGTTCCTCACGGCCCGCACCACGGCCATGGTGTGCTGGCTGTTCGTCGGCGCCTGGACCTTCTCGTCGGTGTTTTCCTACCTCGGCGGCGAGGGGCTGATCAAGGAGTTCGTGCTGTCCATGGACCTCTCGCCCTTCACCTTCCTGCTGGTCGCGCAAGCCATCATCTTTCTGCTCGGCTGGCCGCTCGAGTGGAGCGAGATCATCATCATTTTCGTGCCGATCTTCCTGCCGCTGCTGCCGCACTTCAACATCGATCCGCTGTTCTTCGGCATTCTCGTGGCGCTGAACCTGCAGACGTCGTTCCTGACGCCACCGATGGCGATGTCGGCGTATTACCTGAAGGGCATTGCTCCACCACACGTGCAGCTGCTGACGATCTTCCGCGGCTGCCTGCCGTTCCTGTCGATGGTGTTCCTGTCGATGGCGCTGGTCTACATATTCCCGCGCATCGTCACCTTCCTGCCGGACCTGTTCTATGGCAACTGACCGCACAGCCGCCGGCCGCCTTGCCGCGGTCGCGCCGGCCGCGCTCAACCAGCTCGCCGCGGTGGATGCCGCGCGCGGCATACGCGACGGCCTGTTCAGCGCCGAGCAGCTGGTGCAGCAATGCCTCGACCATATCGAGGCGGTCGACGGCGAGGTGCAGGCGTGGGCCTACCTCGACCCCGAGCATGCGCTGAAGCAGGCCCGCGAGGCCGATCTGAGACGGCGCGAAGGCCGGTCTACCGGGCCGCTGCACGGCGTGCCGGTCGGCATCAAGGACATCATCGATACCGACGACATGCCGACCGAGGACGGCACCGTGTTGCATGCGGGCCGCACCCCGGTGGCGGACGCCACCGGGGTGGCGCGGCTGCGCGCGGCCGGGGCGGTGATCATGGGCAAAACCGTGACGACCGAACTTGCGACTTACTCCCCCGGCAAGACGCGCAACCCGCACAATCCGGAACATACGCCCGGCGGATCCTCGAGCGGCTCCGCGGCGGCAGTGGCAGCCAACATGGTGCCGCTCGCGGTGGGCACGCAGACCAACGGATCGGTGATCCGGCCCGCGGCGTACTGCGGCGCGTTCGGCTTCAAGCCCAGCTTCGGGCTGATCTCGAGGCACGGCGTGCTGAAGCAGTCGCCGCCGCTCGACCAGCTGGGGGTCTTCGCGCGCTCGATCGAGGATCTCGCGCTGATCGCCGAGGCGATGATCGGGTTCGACGAGAACGACCCCGCCACGCGTCCGCTCGCGCGCCCCAGGCTGCTCGAGGTCGCGCGCGAGGAGCCGCCGTTCCGTCCTTGGCTCGCGTTCATCAAGACGCCGATGTGGGACAAGGCGGAATCCGCGACGCAGGAGGCGTTTGCCGAGCTCGTCGACGCGATCGGCAGCCAGGTCGAGGAGTTCAATCTTCCGCCGCAGTTCAAGGATGCATGGGAATGGCACCGCGCGGTCATGGAGGCGGATCTCGCGCGCAATTACGCGGCCGAGTATGACAAGGCCGCCGACCGGCTCTCCGAGTCGCTGCGCGGCCAGATCGAGCGCGGGCGCCGCGTCACCGCGGTCGACTACAACAACGCGCTCGAAAAGATCCCGGCGGTCAATCGCGCGCTCGATGAGCTCTTCGACAACCGCTACGACGCGATCCTGACGCCCGCCACGACCGGCACCGCCCCGCACGGGCTTGCCTCGACCGGAGACCCGGTGTTCTGCACCTTGTGGACGTTCGCGGGCATGCCGGCGGTGACGCTGCCGCTGATGCGCGGCGAGAACGGGCTGCCGCTCGGCGTCCAGCTCGTCGGCCGTCGGGGCGAGGACGCGCGCCTCCTGCGCACGGCGCGCTGGCTCGTCAGTCACGTGGACCAATCCCTGCAGGATTCGCCCGCACAATGAACCCGAACCCCCATACTGGAGACCGCTAGCCATGTGGCTCAAGGCAATTGCCGGCTTGACCGGACTCGTCCTGGTGATCGGATTCCTCGTGATCCCGGCGTGGAAGCTGAAGGAAATCGCGCTGATCGTCGTGATCATCATCGGCATCGCGATGATGGGCTACGAGTTCTACGAGCAGGTAAGCGAGAAGGAAGAGGAGTAGGAGACCGGGGACAGGGCACGATTTCTCGAGGGAAAAACGTGGTCTGTCCCCGGTTTTCCTGACCTGCTTGCAGCGGCCCCCGCCCGCTGCGACGTACCGTTCGTTTCGAATTACATGACTTCTCACGCACCCGCGGCTGCCGCCGCGCGCTGGACGGTATTCGCGCTCGCCGCCGCGGCGTTCTTCCTGTCCTTCTTTCACCGCGTGGCGCCGGCCGCGATGGCGGACGAACTCGCGCACATCTTCGAGCTTTCCGGCGCGGCCCTCGGCACGCTCGCGGCGATGTACTTCTACATCTACGCGGTGATGCAGCTGCCTACCGGCGTGCTCGCCGACACCCTCGGGCCGCGGCGGGTGCTGACCGCAGGCGCGCTGATCGCGGGCGTCGGCTCAGTGCTGTTCGGCCTGGCGCCGACATGGCCGGTGGCGGCGGCCGGCCGCGCGCTGGTCGGGCTTGGCGTCTCGGTCGCCTTCGTCTGCCTGCTCAAGCTCAGCGCGAACTGGTTCGAGGAGCGCCGCTTCGCCACAGCGGCCGGGCTGGGAAATGTGGTCGGGATCTGCGGAGCGCTCGCAGCTACCGCGCCACTGGCGTGGCTCATCACGCTGGTGTCGTGGCGCAGCGTGTTCGTATTCATCGGAATCCTGTCGGCTGCGCTCGCGGCCGTTACCTGGAAGGTGGTGCGCGATCAGCCAGCCGCTGCCGAGCCGGCTGCCGCGGATATCGCGGCGAGCGGCGAGCGCTGGTATCACGGCCTGGCCGAAGTGATGCGCAATCGCGCCACCTGGTCCGGGTTCTGGGTCAATTTCGGCATGTCGGGCAGCTACATGAGCTTCATCGGCTTGTGGATGGTGCCGTACTTCACGCACGCCTATGGCATGTCGCCGGTCGCGGCGAGCCAGCACACGAGCGTGCTGCTGGTGGTGTTTGCGGTCTCGGTCGTGATGGTGGCGTCCATCTCCGACCGCATCGGGCGCCGCCGTCCGGTCATCATTGGCTCGGCGCTGCTGTATGTCGCCTCGTGGGGCGTGTGGCTCTCCGGCGCGGTGCCCGCGGACTGGACCTATGCGATGTGCGCGTTGATGGGTCTCGTCACGCCCGGATTCACGCTGTCGTGGGCCTGCGCCAAGGAGGCAAACCGCCCGCGCTACGCCGGCATGGCGACGAGCGTGGCCAACACCGGCGGATTCCTCGCGGCCGGCATCCTGCAGCCGCTCGTGGGGTGGGTGCTCGATCTCGCCGCCGGTGGCGGGGTGCGTGCGTACGAAGCGGGTGACTTTCGCTACGCGCTGATGGTGCTCATGACATTCGCGCTGATCGGGCTCGGCGGCGCGCTGTTTATCCGCGAGACGTACTGCCGTAATATCTGGCATGAATCGAAAGGTGCAACAAGATGAAGCCAAAGATACTCGTCACCCGCGAAGTCTTTGACGAAACGCTCGACTTTCTCGCGCAGCACTGCGAAGTCGAGGCGAACCAGGAGGACAAGCCCTTCGACCCGGACGCGCTCGCCGGCCGGCTTGCTGACAAGGCCGGCGTGATGTGCGCGCTGACCGACCGCGTCGACGAGAAACTGCTCGGCCGGGCGCGCGCGCTCAAAGTCGTCGCCAACATCGCGGTCGGCTACAACAACATCGATGTCCCGGCGTGCACCGCGCGCGGCATCATGGCGACCAACACCCCGGGCGTTCTGGACGACTCGACCGCGGATCTCGCATTCGCGCTGATGCTTGCGGCGGCACGGCGGCTGACCGAGGTCGAGCGCTATATCCGCGAGGGCGCATGGACGGGCTGGCGACTCAAGCAGTGGCTGGGCGTGGACGTGCACCACGCCACGCTCGGCATCATCGGCATGGGGCGCATCGGGCAGGTGATCGCAACGCGCGCGCGCGGCTTCGAAATGAAGGTGCTCTATGCGAACCGCAGGCCCGTGGCGAAGGAGATCGAGCAGCGGCTGGGCGCGACCTACGCCACGCGGGAAGACCTGCTCAAGCGGTCCGACTTCGTCATCCTCCAGGTGCCGTATTCGCCCGATACCCATCACCTGATCGGTGCTCGCGAGCTCAAGCTGATGAAGCCTTCCGCGATCCTCATCAACTCCACGCGCGGCGGTGTGGTCGACGACGCGGCGCTCATCACCGCGCTGAAGGACGGCACCATCCGCGGCGCGGGGCTCGACGTTTTCGAGAACGAGCCGAAGCTGGATCCCGGCTTCCTCGAGCTGCGAAACGTGGTGCTCGCGCCGCACATCGGCAGCTCGACAGAGGCGACACGGCGCGCGATGGCGATGACCGCGGCGAAGAACCTGGTCGCGGCCTTGACCGGTGCGACGCCACCCAATCTGCTCAACCCCGACGTAAAGAAGTAACCTCTATTGAACCGCCAAGACCGCCAAGAAGATCACTGGATAACTTTTCAACCGATCCAAGCGGTTGCGCGCTGACCACAACCGCACAAGATTCAACGGCTTATTTTGACTCCAACGCCTTTCCGATTTTCCGGGTCGTTGGCGTCTCGTCGGTTGAGACCAGCCCGCCCTTGGCCATCCGGTTACTTCTTGCGCTGCGCTCAAATCCCCGCCGAATGGGTTCTCGTTATTGATCTCTTGGCGGTCTTGGCGGCCTTGGCGGTTCAATAAGATTTTCAGGTAACGCGCACGGCATGAATTACTTCACCCAACTCTTCAACCTCATGATCGAGGTGATGCTCCCGCTCACGCTGCTCGTGGCGGTGGGGGGGCTCTGGCCGCGCTTCTTTCCCGACACGCCGGTCGAGGGCGCGCGCACGCTGCTGAACCGCCTGGTGATGTACCTGTTCCTGCCGTGCATCATGTTCTCGGTCGCCTCGACCACGCCGATCTCGGGCGAGGTGCTGTCGGTGCCGTTGCTGGTCGGAATCGGCTCGCTCGCCTCGGGCGGGATCCTCTACCTGCTGCTCTACCGCTCGCCGCTTGGGCGCGGGCTCGCGGACCGCACGCGGGCGATCGTGGTGGTGGGCGGGATGTTCGGCAACACCTTCAATGTCGGCGTGCCGGTGCTCGTGTTCTTCTTCGGGCGGGACGCGACGCGCTACGCGGTGTTCAACGACATGCTGATGACGATGCCGCTGGTGTGGAGCATCGGGGTGTGGATCTGCACCCGGCTCGGCGCGCACAGCGACGAGGGCCGGCCCGCGGTGTGGCGGATCATGCTGTCGATGCCGCCGATCTGGGCGTTCGTTCTCGGCACAGCGTCGCAGCAGCTCGATCTCGTGTTTCCGCCGCTTACGGCGGCGACCTGGTTCATCGGCCAGGCCACGATCCCCGTGGCGTTGCTCGTGCTCGGCATGACGATCCCATGGCGCGACCTCACGCCGCGCCGCGAGGTCCTGTCCGCGGCCGCGGTGAAGCTGCTGCTGATGCCGGTCCTCGTCTGGTGCGCGGCACAGCTGCTGTATCCGCCGATGGCGGAAGCGCAATACGCCGCGGTCGCCCAGGCGGCTTCCCCGGGAATGGTGACGGCGCTGCTGCTCGCGGACCGCTTCCGCCTCGATGCCGGCGCCGCGGCGCTCCTGATCGGCTGGACCACGATATTATTCTGGGTGACGCTGCCGCTGGTGATGGCGCTGGGGATGATACGGTGACGAGTGACGAGTGACGAGTGATGAGTGATGAGTGATGAGTGATGAGTCACCGGTCACGGGTCACGCTTTTGAGGAAATTCGATGAAACTGGGATTCATAGGACTGGGCGTGATGGGGCGCCCGATGGCGCTGAACCTCATGAAGGGCGGGCACGAGATGGGCGTCTACGCGCGCCGGGCGGCGTCGGCGAAGCCGCTGACCGACGCCGGCGCCAGGCTGCACGAGACCCCGGCCGCGCTCGCGGCGGCGAGCGACGTGGTGTTCACGATGGTCACCAGCTCGCACGACGTCGAGCAGGTGGTGCTGGGCGAGGGCGGGGTCATCCACGGCGCAAAGCGCGGCTCGCTGGTGATCGACATGGAAACCATCGCGCCCGCGGTGGCGCGCGGGGTCGCGCAAACGCTTGCCGCGAAAGGCATCGACATGCTCGATGCGCCGGTCTCGGGCGGACCGATGGGCGCCGAGGGCGCGTCGCTGTCCATCATGGTGGGCGGGCGGCCCGAGGTGTTCGAGCGGGCGAAGCCGCTGTTCGAGTGCCTCGGCAAGACGATCATTCACATGGGCGACCACGGCGCCGGCCAGGTGACCAAGGCGTGCAACCAGCTGCTGCTGCTGGTGACGGCCGAGGGGGCAGCCGAGGCGCTCGCGCTCGCGGCGCGCAGCGGCCTGGACCCCGTAAAGGTGCGCGAGGTGCTGATGAACGGCATTGCCGCGAGCCGCGTGCTCGAGGTCTTCGGCAAACGGATGGTCGAGCGCGACTTCGCCGCGGGCATCGAGGCCCGCCTCTATCACAAGGACCTCGCGATCGCGCTCGGGCTTGCGCACGAGCACGGGCACGCCGCGCCCGCCGCCGCGGTCACCATGCAAAACATCAACGGGCTCATCGGGCGGGGGGAGGCGGGAGCCGACCTGTCGGCGTTGATCAAGGTGGTGGAGAGTATTGGCAAGGCGTGACCCGTGACCGGTGACTGGTGACCGGTAGCTCCTCCTCACGCTAGCGCTCTTGCCCGCGCGCGAGAGGGAACTACGGGCAGAGTGCCAGTCCAATTCTCGTCACTCGTCACTCGTCACTCGTCACTCGTCACGATTTCACAAGGAGCAAGCATGAGTTTCACGACAATAGAGCAAGCAACGCCCCGCCTGCACCGCTCCGAGCTCGCCGTGCCGGGCTCGATGACGGCGCTGTTCGAGAAAGCGGCGGCATCGGCAGTGGACGTGGTGTTTCTCGATCTCGAAGACGCGGTGGCGCCGGACGACAAGGAGCAGGCGCGGCGCAACGTGATTGCCGCGCTGAACGACATTGACTGGGGCGCGAAGACGATGTCGGTGCGCATCAACGGGCTCGACACGCACTACATGTACCGCGATGTCGTCGACGTGCTCGAGATCTGCCCGCGGATCGACATGCTGGTGATCCCCAAGGTCGGCGTGCCCGCGGACGTCTACGCGCTCGACGTGCTGGCGACCCAGATCGAGCAGGCAAAGCGGCGCGAGAAGCGGGTGGGGTTCGAACTGCTGATCGAGACCGCGCTTGGGCTCACGAACGTGGAGGCGATTGCGCAGTCGAGCCGGCGCGTCGAGGCGCTCACCTTCGGCGCGGGCGATTTCGCCGCGTCGATGCGCATGCGCACCACCGTGATCGGGGGCCTCAACCCCGACTACGGGGTGCTCGCGGACCCGGATGCGGCGGGCAAGCGGCCCTTCCTGCAGGGCGACCCCTGGCACGCGGCACAGGTGCGGATCGTCGCGGCATGCCGCGCGCGGGGCCTGCGCCCGATAGACGGACCTTACGGCGATTTCAAGGATACTGACGGCTTTCTTGCGGCGGCGCGCCGCGCCGCGGTGCTCGGCTTCGAGGGCAAGTGGGCGATCCACCCGTCGCAGATCGATCCCGCGAACCGCGTATTCAGCCCCGCCCCGGAGGAAGTGGACAAGGCGCGCCGCATTGTCGACGCAATGGCGCAGGCGGCAAGAGACGGCCGCGGCGCGGTTCAGCTCGACGGGCGCCTCATCGATATTGCCAGTATTAGGATGGCACAGAATCTGCTGCAAAAAGCCGACGCGGTCGCCGCCAGCCGGCGCTAGCCCGCGCCCCGCCGGTTGCGGGCTATCCGGCACCCGCGGCGCCATGTCAAAATGCCAATCTTTCGTCTGATTTTGGACGCGCGCTAGCCCATGTCCACCGTCGTTGCCCTCGGATCGAGGGCATCCCCCCAAGCCCAGGGAACCCGCCTGTACGCTGAGCAGGTAGAGCAGCTGTACCGCGTATCGCGGCCGGGCTACGCCGCCACTGCAATCGTCGCGCTGATCATCACCGTCGCGATGTGGGGCGTGGTCGAGACGGGCGCATTGCTCGCCTGGCTCGCTGCAGTTATGGCGGTGACCGCGGTGCGCTATGCGTTGTACCAAGCGTACACCGCGGCAATTCCTGTGCGGGACCCGCGAAGCTGGGCACGGCGGTTCGTGGCCGGTGCCGCCGGTATGGGCGCGCTGTGGGGCGTCCTGGGATCGGTCCTTTATCCCGCGGAGCTGCTGGCGTACCAGCTCCTGGTGGTATTCGCGATCGGCGGCGTCACCATCGTCGGGGCCGTGGTGCTCGCGCCGTTGCCGCGCGCCTTCCTGTTCTTCATGCTGCCGGCGAACCTTCCGGTCGTGGCGAGCATGTTCCTCATGGGCGAGACGGTCCATGTCTTCATGGGGCTCATGATGCTCGCCTTCTGCGGCCTGATGGCGGGGCTCTCGCCGCTCATTACGGACATGATCCGCGAGTCGCTGCAGGTGAAGTTCGAAAACGCGGATCTCATCGACCGCCTGGCCGCCAGCAATCATCAACTGAGCTCCGCGAACGAGCGGCTCACCGAACGCGTCGCGGCCGATTTGCGCAACGAGGAAGCGCTGCGGGAGACCTCGCAGAAATTCGACGCGCTCATCGACGCCTCCCCGCTCGCCATCATCATCCGCGATTCGCAGGGCCGCATCGAGAAGTGGAATCCGGCGGCTGAACGCATATTCGGCTGGAGCGAGCTCGAGCTGCTGGGCAAGATCGTGCCGTGGTATCCACCGGGCCTCGAGGACGAGGGCCACCGTTACCGTTCCCGGATCCTGCGCGGGGAGGCGTTCTCCAACGTCGAGGCCGTCCGCTTGCGCAAGGACGGCACGCTCGTCACGATCAGCCTGTCGGGCGCGCCGCTCTACAGCCGGGCCGGAGCCGCCATCGGGGTGCTGGTCATCGCCGCCGACATTACCGCGCGCAAGCGCGTGGAGCGCCGGCTGCAGATGGAGCACGACATCACGCGCGTACTGGCCGAGGCGAACTCGATCGACGAAGCGGTGCCCGCCGTGCTGCGCACGATCGCGACGTCGAGCGGCTGGGCCTATGGTGCGCGCTGGGATCTCGACCCCGCCGCGGGCGAGCTGCGCTGCGCCGAGACCTGGTGCGAGGCGGCGCCGAAGCTCGCGGAATTCGTCGAGTTGAACCGCCAGCGCGTCCAGAGGCTCGACCGCACCACCGGCCTGATTCACCGCGTGTGGGAGAGCAATTCGCCCGAGTGGATCGAGGATCTTGCGCAGGAAGAAGGCATGCGCCGCGCCGCGGCCGCGGTCGAAGCGGGCCTGCATTCGGCATTTGCGTTCCCGATCCGTATCGGGAATGAATTCTACGGCGTCATGGAATTTTTCGGGTACACGGTACGCGAGCCCGATCCTGACCTGATGGAGATCGTGCACACGACCGGCAGCCAGATCGGGCAGTTCCTGGCGCGCAAAGCCGCCGAGCAGGACCTGCAGTTCGTCGCCACGCACGACCCGCTGACGGGGCTGTCCAACCGGCGGCTCTTCGCCGATCGCCTGAGCCACGCGCTCGCGCAGGCACAACGCTACCATCGCCGCCTGGCGGTGCTGTTCGTCGATCTGGACGGGTTCAAGGTAATCAACGATACGCTCGGCCATGAAGCGGGCGACCTATTCCTGCGCCAGGTGGCGACGCGGCTGCGCGAGGGGTTGCGCGAGGGCGACATCATCGGGCGGATCGGCGGCGATGAATTCGTGGTGCTGGTCGAGGAGTTCGGAGACCCGGCACAGGTCATCGGGATTGCGCGCAAGATCATCGACGCGATCGCGCATCCCATCCAGCTGCGCGGCCAGGAGTGCCACGTGACCGCCAGCGTCGGCATCAGCACCTACCCGGGCGATGGCCGCGATTCGCAAACCCTGCTGAAGAACGCCGACAGCGCGATGTACCGCGCCAAAGAGCTGGGCAAGAACCGGTTCGAATTCTATTCTTCCTGATCCGCGGCACGCCGGGCGGGCGCAGCAGCTTTATCGCCGGGTCCGAATTCGTTAAACTGGGTATGGAGCCCGAGGGATCTCCCCAGGCAATAAGATATGCGTGCTTGATCGTGTCGGATGACGCCATGGTCCGGACATGCGCGCGAGAAGAGGAGGCATCATGAAAACGGTCGGTCAGTTGCTGGAGGCGAAAGAAAACAAGATTGTTTCGATCGGGCCGGACGCCCGCGTATTCGACGCACTCAAGTTGATGGCAGAAAAGGAGATCGGTGCGCTGGTGGTGGTCGACGGCGGCAAGCTTGCCGGCATCATTTCGGAGCGCGATTACGCCCGCAAGGTGATCCTGCTCGGAAAATCCTCGCACGATATTCCGGTGCGCGAGATCATGACGGCGAAAGTGCTGACCGTCAAACCGAGCCAGACGGTGGAGGAGTGCATGGCGCTGATGACCAGCAAGCGGGTGCGTCACCTGCCGGTGATGGAAGGCGAGCGCTTGACCGGCGTGGTCTCGATCGGCGACCTGGTGAAGGAAGTGATCGCCGACCAGGAAGAAACCATCAAGCAGCTCGAGACGTACATCCACAGATAAGTGCCGACAAGAGCAGGGGGTGTGCCGTATCCCTCAAGGGGGCATCAAGACGAATGAGCCGACGGTTCGAACGGCGATTGACGCCGACGGATCATTCCCTGCGATGTCCCCTAGAGGGGGTACGAATCATCATTCACGCAGTCTGATCTTCCGCATGACAATCCATGAGCCAGCCTGACGCCTTGCCGCAAGCGGTGTCGGCCTATCGCTTCGGCGCGATCATCATCGGCGACGAAATCCTTTCGGGCAAGCGCCAGGACAGGCACATGGCGAAGGCGATCGAGACGCTCAAGGCGCGCGGCCTCGAGCTCGCGTGGTGCGAGTATCTGGGCGATGACCCGGAACTGATCACTGCGGCATTCCAGCGCAGCTTCGCGGGCGAGGACGTGGTCTTCAGCTTCGGCGGCATCGGCGCGACACCCGACGATCACACCCGCCAGTGCGCTGCTCGTGCCGCGGGCGTTGAGCTCGTGCTCCATCCCGATGCCGAGGCCGAAATCCGCGCGCGCTTCAGCAACGATCCCGCGGCAGTCACGCCGCAACGGCTCGCCATGGGCGAGTTCCCGGCCGGCTCGGCAATCATCCCGAACCCCGTGAACCGCATCCCCGGCTTCAGCTTCCGGCGGCATCATTTCCTGCCCGGATTTCCGGAGATGGCGTGGCCGATGCTGGCGTGGGTGCTCGATACCCAATACACGCAATGCTTCTCGCCGGGGCGGGTGGTGGAGTCGTCGATCATCGTGCGTGGCGCGGGCGAAAGCCAGCTGATCGTGCTGATGAACGAGTGCCTCGTTGCCCACCGCCGCGTGAAGGTGTTCAGCCTGCCGCGCATGGACCCGGGCGACCGGCACATCGAGCTCGGGGTGCGCGGCGAGCCGGGCGAGGTGATGGCGGCTATCGCGGTGCTGAAAAGCGGGGTGACGGCGCTCGGTTTCTCGTGGAGCGAGCACAAGGCGCCGGCCTAGAACAAAAAAAGCCCCCGGGGTCCGGGGGCTCTATTGATCGTGCTGCTGCGTTCGCTCAGGCGGCCTTCTTGGCTTTCTTCGCGCCGTGAATCGCTTGGTCCGCGACGGTTTCCAGGTTCGACTGGGTCGTTTCGGCAAGCTGCTTGGCGACTTTCGACAGGTTGTCGTATGACGCATTGACGGCGGCGATGCCCGACTTGAACGCCGCGATACCGATTTCAGAGCCGGCCGGCGCGTTCTTCACCATCTTGTCGAGGGCTTCGACGACCTGCTTGTTGAACTCGGAAACCTGCTCTTCGACGAGCTTGCCGATCTCGGCTTGCGTCGCAGCGGTGACGTCGTACACGCTCTTGGCGTAGGCTGCCGCTTTTTCCATCGACGGCTGCGCCAGGTTGTCCTTGAGCGCGGCGAACTGCTGCAGATCCTTCACTTCGGCCAGCGCCTTGGCGCTCTCGACCGTATCCGCGAATGCGGTTTTCGCCGCCTTCAGTTGCAGATCGAGGATACGCTCGGCGCCTTCCAGCGCGACGCCGGCGAACCGGCTGGCGATCTCGAGGTTGGCTTTGTTCAGTGCAATAAGTTGCTCGGGTGCTTGATACATAAAAAACTCCTTTAAAAAACCATAAGTTAGAATGCAGTGGTGCGGGTAATCGGGGTGCTTATGTTGCAGTGCACAAGACACATTATATGCCTGAAAATCATCATGTCAAGTAATTTTGTGCAGGCCCCCATATCGCAATGCGGTAAAGAGGTCCCGCACGGATGATCGGGCGGCAATCACGCAGGGAGACTGGCAAAATAGAGTCGTTAAATTAATGGGATGCCCTTGGCTTGCGGTGTGTTAGCCGGCCAGGGCTGGCCGTCGCCAGCAACCAGGAGCCTGAGCAGGAGGGTGAGTGAGCACTATCTTCAGCAAGATCATCGCGCGGCAGTTGCCCGCAGATATCGTCTACGAGGACGAGCACTGCCTGGCCTTCCGCGACATCAATCCCCAGGCGCCGGTGCACGTGTTGTTGATTCCGAAGCGGGAGATTGCGCGGCTCGCTGACGCCACGGCGGAACACCAGTCGCTGCTGGGCCACCTGATGCTCGCGGCCAACGAGGTCGCCCGCCAGCTCGGAGTCGACGACGCGTTCAGGCTCGTGGTGAACAACGGGGCGCGCGCCGGGCAAAGCGTATTTCACCTGCACCTGCACCTCCTCGCCGGGCGGCCAATGCGCTGGCCGCCGGGCTGATTCCGGCGAGTCCCGGATGACACGGCCCGGGTATATGTCAGGTGTCGTTCTTTGTGCTTGCGGGCTGGTCGCGGCGCCGGGCGGATCGCCCGCGGCGTCTTGCCCCAAAGCCCGGCGGCAGGTGACTCCCCGCCGGGCCAGCCGCGCGGGGCAGCTACCGGGCCGCGGCGCCCCCGGCCAGCCCGTCCAGCGCCTTGCGCAGCTTGTCCGCGACCGGTTCGCACTCGCGCGCACCGTGCCGCGCGACGAGGAATTTCGGGTCGTTCCAGACGAGCCATGTTTGCCCTGATGCGTCTTCCCACGCCAGCGCCTTGAGCGGCAGGTCGATGCCGATGGACTGGGCGCATTCCATGAGCGGCGTGCCGCCCTGCGGGTTGCCGAACACGAGCAGCTCGGTCGCGCGCAGTTTCTTGCCGATCTTCCGCGCGCCGGCGGAATGATCGAGGCGCAGGAACACGTTCAATCCCTTCGCCTTCACCGCCTGCTCCAGGCGGTCAATGGTCTCCTTTGCGTTGTGCGCGCTCCTGATCGCGAGGAGGCCGTCGGCGGCGCGCGCGGTGGCAGCGGCGGCAACAAGAATGAGCAATACGGCGAACAGTGCATGGCGCATGGATGGTCTCCTCTTCTTGGGTTCCTGCATTTTCCCCCTGGCCCGCTCCTCGTCTCAACCGGGTCGCCGCGGCGCGAGGCGGGACGCAAGCTCGGCCGCCGGCGCCGGCCGCCCAAAGAGATACCCCTGAGCTTCCTCGCACCGTCTCCTGCGCAGGAACTCGCTCTGCGCTTCCGTCTCCACGCCTTCGGCAACCACACGCTTGCCCAGGCTGTGACCGAGCCGGATGATGGCGTCGCAAATCGCGTCCGCGTTGGAGCTGCGGCCGATGTCGTCGACGAAGGATTTGTCGATCTTGATCGAGTCGATCTCGAACTTGCGCAGGTAACTCAGCGACGAGTAGCCCGTGCCGAAATCATCGATCGAAAGCTGCACGCCGAGCTGCCGCAGCGTTGATAATGCCCCGGCGGTTTTGTCGACATCGCCCATCGCCACGGTTTCGGTTATCTCGAGCTCGAGCAGCGCGGGGTCCACGCGGCTTGCGGCGAGCGCCGCACTGACCGTATTCGGCAGATCCGGATCGTGAAACTGGTGCGCCGACAGATTGACGGCCACGCGCGGGGCGACGAGCCCGGCGTCCATCCAGCGCCGGACCTGACGGCATGCTTCCTCGATTGCCCAAGCGCCGATCGGGCCGATCAAGCCGGTGGCCTCCGCGACCGGAATGAACTCGAGCGGTGGCACCCAGCCCCATGCCGCATGCTGCCAGCGCAGCAGCGCCTCGCATGCCGTGACTTCGGAGCCGCCATCGTCACCCAGGAGCGAAATCTTCGGCTGGTAGAAAAGCCGGAAGACGCGCTGCTCCATGGCGTGCCGCAATTCGCGCTCGATCTCCTGACGGCGCCGAGCCGCCTCTGCCATCTGCGGTGAGAAGAACTGGTAGTGCGCGGCGGGATCCCGCCGGATGCGGGACAGCGCGAGTTCCGCATCGCGCAGCACCGTTTCCGGGCCGTGCTCCGCTGCGGAATAGGCGATGCCGATCCGGCCCCGCAGGCGGATTTCCGCACTGTCGCTCGCGAACGGGCGGGAGATGCGCGCAAGGATCTGCTCCGCGTGCTCCGCGGCCTGGTCCGGGCTGATTTCGCCGATGCGCGCGATGCCGAACTCGTCGCCGCCGATGCGGGCGACGAAATCGCCGGTCGAAACGTCCTGGCTCAAGCGGCGCGCGACCTGCAGCAACACCCGGTCACCGGCCTGCTGCCCAAAACCGTCGTTCACGTTGCGAAAGCCCGCCAGATTGAGGACCAGCACGACGACGCTGTCTCCGGCGCCGCGCGCGGCTGGCAAGGCCTGCCGCAGGTGCTCGAGGAAGAACGCGCGATTGGGCAGCCCGGTGAGCGTATCGTGACGGCCCAGGAATCTCGCCTGCTCCTCCGCGCGCAGCCGGTCGGCGCGCTTGCTTTCCGCGACCCGCGCGAGCATCTCGTTGTGCGTCTGGAACACCTCGCCCAGCTCGTCGCGCGGCCGCTCG
>JBFKNN010000047.1:0-17519 GCA_041629335.1 Burkholderiales bacterium | reverse complement strand
GGCCGACGTCGATCTCGCCGATGTCGACAAGAGCCTGCATGCCTGGGGCGTGGCGCTGCAAGAATACCTGCGGCGCCACGCGCGCTGGGGGCGTTACGGCTGGTGGCGCTGGTACATGCGCCGCGTGTGGGTGCCGATGAAGCCGTCCGGCCGGCGGATCGTATACATTCTGTGGGTGCTGACCGTGTTCGAAGTGGCGCTGATCGCGCTGGGCTTTGCGATTTACTGGATCGAGTATCGCTAGCGCCGTCGAAGCGTCTAGGCTGCCCGGCCAACCTTGCCTGTGGCTGCCGGCCCGCGTGATCCGACGGCAGGATACGGGTAGAGCATGTTGAGCGCAGTGCTCTGGTTCGCGGTCTGCACGATACGCACGTGCTCGCGCTTGAGCTCCCGCGCGTGCCGGCAGCCGCAGGAATGCGCGATCATGTCGATTTCCTTGTTCATGTTGCGGCAGTAGTTCGCCACCCGCAGGTATTTCTCCTCCACCACCAGGCCGCGCTGCAGCCGCTTGTTGTGCGTCGTCACGCCCGTCGGGCAGGTGTTCGTGTGACACCGCATCGCCTGGATGCAGCCCAGCGCGAACATGAAGCCGCGCGCGGTGTTGACGAAATCCGCGCCCACGCACAACGCCCATGCCGCCCGGGCCGAGGTCACCAGCTTGCCGGCGGCGATCACGCGGATCCGGGATTTCAAGTCGGACTGCAGCAGGGAATCGACCACCCGCGGCAGCGCCTCGGCGATCGGCAGCGCCATATGGTCCATCAGCGTCTGGGGCGCGGCGCCGCTCCCGCCCTCGGCGCCATCGATTGCCAGAAAGTCCGGCGCGTATTCTTTTCCGCGGCGGAGCACCGCGTCGCACAGCTCGTTGATGAACTCCCAGCCCCCGATCGCCGTCTTGACCCCCACCGGCCGCCCCGTGAGCTCGCGGATGTAGGCGATCCGGTCGAGCAGCTGCTCGACGTTCGCGATGTCACAGTGCCGGTTGGGGCTGATGGAGTCCTGGCCCTCCGGGATACCGCGGATGCGCGCGATCTCCGAGGTCACCTTCCCGCCCGGCAGCACGCCACCCTTGCCCGGCTTCGCGCCCTGCGAGAGCTTGATCTCGAACGCCTTCACTGCATTCGCGAGCTCCTTCGCCTTTCCGGAAGCGAACTCGCCGTCAAGCGTGCGGATGCCGTACTTCGCGGTGCCGATCTGCATGATGATGTCGCAGCCGCCCTCGAGGTGGTACGGGGCAAGTCCGCCTTCGCCGGTGTCGAGCCAGCAGCCGGCCTCGGCCGCGCCACGCGAAAGCGCGCGCACCGCCGGCGCCGAGATCGCGCCGAAGCTCATGCCGCTCACGTTGACGATCGACCGCGCCTGGAACGGCCGGGTGCAGTAGCCCTCGCCGATCACCAGCGCGGGCGTGGGCAGCCGGTCCTCCTCGAGCACCGGATACGGGTGGTTCACGAAGATGATCGAGCCCGCCTCGCGCAAGTCGTTGGTCGAGCCGAAGCCGACGATTCCGCCCTGGTTCTTCGCCACCTGATAGACCCAGCCGCGGGTGGCGCGGTTGAACGGCATCTCGTCGCGGTCGCCGGCGAAGAAATACTGGCGGAAGTACTCACCCAGATCCTCGAAGAAAAAGCGCAGCCTGCCGACGACGGGAAAGTTCCGCAGCACCGTATGCTTCTTCTGGGTGATGTCGTGGATGATCAGAAAGACGACGGCGCCGATCACCACGAAGCCGATCAGGGTTCCGATGCCGTACGACAATACCCCCAGCATGGCGTCCATCATGCCCCCGTTGCGGTTACTATAGAATTGTCGCGGTTACTATAGAGGAATCAGATGGAATTGACATCTGCGGTCGAAGCCAACGTGAGCGCAGCGCTGGCCGAGGACGTCGGCGGCGGCGACGTCACCGCCCTGCTCACGCCCGCCGACCAGCATGCGGCCGCGTGCGTGGTATCGCGGGTCGATGCGGTATTGTGCGGCCGCCCGTGGTTCGAGGCCTGCTTCCAGCGTCTCGATCCGGACGTTTCGTTCAGCTGGCATGCCGAGGAAGGTGCGAGCATTGCCGCGGGCACGGCAGTCTGCTCGCTCTCCGGCCCGGCGCGCGCGCTGCTCACCGGCGAGCGCACGGCGCTCAATTTCCTGCAGACGCTCTCGGCAGTCGCCACCACGACGCGCCGCTACGTCGAGGCCGTTGCCGGCACCCGCGCCGCAATCGTCGACACCCGCAAGACGCTGCCCGGCTTGCGCCTCGCGCAAAAATACGCCGTGAGGACCGGCGGCGGCGTCAATCATCGTCTTGGCCTCTACGACGCGGTGCTGATCAAGGAGAATCACGTCGCGGCAATCGGCGGCGTACGCGCGGCGCTGGAAGCCGCGCGACGCGTGGCGCCAAAGGGCGTTTGGACGCAGGTCGAGGTGGAAACGCTGGACCAGCTGCGCGAAGCGCTCGATGGGGGCGCGAAGATGATTCTGCTGGATAACATGGATGAAGCGATGATGCGCGAGGCGGTGCGAATCACCGCCGGGCGCGCACAACTCGAGGCCTCGGGCGGCATCACCCTCGACACGGTGCGCGCCGTGGCCGAAACGGGCGTGGACCGCATCTCGATCGGCAGCCTCACCAAGGATGTGCATGCGGTGGACTTCTCGATGCGGTTTCAGTAGCGCTTTTGCTGCGGAAACCCTGAACCGCCAAGAACGCCAAGGCCGCCAAGAGAAACAGAACAAGAAAAACGACAACAGCAAAACCAAGACGAGAACCTTCAGGCCAAATTGAATGCACGCAAGCCTTGGTTATTGAAGGTTTGGCTTTTTGTTTTCGTTGGAACTTGATCTTCTTGCCGGCTTTGGCGTTCTTGGCGGTTCAGCTCCTGACTCACCCGCTCAGGACTTCGGGAGATGCTCGCGGATCACACCCTCGATCGCCGCAAGCTCGGCCTCGACCGTCAGCGGTTTCACGCTCTGCGCGATCGCAGTGTCGGGATCCTTCAGCCCGTGGCCGGTCAGCGTGCACACGATCGTGGATCCGTCGCCGATATTGCCGAGCTCGAGATCCTTCAGCACACCGGCCAGCGATACTGCCGAAGCCGGCTCGCAGAAAATACCTTCGGTCTGCGCCAGCAGCTTCTGCACGTGCAGGATCTCCTCGTCGGTGCACTCGGCGAACCAGCCGCCGGATTCGCGGCTCGCCGCCACCGCCTGCTCCCAGGAGACCGGGTTGCCGATGCGGATCGCGGTCGCTACCGTCTCGGGATTCTCCACCGGTCGCCCGCGCACGATGGGGGCAGCACCCGCCGCCTGGTAGCCCAGCATGATCGGCCGCCGGTCGATTGCCTTCTCCTTGTGGAAGCCGCATTTGCCGGCACAGAAGGCGCACGCCTTGGTATTCTCGCACGCCGCCTCGGAATAGCCGATCCAGTGCGCGGTGATATTGCCGGCGTTGCCGACCGGCAGCGCATGATAATCCGGCGCGCCGCCCAGCGCCTCGATCACCTCGAACGCGATGGTCTTCTGCCCCTGCAGGCGGAACGGATTGATCGAATTCACGATGTTGACCGGGGTGGTCCTCGCCACTTCCTGCACCAGCCGCATGCCGTCGTCGAAGTTGCCGCGGATCTGGATCACCACCGAGCCGTGCATCATCGCCTGCGAGAGCTTGCCGAGCGCAATCTTTCCCTCCGGGATCAGCACGAAACAGGCAATCCCGGCGCGTGCGGCGTAGGCTGCCGCCGCCGCCGAGGTGTTGCCGGTGGACGCGCAGATGATCGCCTTGGCGCCCGCTTCCACCGCCTTGGTGACCGCCATCGTCATGCCGCGGTCCTTGAACGAGCCCGTGGGGTTGAGCCCCTCGAACTTGGCTAACAGACGCACGTTTCTGCGCATAAGGCGCGGCAGGTTTGTAAGCTCGATCAGCGGCGTTGCGCCCTCGTTGAGCGAGACGACCGGCGTCGCCGCGCCGACCGGGAGCCGGTCGCGATATCGCGCTATGAGTCCGGTGTAGTGCTGGGTCATTGTTCTGCGCGGGCCTGGTCCTAGTCGAGCGTTTCCATGCGGATGCGCGTCACTTTGCCCGCGACCACCGGCAGGGCTTCGATCCGCGCAAGGGCCCCGTTCACGTGCTTCTCGACCGTTAAGTGGGTGAGCATGATGATGTCCACCCGGTCCTCTCCCTCCTGCGGCTCCTTCTGCACCATCGCCTCGATCGAGATGCCGAGATCGGCGAGGATGCGGGTGATGTCGGCCAGCACGCCCGGCTTGTCGAGCACGCGCAGCCGCAGGTAGTACGAGCTTTCCGTCTCGTCGATCGGCAGGATCGGCGTGTCCGACAGCTGGTCGGGCTGGAAAGCGAGGTGCGGCACACGGTGCTCCGGGTCCGCGGTCAGCATGCGTGCGACGTCCACCAGGTCGGCAACTACGGCCGATGCCGTCGGTTCCGCCCCCGCGCCCGCGCCGTAGTACATGGTCTTGCCCACTGCGTCGCCCTTGACCATGATCGCGTTCATCACCCCCTCGACGTTGGCGATCAGGCGCCGCGCCGGAATCAGCGTCGGGTGCACGCGCAACTCGATGCCGCGCTGCTTGCGGTTGGCAATGCCGAGCAGCTTGATGCGGTAGCCCAGCTCCTCGGCGTAGCGGATGTCCTCCTGCGTGAGCTTCGAGATCCCTTCGGTGTACACCGACTTGAACTGCATCGGGATGCCGAAGCCGATGGCCGCCATGATCGCGAGCTTGTGCGCGGCATCCACGCCCTCGATGTCGAACGTCGGGTCGGCCTCGGCGTAGCCCAGGCGCTGGGCTTCCTTCAGCACTTCGCCGAAACTTGCGCCCTTCTCGCGCATTTCCGACAGGATGAAGTTGCTGGTGCCGTTGATGATGCCGGCAATCCACTCGATGCGGTTCGCGGTGAGGCCTTCGCGCAACGACTTGATGATCGGAATGCCGCCTCCGACGGCAGCCTCGAACGCGACCATCACGTCCTGCCGCTGCGCGTGAGCGAAGATCTCGTTGCCGTGCTGTGCGAGCAGCGCCTTGTTGGCGGTGACTACGTGCTTGCCGTTCGCGATCGCCTTGAGGATGAGATCCTTCGCGATCGTCGTGCCGCCGATCAGCTCGACCACGATGTCGATGTCTGGATGATTCACCACCGCAGCCGCATCGCCGGTGACACTGGTCGCATCGCCGACCAGCTTGCGCGCCCGCTCCAGGTCCTTGTCGGCCACCATCTTCATGATGATCGCGCAGCCGGCGCGGCGCGAGATCTCCTCGCGATTGCGCGCCAGCACCGAGTAGGTGCCGCTGCCCACGGTGCCGATGCCGAGCAGCCCGACGTTGATGGGTTTCATTCTTACCGGTTGCATGTTGCCTCGTTTTCTGTTTCTACAGCAGGCCGTCTTTCCTGAACATTTCCTTGATGCCCCGCAGCGCCTGGCGGGTCCGCCCCTCGTTCTCGATCAGCGCGAATCGCACGTGATCATCACCGTAGTGGCCGAAGCCGGTGCCCGGCGAGACCGCCACCTTGGCATCGGCGAGCAGCTTCTTCGAAAACTCGAGGGAGCCCATGGCACGATACCCCTCCGGGATCGGCGCCCAGATGTACATCGTGGCTTTCGGGCTGTCCACTTTCCAGTTGGCCGCGCTGAGCCCCGCGACCAGCACGTCGCGCCGCCCCTGATAGACCTGGCGCACCGTATCGACGCAGTCCTGGGGCCCCTCGAGCGCGATGATCGAAGCCACCTGGATCGGCGTGAACATGCCGTAATCATGGTAGCTCTTCATGCGCGCGAGCGCCGTCACCAGCTCGCGGTTGCCGACCATGAAGCCCACCCGCCAGCCGGCCATGTTGTAGCTCTTCGACATGGTGAAGAACTCGACCGCAATTTCGCGCGCCCCCGGCACCTGCATGATCGATGGCGCCTGGTAGCCGTCGAACACGATGTCAGCGTATGCGAGGTCGTGCACGACGTAGATGTGATGCTCGCGCGCCATCGCCACGAGGCGCTCGAAGAACGGCAGCTCCACGCACTGCGTCGTGGGATTGCTCGGGAAATTCACAATCAGCATCTTCGGCTTCGGATATGAGTCGCGGATCGCGCGCTCGAGCGATTCAAAAAAATCGACGCCGGTGTGCATCGGCACGTGCCGGATGTCCGCGCCGGCGATCACCGGCCCGTAGATGTGGATCGGGTAGCTCGGGTTGGGAACGAGCACGATATCCCCGGTGTCGAGCGTGGCGAGCGCGAGGTGCGCGATGCCTTCCTTCGAGCCGATGGTGACGATCGCCTCGGAGTCCGGGTCGAGCTCCACGTCGTAACGCGTCTTGTACCAGGTGCAGATCGCGCGGCGCAAACGGTGTATGCCCTTCGATACCGAATAGCGGTGGGTGTCGGGGCGCTGCACCGCCTCGATCAGCTTGTCGACGATGTGGCGGGGCGTGGGCTGGTCGGGATTGCCCATGCTGAAGTCGATGATGTCCTCGCCACGGCGACGCGCGGCGAGCTTCAGCTCACCCGTGACGTTGAACACGTACGGCGGCAGGCGCTTGATGCGTGCGAATTCTTCCATTGGGTACCGTGGACTCACCGCAGCGCGCGGCAAGCCGCGACCAGGGCGTGTTGTTCGATGCCGCCCGGCGGGAAGACTCCGGGCTAAAAAGCGTATAATTCTAGCGAAGCGCTCAACTTACCGCAAATTCAGCGAGTTAGAGTCCGCCGCCCGACCCCTTGAAGCTCCACCTTGCACAGACCCCGGGACAGAACCGCGTGACCGGCTACGGCGACGGCTACGTGGCGATCAATGGCGTGCGCCACGAGGCGCACCTGCTGGTGACCGCCGAGCGGGTGGCGGCCTGGGAAATCGACCGGTTCGAGTCGCTCTCGACCGAGCACCTCCAGGACGTGCTCGCTCTCGAACCGGAAATCGTGATTCTGGGAACCGGTGCCGCGCAGCGCTTCCCGCGGCCCGAGCAGGTGCGCGTCCTTACCGCCGCCGGCGTCGGCCTCGAGGTGATGGACAGCAAGGCGGCATGCCGCACCTACAACATCCTCATGGCCGAGGGCCGGAAAGTCGTCGCCGCGATCCTCGTCGCCTAGGTGGCGCGCAGGCGATCAACGCCGCCGCGGGGCCGGGCCGCACCACCCGCGTTCTTCTCAACTCGAATGCGACCGCCGTTCCCGCCCGAGCTGAATCGCGGACTCTGCCTGCAGCGTCGACGCGAGCGCCTGGCGGATGTCGGCCCGCAGGTGCGCATTGCCCCAGTCCTTCGATACGAAGCGGTAAATCCCGCTCTTGTTCACCGCCTTGGTCACGGTATCGAAGTCGGCATGACTGGTAAGCATGATGCGCACGGTGTCCGGGTGCAGCGCCTTCACCCGCTCCAGGAACTCGACGCCGGACATGCCGGGCATCGAGTAATCCGACACCACCACCTTGATGTTGTGCAAATCGAGCAGCTTCAGGCCTTCCCGGGCATCGCCGGCGGTGAACACCGGGTAACCGTCGGCGGCGAGCTCGCGCTTGATTAGAAGCACGGCGTTGTCGTCGTCGTCGACCACCAGCACCGCGGGCGCCTCGGCCTGCCCGTTGACTGCAGCGTGCTGCAGGCGCCGGCCGCTCGCGAGCATCGCCGTGCAGTCGTCCGCCGCCAGCGGGCGCGACAGGAAGAAGCCCTGTATCTCGTCGCAGCCGTTGGCGTGCAGGAAGGAGAGCTGCTGCTCGGTCTCGACGCCCTCGGCGATCACGCTCAAGTCGAGGTAGTGCGCCATCGTGATGATGGCGCGGGTGATCGCGGCGTCGTCCAGGTCGGTGATCACGTCGCGCACGAACGAGCCGTCGATCTTCAGCGCATCGAGCGGAAAGCGCTTCAGGTAGTTCAGGTTCGAATAGCCGGTGCCGAAATCGTCGATTGCGATGCGGATACCGAGCGCGCCCAGCGCGTCGAGGGTGCGGACCGCCTCGTCGGTATTGTCCACCAGCGAGCTTTCCGTGATCTCGATCTCCAGGGCGCTGCCCTCGATGCCGAACTCCTCCAGGATGCGCCGCACGGTCCCGGCCAGGTCCCGTGCCTGAAACTGGCGTGCCGACAGGTTCACCGCGATCGGCATCGGCCTGATGCCCGCGTCGCGCCACGATCTTGCCTGCTCGCAGGCTGCCCGGATCACCCACTCCCCGGTGGGAAGGATCAGGCCGGTCTCCTCGAGCATCGGCATGAACTCGACCGGTGATATCAGCCCGAGCTCGGGATGCCGCCAGCGCAGCAGCGACTCGACGCCCGTGACCTCGCCGCTGACAAGGCTCGCCTTCGGCTGGTAGTAGAGCAGGAACTCTTTGCGTTCCAGCGCGCGGCGCAGGCTCGTCTCGAGGCTGAGCTTCTCCAGCGCCCGCGCGTTCATCTCCGGCGTGTAGAACTGGCAGCTGTTGCGGCCGAGATCCTTGGCCCGGTACATGGCCGTGTCGGCGTTGCGGATCAAGGTGTCCTGGTCGACGCTGTCGCTCGGGTACAGCGTGATGCCGACGCTGGCGGTGACGAACATCTCGCTCGCGCCCAGCGCGAACGGCTCTTTGAGCGCGGCCATGATCTTCTGCCCTACGACGCTCGCATCACGCTGCCCCGCGATGCTCGAGAGCACGATGGCGAATTCGTCGCCCCCGAGCCTGCCCACGGTGTCACCGCTGCGCACGCAGTCGAGAAGCCGCGCCGATACCTGATTCAGCAGCTCGTCGCCGACTACATGGCCGAGCGTGTCGTTCACGTTCTTGAAGCGGTCGAGATCGAGGAAGATGACGGCCACCATCCAGCGATTGCGGTGCGCCTGCGCAAGCGCCTGCTTCAGGCGGTCGTAGAACAGCGTGCGGTTGGGCAGGCCGGTCAGCGCGTCGTAGTGCGCGAGGTGCAGAAGCTTCTGCTCGGCTTCCTTGCGCTGAGTGATGTCGGCCGAGATCCCCGCCACGCGATAGACGTTTCCCTCCGCGTCGCACAGCGGAAACGCGCAGTCGTGGATCCACCGTACCGAGCCGTTGCCGCGCAGCACGCGGAATTCCTCGTCGTAGCCCTGGTTGGCGAGCAGGCGGCGCTTGGCGGCCTTCACGCGCATCCGGTCTTCCGGGTGCACCAACCGCATCCAGTAACGCGTGTCGGGCGAACGCTCGCCCGGCGACCCGCCGAGCATCGCTTCCGCTGCCGGGTTGAGATAGATCAGCCGCCAGGTCCTCGCGTCGATGATCCAGAACGCCTCCGGCACGTTGTCCGCGAGCTGCCGGAATTTTTCTTCGCTTTCGCGCAGGGCCTGCTCCGCGCGCTTGCGCTCCGAGACGTCCTGCATCATGGTGACGAAGTGCAACGGCTCGCCCCTGGCATCGCGAATCAGCGTGGCGACCAGGTTGACCCAGATCGACGAGCCGTCCTTGCGCCGCAACTGCCGCTCCCGCTGATAGGACTGGATCGCTCCGCTTACCAGTTTGCGGCGAAATTCGGAGGCCTCCGGGATGTCCAGCGGCAAAATCACGTCGCGCACGGTCATCGACGCGAGCTCGTCGCGCGAGTAGCCGACGATCTCGCAGTACTTGTCGTTGACCTGCAGGTAGCGCAGATCCAGCCTGGTCATCGAAATGCCGACGCTCGCCTGATTGAATGCGACGCGGAACCGCTCGTCGGCGACCCGCAACGTCTCCTCGGTCTGCTTGCGGTGGATGAACTGCCCGATCTGGCTGCCGAGCGAGCGCGTGATCTGCAGCAGCATCTCGTCCGGATGCCGCACCTCGCGGCCGAAAAACTCCATGACGCCGATCGCCTCGGAGCCGACCGTTACCGGGAAGGAATAAGCGCTCCGGAACCCGAGCTCGGCCGCGCTCTCCGAGCGCCGGAAGCTCGAATCGCGGGCCAGATCGTCGATCCACGTGACCTCGTTGCCGATCCACGCGCGCCGCAGCAGGCCGCCGGTGCGGTCGAGCGTCACCCGCAGCCAGGGGTGCGCGTCCCGCGGCTCGATGTCTGCCCCGTAATCCGTCCAGAATTCGCGCCGCGTCAGCGTGCCTTCGTGCTCATTCCATGCCCAGTGCGAGCCATAACACCAGTCCATCGCCTCGCCGATGGTGCGCAGCAGCAGCGGCATGGCATCGTCGACCGAAGCCGCCTCGGCCAGCACGCGGGTCACCGAGTGCTCCATCATCCGCCGGCGGCTCGACAGCATCTGCTCGGTGATGTCTTCGTGCGACACGACCGCCCGCCGCGGGCCGTCGCCGGGAAAGCGCATCGCCCTCATCATGAACCAGCGCTGCCGCGACGGCGCATGGCAGGCATACATCAGCGAAAAATCCTCGCGCCGGCCGTCCAGCACGGCCCGGAGGCCGTCCACCACCCGCGCCGCGTCGCGCGCGTCCCTGCCGGTCGACTTCCCGGCGATCTCGAGGTAATTCCGGCCCTCCCATGAATACTCCGCCGCGAGGCCGTTCTCGGCCGCGAATTCGCGCCATGCCTTGTTGACGGCGATGATCTCACCCGCGTCGTCGATCACGCAGACGTGCGTCGCGAGCGCATCGATCGTGGCAGTGGCGAAGCGCTCGGACTCACGCAATGCCTCCTCGGCGCGCCGGCGCTCGCTCACGTCCTCGATGATGCGGATGAAGTACTGCGGCCTGCCTGCTGCATCGCGCACCAGCGAGACGGTGCGGTTGACCCAGATATCGGTCCCGTCCTTGCGCAGGAAAGGACGCTCCGACGCATAGGTCGACATGCGCCCCTCGAGCATGGCGTCCATGTACAAATGCGCATCGGTTTCCCGGTACTCCGGGTGCACCAGCTCGGGAACGCGCATTTTCAGCAGCTCGTCGGCCTGATAACCGAGGATCTCGCACAGCTTCGGGTTTACCTGGAGAATGCGCCGGTCGAGGCTGCTGCGCAGCATCCCGACCGGCGCGAAATCGAACACTGCACGGTAGCGCTCCTCGGCTTCCTTCCGCTCGGTGACGTCCTCGATGACCCGGATGAAGTAGAGCGGCGCGCCATCCTCGTCGCGCGCGAGCGACACCGTGCGGTTGCCCCACATGATGCTGCCGTCGCGGCGGATGTAGCGCTTCTCGAAAGAGAACGTGCTGATCTCGCCGGCGACGAGCCGCTTCTCCAGCACCTGATCGGCATCGGCGTCGTCCGGGTGATGGATCGTGGTCGCTTTGCGCCCGACCAGCTCCGCAGCCGGATAGCCGATCATGTCGCAGAACTTCTGGTTGACCATCAGGATGCGGCGTTCGAGCGAGGTGTGCATCATGCCCACCGCGGCCTGCTCGAAGTTTGCACGAAAGCGCTCTTCGAGCGCCTTGTGCTCCGTGATGTCCTCGACCACGCTGATGATGTATTGTGGATTGCCGGCGCCGTCCCGGGCCATTGACATGGTCCGTCGCGCCCACACCGTCGAGCCGTCCTTGCGCAGGAACCGCTTCTCGCCGACGACCGATTTCATCGAGCCCCGCGCCATGTTGTGGCGGTGGCGCGCGCCCGTTCCGTAGTCCAGCGGGTGCGTGATGTCCTTGATGGTCCGGCCGATGACCTCAGCGCGGTCGTAGCCCAGCATGTCGCAGAACTTCTGGTTCACGTCGATCAGCACGCCGTTCAGATCGACGCGCGTGATGCCGACGGCCGCCTGCTCGAACATCGCACGCAGCTGATGCTCGCTCTCCCGGAGCAGGGTTTCAGCCTGATCCCGGGCCCGGCGCGTGCGCAGCGTCGCGATGCCGAACGCGATGTCCGCGGCCAATTCCGACAGCAGCTCGATCTCGTCGGCATGAAACGCGTCCGGTTCGGCGGCGTAGAGCCCGATGCCCCCGATGCAGCTCCCCTCGACCATGAGCGGCAGCGTGGCGGAGGACTGGTAGCCTTTCTCGCGGGCCCGCTGCCGCCGGGATGCATCGCCCGGGCTGGTATGGATGTTTTGCGCGATATGCGGCTGCGCCGACGCGATGACCTTGCCCATCACCCCCTGGTCGCCCCCGTCGCTGCCCCAGGTAAGGCGGCGCCCTTCGATGTAGCCCGGCTCGTATCCCACGGCCCCGCCCGCCATGACCGACCGCCGCTCGTCCTTCCGCGCCAGCCCAACCCACGCTTGGCGATAGCCTCCCGAACGCACCAGCACCTCGCAGACCTCCTGCAGCATGGCGTTTTCGTCGACGGCGTGAATCAGGACGCGGTTGCAATCGGCCATCACGCGGCGCGCGCGTGTCAGCCGCTGGAGGCTCGAGTCCGGGCGCGCCGGGCGCTTCGCGCGGGCGCGTCGGACAGGACCAGCGGTGTTGCTTTCGTCACCCATGTTCGAGATCGTTGACCGCCGGACCGGCGCGCACGCGAAAGGCCCGATGCCGGAGCGGCAGATCGGGCCGGGATTGCCTCAGTCTACGTGCCCGCCATCCCGCCAGATATCGGGGGATTCCTGAGGCATGGTGCGCATGATGCTCGCTGACGCACTCTGAAGACAAACCCATCTTATTGTTTTTATGGGATTTGCCTGCAAGATTACTTGCGTTCCGTTGCAGGCTACCGGTCGAGCGACGCGAGTCCGACGCGTATCGCGTAGCGCACCAGGCCGGGCACGTCATGGATGTCGAGCCGTTCCATCAATTGCGCGCGGTGCGTCTCCACCGTCTTCACGCTCAACGCGAGGCGGCTCGCGATTCTCTTGGTGCTGTTGCCCTCGGCGATCAGCTGGAGGATCTCGCGCTGCCGGGCGGTCAGCAAACTCAATGCGGTCCGCTCGCCACCGACGCGCCGCATGTAGTTCTCCACCACCTGCTTCGAGATCGGCGCGCTCAGGTACGTCTCCCCGCGCTGCACGGTCTTCAGCGCATGCTCGAGCTCGAGCATCGCCGCGTCTTTCAACAGGTAGCCTGATGCGCCCGCGCGCAGCGCCTGCATCACGTACTCCTCGCTCGCATGCATCGACAGGATGATGACGTGCACCTCCGGGTGCGTGCGCTTGAGCTGCAGCGTCGCGTCCAGCCCGTTCAAGCCCTTCATCGCGATGTCCATCAGCACGATGTCGGCCCGCTGCCGCCCGAGCAGCTCGAGCGCCTCGCGCCCGTCTTTCGCCTCGCCGACCACGCTGACACCCGCCACCCGCTCCAGCAGCGAACGAATGCCCGCGCGCACGAGGGTATGGTCGTCGACCAGCACGACCTGGATTCCGTCTTTTTGGTCCGCCATCAGCTCGACCCCGTGGAACCTATCACCTAAACCGCCGCGTGTGCGACAGCGGCGACGTGGGATGCAGTTCTAGCAGCAAGCCTGCAGCAATAGCGCGAGTATTGCAAAGGGTTGCGAGGCCGTTACGTCAGGGTCCATGAAACCGGTTCTAGTCTGCGTCGCGGTAGCGAAGCGGCAAGACGGCGCGCAGCCGTGTACCCCCGTCCGTAGCGGAACGCAGCTCGAGGCGCCCGCCCGCGAGCGTGGCGCGCTCTTCCATCCCGATGATGCCAAGGCTTTTTCCGTGCAACGCGCGGCGGCGGGCCGCCTCGACGTCGAAACCCCGACCGTCGTCCGTAATGGCAAGTATGAGCTCCGAGCCGTCGATCTGCAGATCGACGTCGACCGATTTCGCCCGCGCGTGGCGCACGATGTTGGTCAGCGCTTCCTGGAAGATGCGGAAGCACACGGTCTCGAGGTCCGGATGCAATCGCGCGCCGAGCTCGCTGGTGCGGAAGCGTGCCTTGATCCCGCTCGCCTGCGTCTGGCGGTCGAGCTGCGAGCGCAGCGCTGCCGGCAGGCCGAGATCGTCGAGCTGCGAAGGCCGCAGGTCGAGGGAGAGGTTGCGGACCTGTTGCAGCGCGCGGTCGACAATCCGCAGGCTCTCGCCGATGCCGAGTGCATTGGCTTCCTCATGCGGTCGCAGCGCATACGCTTGCAGCCCGATCTTGACCGCGGTCAGCGCCTGGCCGATCTCGTCGTGCAGTTCGTTCGCCAGATGGCGGCGCTCGGTTTCCTGCACCTCGATCATCCGGCTCGACAGCACCTGCAGGCGGCGGTTCGCCTCGCGCAAATCCGCCTCCGCCCGCTCGCGCTCGGTGACGTCGACGGCAACGCCCGCGACGAAGCGCCTGCCCGCCGCATCCGTCAGGGGAAATTTCAGGACCACCGATGAGCGTTGCTCGCCCGCGGCGTTGGGTACCACCTCGAGCACCTGGTAGCGGCTGCCGATTGCGAGCGCTGCCCGGTCATTCTCGCGTACGCGATCAGCCGCTGCGCGCGGCCACAGGGCGTAGTCGTCGCGTCCCACGATATCGGTTTCTGCGCGTCCGGTAAGCGTGGCAAAAGCCGGGTTGGCGAACACATAACGCAGCGCTTCGTCCTTGATCCAGGCCGCCGCGGGAATGTGGTCCATGAATGCCTGGAAACGTTGGCGGCTCTCGCCCAGCGCAAGCTGGGTCTGCTGGTGAGCTTGCCGCGACGCGGCCTCGCGCAGCTCGCGCGCGACGGCCGGCGTGAGGCGTGCAAGCTTGTCCTTGGTCAGGTAATCGTGGGCGCCGGCTTTCATCGCGCTCACCGCGAGCTCCTCGCCCATGACGCCGGAAACCATGATGAACGGCACGTCGCGGCCGGCCGCCTTCACCTGCGCCAGCGCATCGAGTCCGCTGAACCGGGGCATGGCGTAATCCGCGATCACCAGATCCCAGTCCTGGTCCTCGAGCGCCGCCGCGAGCCCGTCGGGCGTCTCCACCCGCCGCGCCGATGGCTCATACCCGCCGCGCCTCAGCTCGCGCAGCGTGAGCAGCGCGTCGTCTTCGCTGTCCTCGACCAGCAGCACCTCGATCATCGTTGGCATTTTGCGCCCCGCTTGTGAATCAGACTGCGCGCCGCGCCGCCACCGTTGATCTGACCCGTGCTGCGAGCGCATGTCACGGCAGCGTGAAATAGAAGGTCGCGCCGCGGTCGACCGCGCCCTCCGCCCAGACCTTGCCGCCGTGGCGGTAGATCACGCGCTGGACCGTCGCGAGCCCGACGCCGGTGCCGGGAAACTCCTTCGCCCCGTGCAGGCGCTGGAATGCGGTGAACAACCGGCTCGCATAGGCCATGTCGAACCCGGCGCCGTTGTCGCGCACGAAGTACGCTGTGCCATCACTCTGACGCGTCGCTCCCACCTCGATTTCCGCCTGTTCCTTGCCGCTGGTGAACTTCCAGGCATTGGTGAGCAGGTTTTCCAGCGCCACCCTGATCAGCTGGGGATCGCCGTGCACGACGAGATCCCCCGCGACGGCAATGCGGACCTTGCGCCTTGCCGCGCTCTTCTTCAGGTCGCCTGCGATCTCCTCGGCCATGGCGCTGAGGTTGATCGGCACCCGGACCATCTCGCTGCGGGTCACCCGCGACAGCGCGAGCAGGTCATCGATCAACTCGCCCATGCGCTGGCTCGCCGCATGGAGGCGGTTCAGAAAATCCCGCCCCTGCGCGTCGAGTTTTTTCCCGACATAATCCTCGAGCAGCGCCTTGCCGAAACCCTCGATGCTGCGCAGCGGCGCCTTGAGGTCATGCGACACCGAGTAGGAGAATGCCTCCAGCTCCCGGTTTGCGGCTTCGAGCTGCGCCGTGCGCTCGCGCACCCGCTGCTCGAGCTCCGCGTTCAATCGTCTGATGGTCTCGGCCCCGCGGCGCAATTCGGTGATGTCGCGGCCGATACCAACGATGCCGATAACCTTTCCCTCGCCGTCGCGCAATGCGACTTTGGTTCCAAGATACCATGTCTTCTCGCCGTCCTCGGTGGTCGCGACGCGCTCGCGGACGAGCAGCGGCTCGCCGCTCGCCATCACCTCCCGGTCTTCCGCGTCGAACATCGCCGCGGTCTCCGCAGGGTAGAAGGCGGCGGCCGTCTTCCCGAGCACGTCCTCCTCCCGCTTTGCGCCCCTGGCCGCAAGCCCGGCAGGGTTCATCAGCAGGTAGCGGGTTTCGCGATCCTTGACGTAGACGTTGTCCGGCAGGTGGTCAACCACGGCCCGCAGCAGCGCACGCTCACGCGCGCGCGCCTCCTCCGCTTGCCTGTGTTCGGTGATGTCGTAACCGAGCACGTAGAAACCGAGCACCTTGCCGTCGGTCGTGAAGTGCGGGATATAGGTTATCCGCGTGAAGATTTCGCGCCCCGTCCCGCCGTGCAGGGGCCGCTCGACAGTGACAGTGTGCCCGGCGAGCGCGGTTTCGACGTCACTCCGGATATTCGCGTAATGCGCGTCACCGACCACTTCGCGAATCGTTTGCCCGATGAACTCACGCGCAGGCAGGCCGAACCAGTTCTCGTATGTCCGGTTGGTGAACCGGTAGCGCTGATCCGCATCGATATAGCCGATCAGCGCCGGCACGTTGTCGGAGATGGTACGCAGGCGCTCCTCGCCTTCGCGCAGCGCCCGCTCCATCCGCACCCGGTCGGTAATGTCGTGCGCCAACACCTGCCGGGCGCGGCGGCCACCGAACACGATCGGTCCGGAACGGATATCGACCTCTATCACCGTCCCGCTCCTGTGACGGTGGCCCGCGTGCCGCTCGACCATTGCGTCGGGAGCGCGGGTGCGCGCGCGCTCGAGCAGCGCGGGAACGGCATCCGGCACGTGGAGGTCGGCGATGGTCAGGTGCGCGAATTCCTGCCGGGTGTAGCCGTAACGGCGCACCGCAGCCTCGTTGACGGCAAGAAAACGCAACGTTTCGGCATCGTACACCCACATCGGGATCGGGCTGCGCTCGAACAGATCGCGGTAGCGCTGTTCGCTTTCCCGCAGTTCCTCCTCTGCCCGCACCTGCGTCGTCACGTCATTCACGAGAACCAGGCGCGCGGAGCGCCCGCGAAAAACGAACGGACGCGCCGTGACGTCGGCAATGATGGTCTCGCCCCCTTTTGTGATATGCCGCCGCCGCTGGTGCGCGACATCCACCGAGTCGCGCTCGCTCAGCTGCTGCGCGAATGTCATGCGGTCCTCCGGAACCTGCAGGTCGACGGCCGTGAGGCTCAGGAATTCGTCGCGACTGTAGCCGTATCTCCGGATTGCGGTCTCGTTGACCTCGACGATGCGACGGGTCCCCTCGTCCATCACCCACATCGGCATCGGGCTCGACTCGAACAGGTAGCGGTACGACGTGTCGGCCGCGGCCTGCAGCCGTCTGTCGCGCCTTGCGGCCGCGCGCACGACGAGCAGGATCAGCGTGGCGATGATCGCGAACCACAGCCAACCGTGCGACAGCGGTGCCGTGATCCAGCCGTCGCTCACGTCCGGCGCCGGCCCCCGCAGCGCATCCGCGGCATGCGCGACCGCGCCCGGCAGATTGACCCAGGCGAGGCCCGCCCAGAGCAACCGGAACCGCATCTGGCCCCCGTTTCGCGCGCGAGTTTGCCGCAGCACGCTCATGCGGCGCGACCGCGCGGGCCGGAGTGAATTCCGTTGATCAATGTCCCCGTGACTTGCTTGCAAGCATCAATCACGTACGGCGCTGGAACGCCGCAAGCCGTTGTTATCATACCGCGATGCGATGCTACGGGCGCGGGCGCCGGGCAACCCCCGTTCGGCGG
>JBFKNN010000046.1:0-17710 GCA_041629335.1 Burkholderiales bacterium | reverse complement strand
GCAGGTGAAGCGGTCCTGCAGGGCCTCGATCTGATACCGCCACTGGTACGAGAAGCCGCCGAGGAAATGCACGAAGACGACGGCGGGCCCCTGGCCCACCTTCACGTAGTTCAGTGTTTCGCCATTCACGGAAATCTTCATGGGTGCGCCCGTGGTGTTGACTGCTGAGCTTGAGATCCTCGGTCTGGCCGCGCCGCCGGGCGCCGGTCAGATCGGCCCGTAGCGCCGGTAGACGGACTCGATCAGCGCGTCGAACTGCGGCTGCGCGAGCGCGACGCCGTGCTCTTCACGCACGGCCGTTGCAATCTCCGGGTATTTCTTGCCTTGCTTGACCATGCGGATTGCCGTGACACAGGCATCCAGCTCGGCCGGGACCTCGACGAGCCGGTCCCCCCACAGGGTGTAGCCGAAAGGGATGTCGCCGCCCAGATAACGGCCGTCGTCCGCGACTTGCAGTTCACCCATGGCAAATACCCTCCCCAATGCCGGTCTTCAAGAACGTACTTATGATGGAACACGCAATGATTGTTTTTCCGCGCTGGCGCGAGCCACATAGTATACGGTGATATGCAGACGGCGTAAGCAGACTCATTCCTTCATTGTATGTTCGGCCCCCGCAGGTCCGGGCGAGGGGCCCAGGATCTCGCCGCGGCGGGCCGAAGTTGGCACAATGGATGGCATGGCGAGTTCCCTCCGTTACCTGAGCGACCTCATCACCCGCGAGCAGGTGCTATGAGGCGCCGCGCTTCCGGAAGGGATGTCTTCCTTTCGCTGCTTGCCGACGAGGGCGTCGACCATCTCTTTGGCAACCCCGGCACCACCGAGCTCGCGATCATGGAAGCGATCGGCGAGCGCGACGACATGCGTTTCGTGCTGGGCCTGCAGGAGGCCTCCGTGGTCGCGATGGCGGACGGCTTCGCGCGCGCTTCCAACCGCCTGACCGCCTGCAACGTCCATGTCGCGCCCGGCTTGGGCAATGCGATGGGCTCGCTCTTCAGCGCCCGGTTCTGCCACTCTCCGATCATCCTCACGGCCGGCCAGCAGGAGCAGGGCCACGGGCTGACGGAACCGCTGCTCTATGGGCCGATCGTGCAGATGGCGCAGCCGCTCGTGAAATGGGCGATCGAGGTCACGCGGGTGGAGGACCTGCCGCGCATTCTCCGCCGTGCGGCCAAGGTGGCGACCGCGCCCCCGGCGGGCCCGGTGTTCATCAGCCTGCCCGGAGACATTCTCGACGGTGAGGCGGAGCTCGATTTCGGGCGCTCAACGCGCGTCGAGCCCACAGTGCGTCCTGCGGATGCCTCGATCGAGCGCCTGGCACGCCGGCTGCTCGAGGCGCAACGGCCGGTCATCGTCGTGGGCAACGAGGTATCCCGCTACGACGCCTGGGCGGAGTGCGCGGCGCTTGCCGAGCTCATCGGCGCGGCCGTATACCAGCAGACCGTGCCGGATGCCGCGCATTTCCCCTCCGAGCATCGCGCGTACATGGGCAACCTGCCGAGAAACCAGTCCACGGTCCGCGACACGCTCTCCGCGTATGACCTGTTGGTGAGCCTCGGCGGAGATTCGCTCCGCATGTCCGTCTACAACCCGGTCGAGTCGCTGCCCGACGGCCTGCCCGTCGTCCAGATTACCGAAGCGGACTGGGACATCGGCAAGAACTATCCTGCCGAGATCGCGCTCAGGGCCAACGTGCGCGAGACGCTCGCCGCACTGATCCCGTGCCTGCGTAGGGTGCGGCTTCAGCGCACCGACCAGGAAGCCGCTGCGCGCAAAAGGCTCGATGAACTGGAACCACGCAACTGGTCCGCGCGGCGCGCGAAGCTCGCGGTGGAATACGACAAGCGCGCTCAAAATCAACCGATCGATCCGCACTACCTGATGCGTCGCGTGGTCGAGGCGCTTCCCGCGAACGCGGTGGTGGTGGAGGAGGCGTTGACCGCAACCAGCGCGCTTCTCGATCTGCTGCCGTACCGCGATCCGCGCGGCTTCATGGGGCTTGCGAGCGGCGCAATCGGCTTTGCATTGCCGGGCGCCGTCGGCGCGAGCCTTGCGCTGCCCGGCCGCCCCGTGGTCGCGGTGGTGGGGGACGGCAGCGCGATGTACTCGATCCAGGCGCTGTGGACCGCCGCCAACCTGAAGCTCCCCGTCACCTACGTCATCATCAACAACCGCAGTTACCGCATCCTCAAGGAGCGGATGGTCAGCATGCGCGGCGCCCGCGCGTTCCCGGGCATGGAACTTAGCGACCCCCCGATCGACTTCAAGGCGATCGCCGAGGCGATGGGCGTCAAGGCTGCGACGGTGAGCGACCCGCGCGAGATCGACCCCGCAATGCGCGAAGCCACCAGCGCCGGGGCGCCGCGCCTCCTCGAGTTCATTGTCGAAAGCGGCTTCAAGTAAGAGGAGCCAGACTCAATCGATCGACGGGGCGTGTCCGCCGTAGGTGGTCGCCGCGTGTTGCAGGAACGCGGCGCGAAGCCAGACCGCGAAGTCTTCCGCAAGTCGACGCGGTGCAGGAAGTACGATGAAGACGGGAAGCCGCTTAACGGTTAGGGGCGGAGCACAAATCGTTAATGACGGTGTCCAGTCACTGGTGCTGAACGGCGTGATTCGTGATTACCGATGAACGGTGAACGATAGGGCGAGAGGCGAGAGGCGAAAGGGGAAAGAAACCACCGGGCTCCGCCCCATGTTTGCTCAGGCCACGCGGTCGCGGGGCTCTCTCCCGGCAAAGACGGCATCCAGATTGTCGAGGGCCCGGAATCCCATGGCAATCCTCGTCTCCTTCGTGGCGCTGCCGATGTGCGGCATCAGGAACACGTTGGGCAACGTCCGATATTCCGGATGGATGTCGGGCTCGTTGTTGTAGACGTCCAACCCGGCCGCAGTGAGCTTGCCGGACTTGAGCGCCGCGATGAGGGCGTCGTCGTCGATGACCACGCCGCGGCTGGCATTGACCACGATCGCTCCATCCGGCAGGCGCGCAATGAGCCCCGCGTTCAGCAGCTTGACGGTTTGCGGGGTGGCCACGCAGTGTAGCGCCAGAAAGTCGCAGTGCGGCATCAATTCCGCTGGCGTCTTGTGAAAGATGGCGCCTTCTTCGATTTCCGGGGGCGCCTTCTCGATGTCGTTGTAATGGATCTCCATGTCGAATCCGCGCGCGCGTTTGGCGACGACCCGTCCGACGCGTCCGAACCCGAGAATACCCAGACGCTTGCCCGTCACCTGCGTGCCGACCATGAAACTGGGGCTCCAGTCCTTCCACTCCCGGGTGCGGACCAGGCGTTCGCCCTCGCTCGCCCGGCGCGCCGCGCCCAGCATCAGCATCATGGTAAGTTCCGCCGTGGCGTCGGACAGCACCTCGGGCGTGTTGGTGACGATCAACCCCCTGGCCTTGGCTGCCGCTGTGTCGACGTGGTCGTAGCCGACGGAAAAATTGGCGATCACCCGCACGCTTTCAGGCAAACGGGCGATCACGTCGGCGGTGAACCGCTCGGTGTGGCAGGGCATGATGGCATCGGCCCCCTTGGCGCGCGCGATGATCTCGTCGCTCGAATAGAGGACATCGCCGGGATTGAGGATGGGGGTGTAGTCTCTGCGGAGACGATCCTCGACGCTGTCCGGCAGCTTGCGGGTAACAAGAACGACGGGCTTCATGACAAAAGGGGCCGGCAACCGTCTCGAATCATTATTTCAGGCCGAGCACGGCGCGCACCGTGTCGAGCAGCGCTTCCTGCTTGAGCGGCTTGGTCATGTAGCCCGCGGCGCCGCGGGCGAGCGCGTTGACCACGGTCTCGTGCGCATGGTCGTCCGTAATCACCACCACCGGGACCGAGGCGAAGGTCTTGTGCTGCTGCAGCCGCGCGAGCAGGTCGAGGCCGTGCAGTTTGGGCACCTTTGGGTTGAGGATGATCGCGTCGGGTGCCGGTACTTTTTTCAGTTCAACCAGTGCCTGGTCGCGGTTCTCCGCGCTGCGCACGTCGAAGTCCGCCAGCAACAGCGCGCGCGCGACGTGCAGTGCGTTTTGCTTGTCGTCATCCAGTATCAGCACGGTGTATTTGGCGCCCGAGCGCGGCTCGCGGATGACGCCCGGTTTGGAAAGGATGTTGACGTAGTAACCCGCGGCTTTCAGCGTGCGCATTCCGGCGACCGTCATCTGCTCTGCCTCGGCGATCTTCTCGGCCGACGGCTTTGGAGTGGGCTGGTCGAGCTGCTGCGAGAAGTCGAGTTCTTCTCCGGATCCGCGTGGTGTCTGCTGCACGGGGGCAGGCGATCGTGGTGGTGACGCCCCCGGCCGGGCAGACCGGTCCCCGGACATTGAGAAATCGAGCGTGACCGGCCCTTCCGGCTCCACCGCCGCGGCGGTCAACGGCTCGATGTAACCGTCGTTCGTCAGCCGCTCGAAGCCGGCCTGCAACTCAGCATCGTCCAGGTGCCCGAACTTTGCCTTGAGATCGTCGACCGCGGTATTGCCGTCGATGAGACGGAGCAGCTCGCCGAGCGTCGCGGGCAGGTCGGATGTTCTGCCATCGACCTCCTGCTGGCCTTTGGCAGTCAGTTTGTACATGGTTTTGTCCGGCATCGCGTGTCCAGCCAAAGGGGCCAGGCTCAGTTTATCGACTGGGCGCGTCCGCTCGAGGCGCGGCTAGCCCAAGGTCTCCCAGTACTGAATGATACGCTTGCGCATCGCGGCATTGGGCATTAATCCGCGACCCGCCTGCAAGTTGTCCAGCATGTAGTCGGGCCGGTCGGTGCCGGGTATCACCGCGGTCACCGCCGGGTGCGAGAGAATGAACTTCAAAAAAAACTGCGCCCACGTCGTGGCGCCGAATTCGGCCGCGAAATCGGGCAGCGGCCGTTTGCCCGCCGCGCGGAACAGCGAATTGCGCCCGAACGGCAGATTGACGAGCACGGCGGCGCCCGCATCCCGCGCGGCGGGGAGCAGCCGCTCCTCGGCCTCGCGGTCGCCCAGCGAATAGTTCACCTGGAAAAAATCGGGCTTTTCGCGCACCAGCACCTTGCCGATGGCGTCATAGGCGCGCTGATTGCTGGTAGTCATGCCTACGTAGCGGCACAGGCCCTGCTGCTTCCATTCGCGCAGCAGGCCGAAGTCGTAGTCTTCGTCCCTGACGTTCCAGGCCTGCATCAGATCGACACGGTTGGTCTGCAGGCGGCGCAGTGATCTCTGAAATGACTCGACCGCTGCCGCCCGCTCTTGCGCAAACGAGTATTTGGTGGCGAGGAACAGCTTGTCGCGCACGCCCAGCCTGGCCACGATGTCGCCCAACCGGTCTTCCGCGCGGCCGTACGAGTGGGCGGTGTCGATCAGCTTGCCGCCGCCCGCGATCAGTGCCTGTAGCACCTTGCTGCGCTCAGCGAATTTTTCCGCATCGTTTTCGAAATCGAAGATGATGGCGGTGCCGATGCCGATAATGGGCAACGGCTCCCCGCTCTGCGGAATCGGACGCGTCATGACGGGGGTCTCGGCGGCCAGCGCCGCGTTCAGGAACTGGGGCAGCGTGGCAGCGAGCGCCGCGCCCGCGGCGAGCACCCGGCGGCGCTTGGGATTGATTGGGGCGTTCATGTCAGTTCCTTGCGACGGGCGTCACTGAGCGGTGTTGGCCAACTATTTTCGCAGTTTGCCCGCGAGCCGTCGATAAATGAGTCAAGCTCACGTAATTGACCGGGCGTATCTGCCACAGCCGGTCCTCGCGCGTTGCAGGCATCCGGCGCAAAGCCGGACCGCGAAGCCGGCCGCGGGAAGACGCGGCGCAGTCCGCGCTTCGATAAATGAGCCTGCCCCCTTTTTCGTTTTTTCTTCCAACTGCGGTTGTAGGCCGGCGCCTTCCAGCAGCTCGAACCGGCCTGCGTTATTTCAAGATGTCCGTCAACGCGATCAGCACCGCGCACACCACCGCCAAAACCATCGCCATCGCGAAGACCCGCCGGTCGATGTCGTCCCAGAATCGACGGATAAAACCGGGCCTGTCGCTGCCGGCGTCAGCCGACGAGCCGCCCTGGCCGTCCCCCGTCATCGCTTCCAGGCGCGCCATCGCTTCACTCGAATCCGCCTTGCGCGAGAGATAGAGCTGTATGACTGCGCCGGCGCTGATTCGCGGCGCGCCGGTCGCGCCGTCGGATCTGCGCGTCCGCGCGCGCTCGCGCGCCGCGAGACGGGTTGCCTCCGCGGGATTGGTGCCATCCGCGCCTGGCGCATCGGGATCCACGTTCGCCGTCCGTTCCCCGACGCCAGTCGACGGTGCCGGCTTCCGCGCCGCGGTTTTCTCGGCTCGGGGGGGCACAGTCGACGGCATGGCGCCGGTGGCGTCGCCGACCTGTGCCAGGCATTCCCGCAGATCGGCGGCAAGCTCAGCCGCGCTCTGATAGCGCGCATCGGGCTCCTTTTGCAGGGCCTTGGCCGTGATCAGGTCGAGCATCGGCGGCAGCGAGGCGTCGGCCGCGCTTGGCGGCGGCGGCGTCGCGGTTGCGATCTTGTTCATCAACCCGGTAACCGTGGGCGCCGCGAACGGCGGCGCGCCGGATGCGAGCTCGTAGAGCAGTATACCGAGCGAGAAGATGTCCGACCGGTGATCGGCGCGCAGCCCCGTCACCTGCTCGGGCGACATGTACTTGGGCGAGCCGAGCATCGCGCCGGTCTGCGTCTGGATGTCCGAGACCCGGATGCGCGCGATGCCGAAGTCCATGATCTTCGCGTGCCGGCCGCGGATCACCATCACGTTCGCTGGTTTGATGTCGCGGTGTACCACGCCGTACTCGTGCGCGTAGGCCAGGCCCTCGGCAACTTGCGCCGCCAGCTCGAGCGCCAGCGGCAGCGGCACCCGGTCCTGTTTCATCAGCTCGCGCAGGTCGGTGCCCTCGAGCAGCTCCATCGCCATGTACGCAGTGTCGCCTTCGCGACCGATGTCGAAGATGGTGATGAGGTGAGGATGGCTCAGGCCGCCCGCCGCCTTGGCTTCCTGGTAGAAGCGCGCTTCGTACTCCGCGCGCTCCTCTGCATTGGCCGACAGGATGATGGTCTTGATCGCCACGATGCGATCGAGCAGCGGGTCTTCGGCGCGGTAGACCACGCCCATCGCCCCGCGTCCGAGCTCGGCGAGGATCTTGTAGCGCCCCAGCTGCTTCAGTTCGGAGTCGGCCATCAGAAGCCGATCTCCCTGCGCAAGCTGCGCCACCCGTCGCGCACGCCCTTGCGCACGTCGTCCTGCAGTTTCTCGTCCCAGGACTTTGGCGCCGCTTCTTTTGCCGCCTGCTGCTTCGGCTTGGTCTCCTTCTTGATGACGGGGAAAACGTGGGCGATGGTCGTTACCTCGGCCGGGCCGGGATTGATGTTGACCGTCAGCGGCGGATGCGGCTCGTTCCACACTTCGATCGTATGCGGACCGGGCGCGATTTCGAGCCGCGTGAGCGGCGGGGACTGACCCTTCAGCACGCCGTCAACGTAGACATCGCCGCGCGGCGCCACCTGAAATTCAATGACCGCCGGCGCGAGCGGCTTTTCCTGAAGCATCGTGCGCGCAGCGAAGCCCAGCCCGACGATGCCGGCAAAGGCCACGACGCCGACGGCGGCAAGCCGCAGGCGGCGCAGCCACGCCGCCCACCGGTTGAACCGGTACAGGTCGTGCGTTCGAACCTGCGCGTCCGTGTGTTTCCCGGCGGACGAGAGCCTTGCCGCGCGACCCGGGGCTTCAGCGAGCAGCGCGTCGTGGAAGGCGCGCGACGCGATCATCCGGCCCGGCGCGGCGACCTCGGCCAGGATCACGGCGGTGGCGATGCCGTCGCCCACCAGCCCCCGGCCGCCGGTCGCTTCGTCCAGCATCGTGACGGGGCCGTGATTGATCGCGATGCACAGCGGCAGGTCGCCCGCGCCGGCGTGCAGCCGCTCGGCGAGCTCGAGCGCGAGCCTGGGCGCGTCGAGGACGGCCACGGCGACCCCCTGGCGCGCGTCGAGCATGATGCGCCGCGCGGGCGGCAGTGGCTGCAGCGCCTGCGCGACGAGATCCTCGACCCGCGCCTTGAGGCGGGCTTGCTCCGCGACCGGCCTGCGCGCGAAATCCGCGATCAACACCACGAGCACGCTGGCGAGCGCTGGACTTACGGCATTCACTGCTGATCAGCCTCCCTATGAAGGACTGCGGGCTGCCCGTCCATCCTTGTGCGGCGCAACAACCGGTCGCAAGGTCGATGTTATCCTTGTTACCCGTGAATCTTCAGGGCGTTAGTGTAGGGAACCGGGATGCGTCCCAGCAAGGTGACAAATCACACATTCCGGGGCGGCGGCTGGCGGGAACGACCCCCGGCGCGGCGCGAATCGTGCATTATCGCGGTATGCACGTGCAATTGCGCAACGATTTGACACCGGGAGGACACCATGCCCAAGTTCTTTGTCGAAGCAGCCAGATCGGGCGAGCAGTCGGACGACAGCGTGCGCCGCGTCGGTGAGTTCGGTACGCGGGAGGAGGCGATTGCCTGCGCCAAGCGTCTCATCGACACGCTTCTGCTCGCGCAGTACCGGCAGGGCATGCATCCGCGCGAGCTGATGGCGCGCTACCAGGCCGCGGGCGAACAGCTCGCCATCTTCCAGGACGACGATGCGACGATGAACGTCTCGGGATTCAACCCGCTGCAGTACGCGGGGCAGCGCTGCCAGGACTATTGCGGGAAGAAGGATCCCTCCTGAACATGCATCAACAGTAGAAAGAAGTAAGAAAGGCCAGAAGAAGTAAAAAGGGGCCAGGGTCATTTGAATGCCAGGATCGAGCAAATGACAGGCATGCGGCGCAGTCCGAGCTTCCACAATTGACTCTCGTTTACAAGCTTCTTGGACGAGAAGCGATATGATGCTCCTCGCGAGGGCAGCCGTAAGCCAACGGCGAGCGCGTGGCGCGGGTTATGCGTGAGCTGCGGCACATGGCGCAGCGGGTGGTAGTGCCGGAGGAAACGCCGGCGGCTGCCTGAGGCTGCCCAACGAAAGCGGAAGTGAAGATGCCGATCAGAGTGAACCTGGCACACCCCGAAGGCAGGCGCATTGCGCTCGGCACGTTGAGCGATGCCCTCGTGATGATAGTCGACGACGAGCCGCTGGTGATCGAGGTCATCCAGGCGTTTCTCGAGGAGGCCGGCTACAAGCGGTTCGTGTCGACCTCGGACTCGACCGCCGCCATCGCCATGCTGCTGCGCGAGCGCCCCGACGTCTTGCTCCTCGACATCAACATGCCGCAGGTCACCGGTTTGGACGTGCTCGGGAGCATGCAGAGCGACCCCGTGTTGAAGCACCTTCCGGCCATCGTCCTCACGTCTGTCGACGACCCTGAAACGAAGCTGCAGGCGCTCGATCTTGGGGCGAGCGATTTCCTGCGCAAGCCGGTCGACTCGAGCGAGCTGGCGCTGCGGCTGAGAAATACGCTCGCGGCAAAGGCGCATCGGGAGGCGATTCACAAGGCGTTTGCGCGCTACGTCTCGCCGCACCTCGTCGACAGGATAATTGACGATGCCACGCCATTCGCCTCCCGGGCGCAGCGCACCGAGGTGGTGGCCCTGTTTGCCGACTTGCGCGGCTTCACCCGCATGACCGAGAGCGTCGGCGTGGACAGCATCGTGGACATGCTGAACGAGTATTTCTCGATTCTTACCCAGGTGGCCTACCAGCATGATGGCACGATCTTTAGCATGGCGGGCGACAGCATGCTGGTGGGCTTCAACACGCCCTTTTCGCAGCCCGACGCCGTCGTGCGCGCCTTGCGCACCGCCACGGAGATGGTGTCGTGCTTCGGGCCGGTGGCGGCAGGCTGGCACGCGCGCCACGGCATCGCCACTGGAGTGGGCATCGGCATGTGCCGCGGCGAGGCCATCATCGGCAATGTGGGCTCGCCGTATCACATGAGCTACACGGTGATCGGCAAGACGGTGAATACCGCGGCGCGCCTTATGCAAATGGCGCAGTTGGGCGAAGTGCTGGTGCCGGCCGAGCTCTACGCGGCGATCCGCGATCTCGTGCCCGCGAGCCGGGTCGAATCGCGCGGCCAGGTGGCCTTGCGCGGGATGTCGGACCCGGTGCAGGTGTACTCGATCAGGCTGTAGCAAATAAAATGCAGGGCGGGTTCACTCCTGCATTCTTGCGCGCGGTTCAGTGCGCCGGTTTCGCCGCTCCCGGCAGCCAGGCGGTCGGCGCTAGTGCCTGCTCGTCGCTGATGCAGTCGAGCACGACCGGCTTGCCCATGGCGAGCGCGCGCGGCAGCAGGTCTCCAAGTTGCCCCGGCTTTTCGACGCGGAATGCGGCACAGCCCAGCGCTGCCGCGACCTTCGCCAGATCCGCGTTCTTCTGGAAGCGCCATAGCTCGCCGGAACGGTCGTCCCGCTTCTCCCTGTAGGCGGCCTCGACCAGCGGGATTTCCTGGTTGAGTGCGCCGTTGTTGTTGACCACCACCACGAGATTGATGCCGTGGCGCGCCGCGGATTCCAGCTCCGGCAGGTGGTAATACAGTCCGCCATCGCCGGTGAAGCACACCACCGGCCGCTCGGGCAGCGCGCACTTCACCCCCATCGCTCCCGGCAGACCCCATCCCAGCGAGCCCTCGCAGCGGATGTAGCGCTGGCCGGGACGGGTGATGTCCAGCATCTGGCCGCTCCACATCCCGGCGTGCCCGGTATCGGAAACCACCACGCCGTCCGCCGGCAGCGCCTGCGCGAGCTCGCGGCAGATGCGTTCCGGCCGCAGCGGCACGGCATCCGATGCGAGCATCGGTTCGGCCGCGGCGCGCCACCCGGCGACGAGCTCGCGCACGCGCCCGGTCCAGCCGTTCGCGCTCTGCGGCGTCTTGCGTTGCGCGGCATCGCACATCTGCCCGAGCGTCACCTTGGCGTCGCCCAGCAGCGGCACGGCATTCGGATAATTCCGGCCCAGCTGTTCGGCGTCGATGTCGAGCTGGATCACCGGTGTTCCCACGGCGGGCAGCTGCCAGTTGGCGGTCACCTGACCGCCGGCATGGGTTCCGATAAAAAACACGAGATCGGCTTCCGACACCGCCCGGTTCGCGCACGCGCGCGAATACAAGCCGACCACGCCGGCCGACAGCGGGTGCGTGTCCAGGATGGCGCCCTTGGCGCTGAGCGAAGTGGCGACGGGGATCTGGAGTTTCTCGGCGAGTGCCACCAGCTCGGCTTGCGCCTGGGAGGCGACCACGCCGCCGCCGGCGACGATGACCGGCTTTTGCGCCCTGGAGAGAGCTGCGACGGCGTCACGCACGCGCTGCGGTTCCGGGCCGGGACGGAACGCCGGCACGCGCGAAAACTGGGCTTCGACGAGGGGTTGCAGATCAGCCTCGCCCTCGACGCCCTGGCCTTGGGAGCCGCGCAGCCGCAGGTGGACCGGGCCCGGCGCTCCCGTGGTCGCCGCGCGGAAGATCTGCCGCACCAGGTCCGGAAAGCGCGCGAGATCGTCCGCCTGCAGGTTGAGCTTCGTCACGGCATCGAACTGGATGAGATCTTCCACCTCCTGGTAGGCGTGCCGGTAACGCCCCGCCGCGGCGGGTCCGCCGGTGATGGCGATCATCGGCGAACCGGCCATGTAGCCGTCGCGCAGTCCGGCCGCGAGATTCGACGCGCCGATCTGCTGGGCGAGGCAGACGCCGGGCCTGCCGCTTGCGCGCGCGTAGCCATCCGCCATGTACGCCGCGGCTTTCTCGCCGTGCGTGAGGATCTTGCGGATCCCCAGGTCGTCCATTTCCGCCAGCGCCTCCATCAGGATCGTGGGCACGAAGAACACGTGCGTGACGCCGTAACCCTTCAGCATCTCCGCGAACAACCGTGATCCCGTCATCTTGGGCATGGGATACCTTTCGGCTCGCCGCATCACTCGATGCGGATGTTGGCCGCGCGCGCGACTTCGCCCCAGCGCTTGATCTCGGCCGCGATGTAAGCGCGGAATTCCTTCGGCGTTCCGCCGATGATCTCGACTGACGAGGCCGCGAAGCGCTGGCGCACGTCCGGCTGCTTGAGCGCCTGGTTGATCGCCGCGTTCAGGCGGTTGATGACTGCCCGCGGCGTGCCTTTGGGCGCGAGCATGCCGTACCACAGCCCCGCTTCCATGCCGCTGTAGCCCTGCTCGGCGAAGGTAGGCACATCGGGCAGCTGCTCGAGCCGCTTCGTGTTGGCAGCCGCCAGGGCGTGCAGCCGGCCTGACTTTACGTGGCCGAGGAACGGCGGTGGGCCATCGATCATGAAGTGGACTTGTCCGGAGACCACGTCGGGCACCGCGGCACCCGTGCCTTTGTAGGGCACGTGCAACAGGTCCACGCCGGCCTTCAGCTTGAACAGCTCGGCGGCGAGGTGCGGCGGGCTGCCGTTGCCGGCGGTTGCGTAGCGGTACTTGCCAGGGTTCGCCTTCACCAGTGCGACGACTTCCTTGAGATTCGATCCGGCGACCGAGCTGTGGGCGAACATGACGAGCGGGACGCGCACCATCAGCGCGATCGGCTCGAAGCTCTGGATCGGGTCGTACGGCAGTTTCTTGTAGAGGTTCGGCCCGATGCCGTGGGTCGTCATCGTCGCTTCCACCAGGGTATAGCCGTCGGGCGCGGCACGCGCAGCGAGATCGAGGCCGATGATGCCGGAGGCGCCGGCGCGGTTGTCCACCACGATCTGCTGGCCGAGGATTTCGGTCATCGCGTGCCCGACGGTGCGGGCGGTGAAGTCGGCGGAACCGCCCGGGGAGAACGCCACGATCACGCGGATCGGCTTCGACGGATAGCCCGGCGCGTCGGCCGCCCTCGCGGGACATACCGCAACGGACAGCGCGAATGCGCCGAGGGTGGCGAGAAGTCGATCGCGTCCCGTGACGCACCGCCGGATGGCAGGTCTTTCGCTAAGACGGGGGTTCATGAGTTCTCTCCTTTCTGGTTCGCGCCGGGCGCGGGGCGATGCGGTTGGGGCGGTCATGGATCGCTTTTTCTCAACTGCCGGGCACGAGCCCCTTCGACAGGGACTCGATGTGGGCGCAGATGTCGCACGGCCGCGTGATCCAGATCCGGTCGCGCTGCCGCAGGATGTGCTCGACGACGCGGCCGAACTGGCGCGCGCGGTAGGCCTGGCCCAGTATGAAGCTGTGCAAGACGACGGGCATCACCAGCGGGCGCCGCGCCGATTCTTCCAGCAGTGCATCGAATTGCTCGATGAGGTTGTCGCAATGCAGCTGCGCCGGCGTGCGGCGCGAAACGCATTCGAGCGAATCGTTGAGATCGTGGGCGTAGGGGATGGAAAGGATGGGGCCGTGCTTGGTTCGGAACCACACCGGCTGGTCGTCCAGGGGCCAGTCCATCATGTAGCGATAGCCCGCTTCCTTCAGCAGATCGAGGGAATCATAGGTCTGGGAGATGTACGGGGCGAGCCACCCCGCCGGCTTCTTGCCCTCGTGCTTCTCGATCGTGCCCGTCGTCTCGAGGATGCACGCACGCTCCTGGTCGTAGCTCATGTCCGCCTGGCGCTCGGCGTCGGTGCGGCCGTGGCCCACGATCTCGTCGCCGCGCTCGCGGAACGCCGCCATGAGCTCCGGGCAATAGTCATAGAGCTCGCTGTTGGCGAGCACCGCATACGGGATGCCGTAGCGGTCGGCGAGCTCGATCAGGCGCCAGGCGCCGACGCGGTTGCCGAAGTCGCGCCACGCGTAGCTGCGCGAGTTGGGCTGCGGATGCGGCGAGGCGTAATCGTTGCCCAGTCCCTGTCCGAACTCGAAGTGCTCGACGTTGAGGGAGAAGTGGACTGCCAGGCGCTTGCCGCCGGGCCAGCTGTAATCGGCGCGCCGGGTGATCGGCGAATAGTCGTAACGTCCGTGGCTCTTGAGCATGGTCGGAGTGCGTTCCGCTATAACGAAAATTGGCCGGCAAATGCGCCGAAGTCAGGAATGGTCTCGAGGTTCCGGAGTCCGTCAAACAGTCTCTTCGTCACGTCGTTGCCCCACACTGGCGTGCCAAGGTCGAAGAATTTCGCCTCGAGCTCCTCCGGCCGGTGAGGATTCGCGGGCTCGCCCTTCTTCACGATGCACTGCCCTTCCCAGGTGGTGCCGTCGGCGAGCGTGATCGCGAGATCGCAGGGCTGTTCGACAGGATATCGCGCCGTGTACCGCTTGTCTTCCTGCAGGTCGACGAGTGCGGCGAGCGCCCGGATTTTCGGGTTGCCGACGGCCTGCTCGTCGAAGCTCGGCAGCCCCGAGCGGCCGTGATACAGGATGCTGGCGAGCGCGAAGGGCACCGAGAAGCGGGCGCCGAAGCTCGACACCACGTGCTTTTCGGCAAGCATGGCGGCCAGCATGTAGGTGCGCACCTTGATCGCCTTGATGCGCCCGACGTCGAGCCGCCTGCCCGGCACCTTCTCGAGCAGGTCCTCGAGCGCATCGATGGCCGAGTGCACATAGCGGCCCGTCGGATGCAGCTTGAAGTAGTTCTGGGCGATCAGCCATTCGGTGCCGAGCCCCGCGATCACCTGCTCGCGATGGAACGTATCGGACAGCACCCTGCTGTAGACGTTGCCGACGCCGTCGATCTCGCCGGTGAAGCCGCACTCGACCAGGCGCGTTGCCGCAATTCCCATGTAGCCGGAATGACCGGTGAAGATGTTGCGTACCGTCGCGCCGTCGAGCAGGGTCTGGCGGCTCGTGGCCATGCCCATGGTGGCGGAGACGTTGAGCAGCTCGCGCATCCGCGCGGCATCGAACCCGATCAGCCGCGCCGCGGCGATCGCGGCGCCCATCACGCCGTAGGTGCCGTGCGGATGGATGGCAAGCCGGATCTGCGCCGCCCGGCTGACGCGTGCCGAAACCTCATAGCCCAGCGCAACGGCAAGCAGCAGATCGGCGCCCGACGCGTTTCTTTCCTGCGCCAACGCGACTGCCGCCGGCACCACCTGGATGCCGGGATGACCCTTGGCGAAGAGATTGCCCTCGTCGAGCTCGAGCCAGGTGCCGGCCGTGCCGTTGAGGAGCGCGGCATCGAGTGCGCCGGCGCGGCGGCCGGCCCCGATCACCCAGGCGTTGCCGGGCGCGGCGCCCGGCAGATGCTTTGCGACGAACGCTTTCATCTCCGGCTGCCGCATGCCGGCGGCAATCACCGGGATGCAGTCGGCGATGATCCAGCGCGCGCGGCCCCTCGCTTCGGGCGACAAGTCGGACAAGGAGGCGCCGCACAAGAATCGCGCGGTCGTTTCGAGATACGGCGGCGGCGTGCGCGATGACATCGGGAGGTCCGTTTCTTGCGGGATCGGTCCATTATAGTGGGTTTCGCACGGCGGATCGTCATTGGGCATGGCGCGTGCGACGGTTCAGGCGGCGTTGCCCGCCGCCCGAAAAAAGAAAAAAAGAAGAACGGGGCCGGCCGCGAGTAGACGCGGCGCAGTCCGCGCTTCCATAATTGAGCCTGGTCCGTTTTTCGTTTATCGGCGGTTTAGAAACGGCGGGAGAATAAGATGAAAACTCGGTTTGGAATTCTCAGCTCGGTTCTGTTGGGGGGCTCTTTGGTCTCTGCCATGGCCTTTGGACAGGTCGATCTCGGTGGAACTGTGGGAACGTACCCGGCGCGGCCGATCCGCATGATCGTACCGCAGGCGCCCGGCGGAAACACTGACTTTATCGGCCGTCAGGCTGCCGAGTATCTTGGACGGGTGCTGGGCGGCAACTTTGTAATCGATAACCGACCGGGTGCGGGGGGTAATCTCGGCAACGAAATTGCGGCAACTGCGGTTCCGGACGGGTATACGCTGCTGACGGCGTCGCCCGCGCTGGTAACGAGCCCGGCTCTGTACAAGAAGCTTTCGTACGACGCTATGAAAGATTTTGCGCCAATTGCGATCATTGCCCTGGTGCCGCAGGTGCTGGCGGTACATCCGTCGGTCCCGGCTAACAGCGTGCAGGAGCTTATCCGGCTCGCCCGCGACAAGCCGGGCGTACTCAACTATGCGGCGCCCGGGGCGGGGAGCGGTCCGCACGTGACGGCTGCCCTGTTCGTTAGCATGGCGAATGTCAACATCGTACATGTAGCCTACAAGGGAACTGGGCCCGCCATGATCGACTTGCTCGCGGGCCAGGTACAGATGCAGTTTGGCGGCCTGCCCGCCATGATCCCGCATATCCAGTCTGGCCGCATTCGTGCGCTCGGACTTTCGACCGCGCAGCGTTCAGCGGCACTGCCCGAATTGCCGACGATTGCGGAGTCAGGACTGCCCGGGTTCGATACCGCGGGATGGGTCGGCATGGCGGCGCCCGCCGGCACGCCGCGTGCGATCGTGACGCTTCTTAGCCGGCATGTCGAGGAGTTCAAGAAGGACGCCGAGGCGCGGAAGCGGTTTTCTGCGCGCGGCGCGGAATTCATGGCGAGTTCACCGGAGCAGTTCAGGAAGTTCATCATGCGTGAAATTCCGCAGTGGAAAAAAGTGCTGAAGCCGCTTCATTGAGGCATCGAGCGCTGGTGGCCGCACGGGTTGGTGTTGGCGCAGAATCAAAGGAAGAGGTAAGAGACATGGCGCAGGTAGTCAATATTGCAGAGCTGCCCAACTTTTATGCGCTGGGTGGGGGCGATCCCAGGGCATCTGACCGGGCGCGCATCGACATGCGTATGGTATTCGGTTACAACGTATCGATCGCAGTGGCCAAATGTGAGCCTGGATATCATCCCGCCCCGCATCTGCACGCAAGCGAGCAGATCAATTACGTCGCCAAGGGGGAACTATGGGTTTACGTCGACGGCGTCGCGTACCACCTCAAAGAGGGCGACGCGGTTCGCATACCGCGCATGAAGATGCACTGGATGTGGAACCGCTCGTCCGAGACTTGCACATTCTACGAATCGAACTGCCCGCCGATTTTCGGCGATCCGGCCGTGCGGGATTCCGCCTGCGGTCTTTTCGACGCCGGAGAGCCCCGCCCGGCGCAGGATTATCCGCGCGTCGTGTGGCTTGCCGAAAAGTATTGGGAGGCCGAGACTCGCAAGGAGCCCCCGGCGGAGGGCCCACTCGTCGTGCGCGCCGGCAGTCTGACGACCAGCGTTCATTCGGGCGCAATCGGCGCCGCCGCGTCCGGGAAGCTTACGTCGAAGTGTGTGCATGGCCTCGGCCACAATCTGACTGTCGCCACGCGCAAGGGCGGTTATCACTCGGTGCCGCATATTCACGATGCCGAGCAAATTCATTTCATAGTCAAGGGTGAGATCAAGATCTTTACTTCCGAAGCGGGTTTCGACTGCAGGGAAGGCGACTTCAACATCGTGCCGAGAAATATCCCGCACTGGGCAATTGTCCCGACCGATGACGAGAATATTCTTCTCCAGGTCCACTCGCCGGTGCTGGGGTCGGCAGCCAATCGCAAGGCTCTGGTGACCGAAGAGGAAAAGGCACTGCCAATCCCGACCGTCTTCAATATGACGCCGTGGGCGGCAGAGGAAATCATGAAGGTCGAAGAAAAGTTTCTCAAGGCGATGCGACGGTCTGGCGCGTAGAAGAAAACGGAAAACCGGGGCAGTTCAGGCTCGGTTGAATTGGTGGGCCTGATATATTAGGACCTTCGCCTTTCGTCGGCCTGCTCCGCGCAAACCTGTCGCTTGTCACCCATCACGTAGTCACGCCGAGGGTATTCTGAAGGCCAGCAGTGCGATACTTATCGCGAGAAGAGCCATGACGCTGAAGGCGAGCGACCAGCGCCTTGGTGGTC
>JBFKNN010000045.1:0-17974 GCA_041629335.1 Burkholderiales bacterium | reverse complement strand
CCGTGCTCAAGCGGGCGCTGCAGCGCCGGCGTGCAGAAGCAATTGTCCACCGCGAGCAACGCCCCCGCCTTCTTCGATATCGCCGCGAGGGCTCCAATATCATAGACCTCGGTAAGGGGATTCGACGGCGTCTCCACGAACAGCAGGCGGGTGCTGCTCCTGACCGCCGCCTGCCACTTGCCGGGATCGCTCCCGGAAACAAAGGTGGTCTCGACCCCGAAACGCTTCAGGATCGTGCCGAGCAGCGTTACCGTTGCGCCGAACACGCTGGCCGAGCAGACGACATGGTCGCCGCCCTTGAGCAAACCCATTACGCACGACAAGATTGCCGACATGCCCGAGCCGGTGGCGACGCAACACTCCGCGCCCTCGAGCGCTGCGAGGCGCTGCTCGAATACGCTCACTGTCGGGTTGGTGAAGCGGGAGTAGATGTTGCCCGGCTCCTGGTTCGAGAACCGCGCCGCCGCCTGGGCCGCCGATTCGAACACGAAGCTCGAGGTGAGATACAGCGCCTCCGAATGCTCGTTGAACTGGCTGCGCTCGATGCCTGCGCGCACTGACAGGGTTTCCAGCCGGTATTCGTCGCTCATGATGTCTGCTTTCGTCTGCCGGCGCCGCGCCTGACCGGTACCGGGTGTTGCCGTCCCCAAAAACAAAAAACCCGTTCAGCTTGCGCGAACGGGTTTTCGCTCGCTTTAGCAGTATTTGTTATGCGCCCGCAAGCTGATGATCAAATCGGCGCACTTGAAGATTACCCCCCGCCTCATTTCCTGTCAATCTGGCCGGTTCCGCCCTTCTCTGCGTTACTCGACCAGTTCCAGCCCGAGATCGAGCTGCGCGTCGGCTGCGACGATCGCCTGTTTCGCCCCGTCGCGACGCTGCGCCTCCACCCCGTCGAGGTACTCCTGCGTGACGTCGCCCGTGATGTATACGCCGCTGAAGCACGACGCCTCGAAACTGGTCACTTTCGGGTTCACGCTTCGCACGTCCTCGACCAGCGCGTCGAGATCCTGGTAGATGAGCTCGTCGCACCCGACCTCGCGCGCGACCTCCTGTTCGGTCCGGCCGTTCGCGATCAGCTCCTCGCGGGTCGGCATGTCGATGCCGTAGACGTTCGGATAGCGCACTGGCGGCGCTGCGGAGGCGAAGAACACCTTGCGCGCGCCCGCCTCGCGCGCCATCTGCACGATTTCGCTGCTGGTGTTGCCGCGCACGATGGAATCGTCGACCAGCAGCACGTTCTTGTCCTTGAATTCCATGCTGATCGCATTGAGCTTCTGGCGCACCGATCTGCGGCGGATCGCCTGGCCCGGCATGATGAAAGTGCGGCCGATGTAGCGGTTCTTGATGAAGCCCTCGCGGTACGGCAGGTTGAGATGCTGCGACAACTGCATCGCGGACGGCCGGCTCGAGTCCGGAATCGGGATCACCACGTCGATGCCGAGGTGGCCGTAGCTTTTCTTGATCTTGTCGGCCAGGCTCTCGCCCATGTTGAGCCGCGTCTGGTAGACAGAGATGCCGTCGATCACCGAGTCCGGCCGGGCGAGATAGACGAACTCGAAAATGCACGGATTGAGCGTGGTTTGCGCCGCGCACTGCCGGCTGAAGAAATTGCCGTCCATGTCGATGAAGATCGCCTCGCCTGGCGCAACATCGCGCACCAGCTCGAATCCCAGCGCATCGAGGGCAACGGACTCCGAGGCGACCAGGTACTCGTTGCCGTGCTCCATTTCGGCGCGGCCGAAGACGAGGGGACGGATTCCGTACGGATCGCGGAACGCGAGCAGCCCGTAACCGGCGATCATCGCCACCACCGCATAGGCGCCGCGGCAGCGCCGGTAGACCCCGGATACAGCGGCGAAAATCGTCGCCGGGTCAAGCTTGTAGGTACTCGCGGCGTCCTGCAACTCGTGCGCGAGGACGTTCAGCAGAACCTCGGAGTCCGAATTGGTGTTGACGTGACGCAGGTCCTGCCGAAAAAGATCGTTCTTCAATTGCTCGGTATTGGTGAGATTGCCGTTGTGCCCGAGCACGATCCCGAACGGCGAATTGACGTAGAACGGCTGCGATTCGGCCGCCGACCATGCGGAACCCGCGGTCGGATAGCGAGTGTGCGCGATTCCGGCGTGACCGACCAGCGCGCGCATGTTCCGGGTGCGGAAGACATCGCGCACCATGCCGCCGCCCTTGTGAATGTGGAAGCTCGCGCCATCCGCCGTGACGATGCCGGCCGCGTCCTGCCCGCGGTGCTGGAGAACCAGCAGCGCGTCGTACAGGACCTGGTTCACCGGATTCTTAGCGACCACACCAAGAATGCCGCACATCGCACGTCCTCATTCGTACTTGATCCGTTGTGACAAATCCGCCGGCAGCCACTGCCTGACCTTGACCGCGAACGTCTCGAGCGGCGGGCTCAGCACTGCATCGCGCCACACGCGCTGCTTCGGCAGAGAAGTCAGCCCCGCCAGCAACACCAGCACTACCACCACCAGCAGGCCGCGCAACAGCCCAAACAGGCTGCCGAGCATCCTGTCTTCCACGCCCAGGCCCGCGTTCTTCACCAGCTTCGACACTGCCATCGCGACAAGGCTCATCAGCAGCAGCGCGACGAAAAAAACGCTCACGAGCCCGGCAAGCAACCGTAGCTCTTCGCTCGGGATCGCATCCGGCATGAGCTTTGCCAGGCTGCCGCCGAATAGATTCGCGGCAACAAATGCAACGACCCACGCCAGCAATGCCAGCACTTCGCGCACCAAGCCACGGATCACGCTGAGCAATATCGACAAGCCGACAATGACGAGCACAGCGTAATCGAAAACCGTCATCTAGAGTGGTATTACCTTTCCGTCCAGCCCGATGCCCTGCAACTGCCCGCGCGCTTTTTCCGCCGCGTCCCGGCTCGCAAACGGCCCGACGCGCACGCGGGTCACGGCGCCCTTCTCCGTGTTGACGACCTCAGTATAGGACTTGATCCCGGCCGCAGCGATCCGCTGCTGCATCTGCCTCGCCCGATCGGCGTCTGCCAGCGCGATGACCTGCAGCACGTACTCCTGGGTTTTCGGCTTCGCCTTGTCCGCCGCGGCCTTGGGCGCCGGCACGGCGGCGGGTTTCGGCGCCTTGGCAGAGGGCTCCGGACGGGATTCCGGTTTGGGGGCGGGCGAGGTCGGTGCGGCTTGCTGCGCGGGCGCCGTCGCGACGCCGCCCGGCTTCGCCTCGGGTCTTGCCGCGGGCGCCGGCACCACTTTCGGACTGAAAGTGCTCGTGTCGGTTGCGGGGATGCGAATATTGATATCCTGGCTTTCCGGCTTGGGCTCGCTGTCGAGGACCATCGGCAGCACTACGACCACAGCGGCAACCAGGATGACGGCGCCGATCAGGCGGCGCCGGGCGCGCTTTCTGAGCTGTATCTCTTCGTCGCTGATCGCTCTCGCCATTTGCCGTCACGCACGCTGCAACTGATCGCTTGCTTCACGCTTGCTTCGCGGTTGCACGCGCCTGCATCACCGCGGCGACCGTGAGAAACGATCCAAATACCGCGATTCTATCAGTTTCGCCAGCCCGATCACAGGCTTGCGCGTAGGCCGCGGCAACGTCCGCGCAGGCCGTGACGGGCGCCGTCACGCCTGCTGCAGCGAGGTGCCGCGCAAGGGTGTCCACGGCGGCACCACGGGCCCCGCCAGCGGGCGCGATAAACCACTGGTCGATTCCCGCCTTGACCGCGTCCACCACCCCGGTGATGTCCTTGTCTTTCAGCATGGCAAATACCGCCAGCGTGCGCCCGCCCGTCCGCCCCATTTCCGCCAGATTCGCGGCCAGCGCGGCCGCCGCTTGCGGATTGTGCGCCACATCGAGAATCACCACCGGGCGTCCCGGCAGCACCTGAAAGCGGGCCGGAGTCTCGACCTGGACCAGTCCAGCGCGAATGTCGTTCATGGCGACCGGCAGGCGTTCGCGCACGCTGTCAAGCACGGCCAGGCACGCGGCAGCGTTGCCCACCTGAAAAGCCCCGCGCAGCGCCGGTTGCGGCAGCCCCTCTCGCCGGCCAAACGGGCCCCAATAGCGCCACTGCATCCGCGCCGCCTCGTAGCCGAAGTCCCGGCCGGCCAGCCACAAGGGGGCCCCGATGGCGTCGGCGTGCCCGATCAACGGCCGGGGCGGGTCCGGGTCGGCACATACCGCGGGCCGGCCGCTGCGGAAGATTCCCGCCTTCTCGAACGCAATGCTCTCGCGCGTGGTCCCCAGATACTCCGTGTGGTCGAGCCCGATGCTCGTCACCAGCGCGCTATCGGGATCGAACACGTTGACCGCGTCGAGACGGCCGCCCAGCCCGACCTCGAGTATCGCGGCATCCAGCGTCGCCTGCATGAACAGCCACACCGCGGCGAGGGTTCCGAACTCGAAGTAAGTGAGCTCGACTCCGTCCCGCGCGGCATCGACCGCCGCGAATGCCGCCACAAGCCGCGTGTCGTCGACTTCGCGTCCGCCGATCCGCACGCGCTCGTTGTAACGCAAGAGGTGCGGGGAAGTGTAGCAACCGACCTTGTAGCCGGCGGCGGTGAGGATAGCCTCCAGCATCGCGCAGGCGGAGCCCTTGCCATTGGTGCCGCCGACGGTAATGAGCGGGAAGCGGGGATCGAGGTGCAGGGCACGCCGGACCGCACCAACCCGGTCGAGCCCCATCGCGATCGACTGCGGGTGGACGCGCTCGATGTACGCGAGCCACTCGTCCAGCGTCACGGGCATGGCGTTGGTCATCAGCTCGGAAATGTCGCTTCGGATGCGCGGCCGCGCTGCCGGCACGCGCCTTAAGCCGCGGGCGGCAGCTTGAGCAGGAGCGTGATCAGGTTCGCGAGCTTGTCGCGCATCTGGCGTCGGTCGACGATCATGTCGATCGCGCCGTGCTCGAGCAGGAATTCCGACCGCTGGAATCCCTCCGGCAAGGTCTCACGCACCGTCTGCTCGATGACGCGCGGGCCGGCGAAACCGATCAGCGCACCGGGCTCGGCGACGACCACGTCGCCAATCATGGAAAAGCTTGCGGAAACGCCGCCCATGGTCGGGTCGGTGAGGACCGAGATGAACGGCAGTCGCTCGCGCGAGAGCTGGGTCAACGCGGCGCACGTCTTCGCCATCTGCATCAACGACAACAGGCCCTCCTGCATGCGCGCGCCACCAGTCGCCGTGAAACAGATGAACGGCAGCCGCTGCTCGACGCAGACCTGCGCGCCGCGCACGAACCGCTCGCCCACCACTGAACCCATCGAGCCGCCGAGGAAATTGAACTCGAACGCGGCCGCCACCACCGGCAGTGTCTTGATGCTCCCCTGCATCACCACCAGCGCGTCCTCCTCCGAAGTCTCGCGCCGCGCCTCCTCGAGCCGGTCGGTATAGCGGCGGCTGTCCTTGAACTTGAGGCTGTCGACCGGCAGGACTTCCGCGCCAATCTCATAACGGCCCTCGAGGTCGAGCAGATAGTCCAGGCGCTCGCGCGCCCCGATGCGGTTGTGGCGGCTGCACTTCGGGCAGACGTACAAGTTCTTCTCGAGATCGGCCCGGTAGAGCACGGCCTCGCATCCCTCGCACTTGCTCCAGAGCCCTTCCGGAACCACCTTCTTAGGGCTGCCCTCACGCTTGATCTTCGGCGGCAGCAGCTTCTGGAGCCAGCTCATGCGACTTTCTCCTGCACCACCGAATCGATCGCCGCGCGGATCCCGGCGAGGAATGCAGTGACATTAGCGATCACCTTCTCGCGCGGCGAGCGATCGATCTCCTCGATCAGGCGGCTCCCGATCACCACTGCATCGGCGACCTTCGCGATGGCCTTGGCGGTATCCGCGTCCCGGATGCCGAAGCCAACCCCGACCGGCAGGCGCGTGAAATGCCGGATCTGCTGGATCCGGGCCTCCACGGCAGCGTGGTCGATATTCGCGGCGCCGGTCACGCCCTTGAGCGAAACGTAATACAGGTAGCCGCGTCCGAGCTTGGCGATTTCCTTCAAGCGTGCATCGCTCGTGGTGGGAGACAGCAGGAATACCGTATCGAGCTCCCGCGCGTCGAGCAACTCGACGAGCTCGTGCGCCTCCTCCGGCGGATAGTCGACGACCAGTACGCCATCGGCGTCGGCGGTTTTCGCCATGTCGGCAAAGCGCTCGCGGCCAAGGGCCTCGATCGGATTGGCGTAGCCGAAAATCACCACCGGTGTCGCGCGGTCGGTGCGGCGGAATTCCGCCACGTAGCCGATCACATCGCGCAGGCGAACGCCGCGCGCCAGCGCTCGCTCGCTCGAGCGCTGGATCGTCGGCCCGTCAGCCATCGGGTCGGAAAAGGGCACGCCAAGCTCGATTACGTCCGCGCCGCCCGCAACCAGCGCGTGCATCAACGGCACAGCGAGCGCGGGGTCGGGATCGCCGGCCGTGACGAACGGGACCAGCGCCTTGCGGCCCTGCTTTCTGAGTGCGTCGAAGGTGGCAGCGATGCGGGACATGGTCAATTAAGGCGAAAGGAGGAAGGAGGAAGGAGAAAGGGAAGCCCCGCAATGTCGAGCGCCCGCTTGACCGGCATTCTCCGGCCGCTTTTCATCAGAACTTGATTCCCGACTTCTCGGCGACGGTGTGCATGTCCTTGTCGCCGCGGCCGGAAAGGTTGATCAGCAGTATCTGGTCCCTTTTCATTCGCGGTGCGATTCTTGCCGCGTAGGCGAGGGCGTGGCTTGATTCCAGCGCGGGGATGATGCCCTCCAGGCGGCACAGGTCGTGGAACGCCTGCAACGCCTCATCGTCGGTCACCGCGACGTATTCGGCCCGGCCGCTGTCCTTCAACCAGGCGTGCTCGGGACCGACCCCCGGGTAGTCGAGGCCGGCCGAGATCGAATGCGTCTCGATGATCTGCCCGTTCTCATCCTGCAGCAGGTAGGTGCGGTTGCCGTGCAGAACCCCGGTCTTGCCGGCGCAGAGCGTGGCGGCGTGCTTGCCGCTCTCGAGCCCGTGGCCCGCCGCCTCGACCCCAATCAGGCGTACGCTCTCCTCGGCAATGTACGGATAAAACAGGCCCATCGCATTGGAACCGCCGCCGACGCACGCCAGCACCGCATCGGGCTGCCGTCCAGCATGCTCCAGCATCTGCTCCTTCGCCTCGCGCCCGATCACCGACTGAAAGTCGCGCACCAGCATCGGATACGGGTGCGGGCCGGCCACGGTGCCAATGATATAGAAGGTGTTCTCGACATTGGTCACCCAGTCACGCATCGCCTCGTTCAAGGCATCCTTGAGCGTTTTCGAGCCGCTATCCACCGTCACCACGGAGGCGCCCAGCAGCTTCATGCGATAGACGTTCTGCACCTGCCGTTTGATGTCCTCTGCGCCCATGTAGACCACGCACTCCATGCCATAGCGCGCCGCGACCGTCGCGGCCGCCACGCCATGCATGCCCGCGCCGGTCTCGGCGATGACCCGCGGCTTGCCCATGCGCCGCGCGAGCAGCGCCTGGCCGATCGTGTTGTTGATCTTGTGCGCGCCGGTGTGATTCAGGTCCTCGCGCTTGAGATAGACTTGCGCTCCGCCGAAATGCTCCGACCAGCGCCGCGCATGGTAGACCGGGCTGGGACGTCCGACGTAGTGCTTGAGTTCGTATGCGAACTCGGCGAGGAACTCCGGGTCCTTCTGGTAGCGCGCATAGGCGGCTTTCAGCTCGTCGAGCGCCTGGATCAGCGTCTCGGAGACGAAAACGCCGCCATAAGAACCGAAATGCCCGCGCGCATCCGGCAGATCATACATTCGCATTACGCACTCCTGACATGAATGCGGCGATCTTTGCCGCATCCTTGATTCCCTTGGCCTTTTCCACGCCGCTGGAGACGTCCACCGCCCACGGACGCACCCTGCGAATAGCCTCGGTAACGTTCTCTGCGGTGAGCCCGCCGGACAGCACGACCGGCAGCGGCAGCGAGCCCGGAATGAGGCTCCAGTCGAAAGTCACGCCGCTCCCGCCGTGCATCCCGTCCACGTAGGCGTCGAGCAGCAGCGCCTTGGCGTCGCGGTACTCGGACGCGTATTGTATCAAATTGACCCCTGCCCTGACCCGGACCGCCTTCATGTAGGGCAGCCCGAACTGCCCGCAGAAGCCCGCGGTTTCGGCGCCGTGAAACTGCAGCAGGCCGACGGGCGCGCGCGCAACAGAGGCACGCACTTCTTCGGCCGTTGCGTCGACGAAGAGCCCGACAGCGGTCACGAATGGCGGCAGCGCCCGGATGATCTCCGCGGCACGGTCCGGCGTGACGTAGCGCGGGCTCGGCCGATAGAAGACCAGGCCGATCGCGTGCGCACCGCTGCACGCTGCGAGCACCGCGTCTTCACTGCGGGTGATGCCGCAAATCTTGACAGCTGTGGGCATGCTAGGCCCGCGTCAGATCGGCAAGCCGCGGCAGGCTTGCGCGCGGCGCCTGCGGCAGGCCCCACTGCTCGCCGTACACGACGCGCGCGAGATACAAGCCCGCGCCATCAAACGTCGGGGCAGCCACCGCCCGTTCACGCTGCGCAAGCACTTCCGCGAGCCATTGCGGAGGGTACTTGCCTTTGCCGACGTAAACCAGACAACCCACGATGTTGCGGACCATGTGGTGCAGGAACGCATTGGCGCAGATGTCGAACACGACGTAGTCGCCCCGGCGCTCGATGTCGACCCGGCGCACCGTCCTGACGGGCGAACGCGCCTGGCATTCCGCCGCGCGGAATGCGCTGAAATCGTGCTCGCCGATCACGTGGCGCGCTGCGCGCTGCATCGCCTCGACCGACAGCGGCAGGGGAAACCAGCCCACCCGGCGCTGGTCGGCTGCCGGACGCACCGGATGGTTGAGGAGCACGTAGCGGTAGCAACGCTCCAGCGCCGAATAACGCGCATGAAAATCCTCGCGCACGCCCTGGGCCCAAGTGACGGCAAGCGCTGCCGGTAACAGCGCGTTGGCGCCACGCACCCACGCCGTTAAGGGGCGCTCCACGCCGGTGTCGAAATGAACGACCTGGTCGAGCGCGTGCACGCCGGCGTCAGTCCGGCCTGCGCAGACGGTCGCAACCGGTTCGCCGGCAATCTGCGAAAGCGCGGATTCGAGCTTGTCCTGCGCCGCGCAGCCCACCGGCTGGGTCTGCCAGCCACAGAAGGCGCTGCCGTCGTATTCGATGCCGAGAGCAATCCTCAAGTCGTCACCCGTTCAGCTTGCCATGTGGAGGTCAAATGGTCCTCCCAAAAGAAAAACCGCGACAGGATGACCTGCCGCGGTTCGATCTTACGCGAGGCCTCAGGTCAGCCCAAAGTCTCCAGCAACTTCTTCGCCTCTGCCTGCTGCTCGGCGTCGCCTTCCTTGATGACTTCCTGCAGGATTTCCTTGGCGCCGTCCTTGTCACCCATTTCCTGGTACGCCTTCGCCAGATCGAACTTGGTCTGGACGTCGTACCACTGGGTGTCCTTTTCGCGGTCGGCCCCGGCCGCCGCGCCGGACTGGCTCTTCCCCTCCAGGTCGAGATTGATGTCGCCGAGTTCGAGCTTGAAGTCTGTCCCGGATTCGGTCCCCTTCTGCTCGCCGGCCGCCTTGGCGGCGGCTGGCTCCTCTTGAGCCTCATCGATCTTCGGCAGCTCGATGTTGAAGTCCATGGCGCTCGAGTCGGCCGCTTTGCCAGGCTCTTCCGCATCCAGGGAAATATCGGTAGCCGCCGGCGCGTCAGAATCCGGCACTTCGAACGAGATGTCGGTCGTCGTCGCACCAGGCTGCGGCGCATCGAGCGTGAAATCCGGCTCCTGCGAGGCTGTAGCCTCCTGCGCCTCCTTCGCGGGGCGCCTGATTGTGGGTTCGACTACCGTTGCCTCCTCGGCCTCGACCCGCTCGCCGTCGTCGAACGTGATATCGGGAGGCGTGCCGCCGGAGGCAGAATTGTCGAGGTGGAAATCGAAATCGGATGCTTGCCCGCCAGGCGGCATGGATGCCGCCATGTCCCTGCCCGCCGCGTAGAGCGCGTTGCCAGAGTCGAGCGCGAAGCCCATCGCCGCAACCTTCGTCCAATTCTCACCCTTGCCGCCGGTGAGCTGGTTGAAACCCTGCGCCAGTTTGCCGAACGCGCCCTTGTCCTTGCGCGCCGCATAAATCTCGAGCAGCTTGAGCTGGACATCCTGGCGCGTGGGCTCCTTGGCCATGGCTTCCTTGAGAATTTCCTCGGCCTGCGCGTCGCGCCCGTAGGCGACATAGACTTCAGCCTCGGCCAGCGGATCCACCTCCTCGCCCGCCGCCTTCGCACGCGGCGCGCCGGCGGCGGTATCTTCCTCCGCCATGGCCTCGGTGGATCCGAGTGTCGGCGCTACCCCCTCAGTGTCATCTTCCGCGGCCGCCTGTTTGCGGCGCCGGCGTGCCAAGCCAAAATACAGTGCGCCGAGAAGGATTACCCCACCTCCAGCAACGAGAGGCAGGTTGTCCATCACCACGTCAAACAGTCCGGGCTCGGGAGCCGGTGGCGGCGGCACCACCTTCGGTTTTGGCTTGGGCTTGGGCGCATCGGCCTTGACCGCTGGCTTGTCCGCTGGCGCAGCGGCGGGCTGGTCTGCCGGTGCGGCGGCAGGCTTATCCGCCGGCGCAGCCGCGGGCTTGTCCGCCGGTGCGGCGGCAGGCTTATCCGCTGGCGCAGCCTTGGGCTTGTCCGTCTTTGCAGCCAGGGCGGGCTTGGGCGTCGGCGCAGTCTCGGGTTTCGCGCCCGGCTTGGCTTCGGCCTGCTTCTGTGCGGCCGCCATGGTCGGACTCTTGATTTCGGCCAGGCGCTGCATGTCCTTGATCGTTTTCTCGAGCTGCGCAATGCGGTCGTTCGCTTCGGCCAGCGCCTTCCCGCGCGCAACCACTTCCTCCTCCAGCACGCGAATTCGCTCTCCCGGGCTGCCGGGCTTGCCCTTGCCCGCCACAGCGCCCGGCGGCTCGCCTTTCGACAGCCGGACCACATCCTTCGGCGCTCCGGCAGCCGGGTCCTCGACACGCGTGGTGATCTTTCCGGTCGCCGCGGTGCGCGCGTCAGGCGCCGTTCGGGCCGCTTCAGCCACGCGCTGCCGGTATGCGTTCCAGTCCGCGACCTGCGTGCGGAACTCTTTGACCGCTTCGCTGTGCGGAATCGCGGTTACCTCGTCCTTACCCGGAACGCGCAGAATCTTGCCGGCCTTCACGAGATTCACGTTCTGGCGGATGAACGCATCCGGATTGCTGCGAAACAGCGCCATCAGCATCTGTTCCAGCGTCACCCCTTCGGGCTTCAGCTCACGGGCGATCTTGCCCATCGTCTCGCCGCGCTGGATGGGGCCATAATCACCCGCCGCGATGATGGGACGAGACACGGTCGGCGCAGGCGCCGCAACAGGTGCCTGCGCGGCCGGAGCCGGTTGCACCTGTGGGACCGCAGCCGGCGCCGGGGGAGGCGGCGCAGCACCGTAACCCGGCGGATCGAGCAGCGCCGTATATTCGCGCACGAGGCGCCCCGAAGCCCAGTTCAACTCGATGAGCAAATCGAGAAACGGCTCGTTGACCGGGCGCGTCGAAGTGATTCGAACGTAAGGCTGACCATTGGTGCGCCGCTCGACGCTGAGGCGCAGGCCGGCGGTCACGGAAACATATTGCAGGTTGGCTTGGCGATAGGCGTCGGCTGATGCGAGCTGAGCGGTGAGCGACGAGTACTCCTCCTGGCTCACCGAGACCAGGTCGATTTCCGCGTTAAACGGCTGTCCCAAGGCCGACAGTACAGTCAACCTCCCTAACCCCGCGGCGTCTGCCGCCCATGGCATCAGCAGCAGGAGCGCCGCCAATAACCATTTATTCAGAGTGAGATCGCGCACAACGCCACCCTAGTCGTTGTTCTGAGGAACAACTAAATTAACATCAATCAGTTAGCGACGCAAGCTCATACTTGATCGAGTTCTAGTGCGGAAAGCGACTATTTTCACACAAAATTTCATAAAGATACCCGTCCTCGCCGCCCCGGCCGTAACCCTATGACAGGAGGATAGACCTCCTTACCCCGCACCCGTGCCGGTCCGCTAGACGCCAACGGCCGTTTTGCGCCCCGCAGGCCGCGTTCCGGGCTTCCCGCCCTTGGCTGCATCCAGCAGGATGCGCAGCATGCGGCGCAGGGGCTCAGCCGCGCCCCACAGGAGCTGGTCACCCACCGTGAACGCGGCCAGATATTCGCCGCCCATGGGCAGCTTCCGCAGCCGGCCCACCGGGACTGTGAGCTTGCCGGTGACGGCAGCCGGAGTAAGTTCCTTCAGGCTCGGGCCGCGTTCGTTCGGGATGACTCTAACCCAGTCGTTGGCGGACGCGAGTATTGCCTCTATCTCCCTCAGGGGCAGATCACGCGTCAGCCTTACCGTGAGGGCTTGGCTGTGGCAGCGCATTGCCCCTACCCGGACGCAGATGCCGTCGACCGGGATCGGGCGCTCGTTGCCCAGAATCTTGTTGGTCTCCGCCATGCCCTTCCATTCTTCGCGGCTCTGGCCGTTGCCGAGGTCCTTGTCGATCCATGGCAGCAGGCTGCCGGCCAGCGGCTCACCAAAGTTCTCGACCGGAAAATCCTTGCTGCGCAGAGTCTGCGCGACGGCCTGATCGATGTCCAGGATCGCCGATGCCGGATCGTCGAGCAGGTGCCTGGCCGCCTCGTGCGCAACCCCCATTTGCTGAACCAGCTCGCGCATGTTGGCTGCGCCCGCTCCTGAAGCCGCCTGGTACGTCATGCAGGTCATCCACTCGACCAGGCCGGCTTTCAGCAGGCCGCCCATTGCCATCATCATCAGGCTGACCGTGCAGTTTCCCCCGATGTAGTTCTTCACACCTTTCGCGAGCGCGTCGTCGATCACGTCCCGGTTGACCGGATCGAGAATGATGACCGCCTCCGGGTCCATGCGCAGCGCGGATGCGGCGTCGATCCAGTACCCCTGCCACCCGGCTGCACGCAGCTTCGGGTATACCTCGTTCGTGTAGTCGCCGCCCTGGCACGAGAGCAGGATATCCATCGCACCCAACTCCTCGATGGCGCGCGCATCCCTGACCGGCGCCGTGTCACGGCCGATCGCAGGCGCCTTGCCGCCGGCACGGGAGGTCGAAAAGAACACGGGTTCGATCAGGTCGAAGTCGCGCTCTTCGCGCATGCGCTGCATCAGCACAGATCCGACCATGCCGCGCCAGCCGATCAATCCCACCCGTGTCATTGCCCTGTCCTCATACTCAATAGTTTACAGCGCCGCGAGCACCGCGTCGCCCATCTCCGCCGTGCCGGTCTTCTGGGTGCCCGGCTCGAAAATATCCGCGGTTCGATAGCCCCTAGCCAGAACTTTCTTCACCGCCCCCTCGATGCGCTGCGCCCACGACTCGTGGTCAAACGTGTAGCGCAGCATCATCGCGACCGACAGGATCGTCGCCAGCGGGTTGGCGATATTCTTGCCGGCAATGTCCGGCGCCGATCCGTGCACTGGCTCGTATAGCCCTTTGCCCTTCTCGTCCAGCGAAGCCGACGGCAGCATGCCGATCGACCCGGTCAGCATCGAGGCCGCATCCGACAGGATATCGCCGAACATGTTGCCGGTGACGATCACGTCGAACTGCTTCGGCGCGCGCACAAGCTGCATCGCGGCGTTGTCCACGTACATGTGCGAGAGTGCGACCTCCGGATAGTTGCGCGCCACGTCAGCTACGATTTCCCGCCAGAACCGGCTCGTCTCCAGCACGTTCTCCTTGTCGACCGAGGTCAGCTTGCGGCCACGCTTCATCGCGGTCTGGAAACCCACCGCCGCAATGCGCCGGATCTCCGGCTCCGAGTAGAGCATCGTGTCGAATCCCTCGCGCGCCCCGGCCGCGTTCTCCCGCCGCCCGCGCGGCTCGCCAAAATAAATGTCGCCGGTCAGCTCGCGCACGATCATGATGTCGAGCCCCGACACCACTTCCGGCTTGAGCGTGGACGCGCCGACCAGCTCCGGATAGAGCAGGGCCGGACGCAAGTTGGCGAAAAGGCCGAGCGCCTTGCGGATGCGCAGTATTCCCTGCTCCGGACGCTGGGCGCGCGGCAGCGAATCGTATTTCGGTCCGCCCACCGCGCCGCACAGGATCGCGTCGGCTGTGCGCGCGAGCTTCAGCGTCGGCTCGGGCAGCGGGTCCCCGCAGGCATCGACACCGGCGCCGCCGAACGGCGCTTCCTCGAATTCGACCTTGAGCCCGTCTTTTGCCAGCACCCTGAGCACCTTGATTGCCTGCGCGACGATCTCCGCGCCGATGCCGTCACCGGCCAGTATCGCTATCTTCATGTTTTATTTGATAAAAATGTAATGGAGACTCGGGCTCGCGCTGCGCCGCAGAATCGGGCGCCCCGTCCGCCGATGTTCTCAGCTCAGGCGAACAGCCACGGCTGGCGCCCGCGGTGCTGGTTCTCGAATGCCTTGATCTCGTCCGCGTGCTGCAGCGTAAGCCCGATGTCATCGAGCCCGTTCAACATGCAGTGCTTGCGAAACGGATCGATGTCGAACTTGAACGTCTCGCCCCCGGGCGTGCTCACCGTCTGGTGCTCGAGGTCGACCGCCAGCCGGTAGCCTTCCGCCGACTGGGTCTCGCGGAACAGCTTGTCGACGATTTTCGCATCGAGCTTGATCAGCAGCAGCCCGTTCTTGAGGCTGTTGTTGTAGAAAATATCGGCGAAGCTCGGCGCAATCACCGTGGTGAAGCCGTACTGCAGCAGCGCCCAGGGCGCGTGCTCCCGCGACGATCCGCAGCCGAAGTTCTCCCGCGCGAGCAGCAGCGTCGCCCCGCGGTAGCGCGGCTGGTTGAGCACGAAATCCGGATTGAGCGGCCGCCTGGAATTGTCCTTGTCGGGCTCGCCCCGGTCGAGGTAGCGCCACTCGTCGAACAGGTTCGGCCCGAAGCCGGTGCGCTTGATCGACTTGAGGAACTGCTTGGGGATGATCGCGTCGGTATCGACGTTGGCGCGGTCCATCGGCGCCACCAGGCCCTCGCGTTTTTCGAATTTCTCCATGTCTTCTTCCTAGTTCACCTTTGACCACGGCGCGGATCTGCGCCGTGCGGTCATTTCATCCTGCGCACGTCCACGAAATGCCCCTCGATCGCGGCGGCAGCGGCCATCGCCGGGCTCACCAGGTGCGTCCGGCCACCCGCACCCTGACGGCCCTCGAAATTGCGGTTCGAGGTCGAGGCGCAGCGCTCGCCCGGGGACAGCTGGTCCTCGTTCATGCCGAGGCACATCGAGCAGCCCGGCTCGCGCCACTCGAAGCCGGCGGCGGTGAAAATCTTGTCCAGTCCTTCCTTCTCCGCCTGCGCTTTGACCAGCCCCGATCCGGGCACCACCATCGCAAGCTTCACGTTTCCCGCAACCTTCTTGTCCTTCACCACCGCCGCCGCCGCGCGCAAATCCTCGATGCGCGAATTGGTGCACGAGCCGATGAAGATCTTGTCGAGCCTGATCTCGGTGATCGGCGTGTTGGGCTTCAGATCCATGTACTTGAGCGCGCGCTCCATCCACTCGCGCTGGACGGGATCCTTCTCCTGTGCGGGATCCGGCACCTTGCCGTCGATGGTGGTGACCATCTGCGGCGAGGTGCCCCACGTCACCTGCGGCTGGATCTCCTCGGCCTTGAGCGTGACTTCCTTGTCGAACTTCGCGCCCGGGTCGCTCTGGAGCGTGCGCCAATAAGCGACCGCCTTCTCCCACAGCTCGCCGGTGGGCGCGAAGCGGCGCCCTTTGACGAATTCGATCGTCTTGTCGTCGACCGCCACCATGCCCGCCCGCGCGCCGGCCTCGATCGCCATATTGCACAGTGTCATGCGTCCTTCCATCGACAGATCGCGGATCGCGCTGCCCGCGTACTCGATGGTATGGCCGGTCCCGCCGGCGGTGCCGATCTTGCCGATCACGGCGAGCGTGATGTCCTTCGCGGTAACGCCCTTGCCGAGCTTGCCCTCGACCGTCACGCGCATCGCCTTCGATTTCTTCATGACCATGCACTGGGTCGCGAGCACGTGCTCGACCTCACTTGTGCCGATGCCGAACGCGAGCGCCGCAAACGCGCCGTGCGTGCTGGTATGCGAATCCCCGCAGACCACGGTCATACCCGGCAGGGTCGCGCCCTGCTCCGGGCCGATCACGTGAACGATGCCCTGCTGCTTGTCGAGGAACGGGAAGTAGACCTTGGCGCCGAATTCCTTGATGTTCTTGTCCAGCGTCTCCACCTGCAGGCGCGATACCGAGTCCGTGATCCCGGCCATGCCCTTGTCCCAGTTGCGCGTTGGCGTGTTGTGATCGGCGGTTGCGACGACCGACTCGATGCGCCACGGCTTGCGCCCGGCGAGCTTGAGTCCTTCATAGGCCTGCGGGCTCGTTACCTCATGCACCAGATGGCGGTCGATGTAAATCAGCGCGGTGCCGTCCTCGCCTTGCCGCACGAGGTGGCTCGCCCACAATTTGTCGTACAGTGTCCTGGCCGTCATGTCTTACGTAACCTCATGGAAACCTTGAATTATTGCACAGTCCGCCGAGCCGTAACAGGGTGCGGCTCAGGCCCGCCCCGGGCGCGCGTCCGGCAACACGAGTTTCCACCACAAAATCAACATCCCAACCAGCGCGCAGCCGGCGGCGAGACTGTAGGTTATCGCCGCACCCCACGCATCCCACGCATAGCCGCTGGCGAACCCGCCGGCCGCTCCGCCGACGCCAAAGGCGAGGCTGCCGTAGATCGCCTGCCCGCGCGCCTGATGCCGGCCGCGAAAAAACTTATGCACGAATCCGATGGCGGCAGCATGGAACGATCCGAAACTTGCCGCGTGCAGTGTCTGGGCGAGGAGCAGCGCCAGCACGCTGTCGACGAGCCAGCCGATCATCAGGAAGCGAACAGTCGCCAGCGCAAAGCTTGCAATCAGAATCTGCCGCAGCGTGAACGCGCGATACAGGTGCGGCATCCAGATGAAGATCCCGATCTCGCAGATGACCCCCAGCGCCCATAGCCACCCCGTAACCGCCTTGCTGTAGCCGTGGTTGACGACGTGGATCGAGTAGAACGTGTAATAGGGGCCGTGCGCAGCGGCCATCAGCGCGCAGGCGATGATCAGCGCAGCCACTTCGGGTTTCCTGATGATCTCGCCGATCGGCGAGCGGTCGGTCTCGTGCGGCGCAAACTGCGCATCGGGCACCGTCCAGCAGAACGTGAGCATGCCGCCCATCAGCACGAGCACGATCCAGAGCACGACGCGCGGCGGCAACCAGTCGAGCAAGTAGCCCACCGCCACCACGCCGACGATGAATCCGACCGATCCCCACACCCGGATGCGGCCATAGCGCGCGGTCTCGTCACCCAGGTGCGAGAGCGTGGTGGCCTCGATGAGCGGAAGCGCCGCGCTCCAGAAGAATGTCATCGCCAGCAACACGGCAAACACCCACGCAAACCCGGTACCGCCGAAAATGCCCAGCCACGACACCACACCGGCGAGGCCGGTCAGGCGCGCAACACGCAGCCGGCTCGATGTCCTGTCCGCCAGCCAGCCCCAGAGGTGCGGTGCAACGATGCGCGTCAACTGCGGCAGCGACATCAGGATGCCGATCTCGACCGCCGACATGTCCACTGCCTTCAGATAAAGGCTGAAGAACGGCGCGAACGTGCCAAGGTAGGCAAAGTAGAAAAAATAAAAACCGGCGAGACGCCGGTAGGGAAGCTGGGACATGCCGCGCGCTGCCTAGGCTTCGTCCGGCTCGGGGTCCTCGGCCGCCGCCGCGGCGCGCAGCTTGGCAACCACGTCCTCTGCCGCCTGCGCCGGGATCCGCGGCGTGCCCGACTCAACGCCCGCGTTCTGCGCGCGGTGGCGCAACGCATGATCCATCAGCGTCAGCGCCAGCATCGCCTCGCAAATCGGCGTTGCGCGGATGCCGACACAGGGATCGTGGCGCCCGTGCGTCTCGATCAGCGCCGGCCT
>JBFKNN010000044.1:0-17998 GCA_041629335.1 Burkholderiales bacterium | reverse complement strand
CCGCCGGCGGCATCGATCTCCGTGCCCGTCGGGGCATCGTCCAGTTGCAGGCGACGGCCGACCCGCTGGACCAGACGCAGCCGCGCCGGTGCGGCGGCGAAGCGGACGAAGCCCTTGGCCCTGAGCACGCGCCGCGAAAATCCGGAATGCCGGAGTCGGTGGAGATGCCCGCGCCAGTCAGCACCACGATGCGCTCGGCGGCGTCGATCCAGCCGCGCGCGCGGTCGAGAAGACTGCCCTCAGCCATCGCTACGCGCCCGCGCCGTAGCGCTTCAACGCATCGCGGTCGAACTCGAGCCCGAGGCCCGGCTTGTCCGGCACAGTGAGCTCGCCGTTGACCGCCTGGGGCACTTCCTTGAACAGCCGCCCGGACCACGGCATGTACTCGACGGTCAGCCCGTTGGGCACCGCGGCGACGAGGTGTACCGAGATCTCCGGGCACAAGTGGTTCACGATCGGCAGGTTGAACGCTTCGGCCATGCCGGCGATCTTCACCCACTGCGTGATGCCGCCTGCGCGCAGAACGTCGACCATGACGATGTCGACCGAGCGCGCCTCGAGCATGTGACGGAACGGCGGGAGGCCCCACACGTATTCGCCGGCGGCGATCGGGGTGGCGAGCGCCTCGGTCACCGCGGCGAGCCCGGGGTAGTCATCGCAGGCAACGACGTCCTCCAGCCAGAAGAGGCGATACTCGTCGACGCGCCTGCCGATCGAGATCGCCTGCCGCACGTCCCAGCGCTGATTGATGTCGCACATCAAGTCGATCTCGTAGCCCACCGCCTCGCGCACCACGCGGATGCGCTCGACCTCGATTTCGGGGTTGGTGGGATCGGGCAGCGCGAGCTGGGTCTTCATCTGCCGGAAGCCTTTTTCCTTCAGCCGCACGGCGGCTTTCTCCACGTGCGCCAGCGGGAAGAATCGCATCAGCGCGCCGCTCGCGTAGGTCGGCACCTTGTTGCGATGACCGCCGATCAGCCGCGAGACCGGCTGGCCCAGCGCTTTGCCGCGTATGTCCCACAGAGCGATGTCGATCGCGGAAAGCGCCAGCGTGAAAATACCGGCCGGACCGGATTGGCCGGCGGCGGCGCGCAGCTTTGCGACGATCGCCTCGATCTGCAGCGGGTCGCCGCCCACGGTCAGCGCGCCGAGCGCGTCGACCGCCTGCTTCAGCGAGCCGGTCAGCGCGCCGCCGAAGAACGTCATGCCGATGCCCTCCAGCCCGTCGTCGGTGCCGAGCGTCAGGGCAACGAAGTCACGCGTCGCGTTCGGCGTGGCGGGGCCGCCGGCGAGCGGCTCGTCGGCCGGCAGGCGAACGATTTGCGATTGGACGTGGGTGATTTTCATGGCCGCGAGCCCATGCTAAGAAAGCGTCAAAGACGTATTCGACATGATTGTCACGATTTACAGGATCAACCATATTCCCGACGCGCGCCTGACAGAATGAAACGCGCGATCGCAGGAGCGTTCGCCGGGCGTCAGTTGGCCTTGATGTTGCCCGCGCGCGCGATCCGGGTGAACGTCGCAATGTCGTCGGCCACGATCTTGTCGAACCCGGCCGGCGTCGTCGGGCTCGGCTCGAGCCCGATCGGGATCCAGCGGCTCCGAAGCTCCGCGTCGTTCAGGATGCGCGTGATCTCCCGGTTCAGCTTTGCCATCACCGCGGGCGGCGTTTGCGCCGGCGCGAGCAGCCCGAACCACAGGATCGACTGGTAGCCCGGCACACCTGCCTCGGCGATGGTCGGCACGTCGGGCACGAGCGGATCCCGCTTCGCCGACGACACGCCGAGCGCAACCAGCTTGCCGTCCTTGACCAGCCCCAGCGCGTTGGCGATCGGCGACATGAAGAACTGCACGCGCCCGGTGATCGCCTCGGTCATCGCTTCCGGAATGCCCTTCATCGGAATGTGCACCACGTCGATCTTCGCCATGCTCTTGAACATCTCGCCCGCGAAGTGCGTGCCGCTGCCGACGCCCGCCGAGGAGAAGTTGAATTGACCGGGCTTGGCGCGCGCAAGATCGAGCAGGTCCTTGACCGATTTCGTGCCCAGAGAAGGCGCGACCACCAGCAGGTATTTCGAGCTGGCGGTGAGCGTGATCCCCGCAAAGTCGCGGCGGGTATCGTACGGCAGCTTGTCGTAGATCGCGGGCGCCACCGCGTGCGCCGACGACACGGAAAGCAGCGTGTAGCCGTCCGGATTCGCGCGCGTCACCGTCTGCGCGGCAATCGTCCCGCCGGCGCCCGGCCGGTTATCGACCACCACCGGCTGCTTCCAGCTCTCGGACAGCTTCACCGCGATCGCGCGCGCCGTGATGTCCGGCCCGCCGCCCGGGGTGAAGCCGATGACGATGCGTATCGGCTTGCTTGGATAGTCCTGCTGCGCATACGCTGCGCCCGCGAACGCGGCGGATAAAGCCACCGCGATCCACAATCTGCTTCTGAGCATTGGTCCTCCGGTGGTTGGCAGCCCGGTCGCGGCGCGGCCGGACATTTTCGAGCGCTCAAACTATACAGGTCATCCTGCCCCCGAACCAGCGGCGCAGCCCACGGCTATGACATGCGCACCACTACTTTGCCGATCTGCGCGTTCGAGTCGACGTAGGCCTTGGCGGCCGGCAGCTCGTCGAACGGAAACACGCGGTCAACCAGCGGCGTGATGCCGCCGTCGGCAAACCCGGGCAGCAGCTCGCGTGCAAAGCTGCGCGTGGCGCGCGCCCGCTGGCTCGCGGTGAGGTGAGCGTTGGACACGCCGAAGATCTGCAGCCGCTTGCCGTGCACCGCCTCGAGGTCGATTTCGCTCATCATGACGCCGTCGACGTAGCCGACGATCGCCAGACGACCCTGGTTGGCGAGCGCGTGCAGGCAGCCGGGGAAAGCCGTGCCGCCGACAAGATTCACCGCCACCTTGGCGCCCCTGCCGCGCGTCGCTTTCAGCACCTGCGCGGCGAAGTTGCCGCCGCGCGCCTCGATGCCGACATCGAGCCCGATCGCTTTCAGTTTCTCGAGCTTCGCGGCCGAACCCGAGGTGCCGATCACTTTCGCGCCGAGGTATTTCGCCGCCTGGATGCAGGCAACCCCGACACCGGAGGAAGCGCCGGCCACCAGCAGCCAGTTGCCCTTCTTGAGCTTGCCGAACTGGCGGATGCTCTCATGCGCTGTCACGAATACGGTCGGCACCGACGCGGCCTGCTCCCACGTGAGGCGCTCCGGCGCCGGCACCGCCTGCTCCGCGAGCACTGCCGCATACTCGGCGAACGTGCTGCGCGCGCGGATCATGACGCGGTCACCGGCCTTGAAGCCGGTGACGCCCTCACCCACCGCATGCACCTCGCCGGCGCCGTCGCCGCCCGCGGGCCGCGCGGTCGCTGAACTGTGGTGGCCGATTGCCGCGAGCAGCTCGCCGCGATTGAGCGAAGCTGCCTGCATGCGCACGATGATCTCGCCCTTCTTCGCCACGGGCTCTGGAATGTCGCGTGGCTCGAGCGCCGTGCTGCCGTTTACGGATTTGATCCAGAATGCTTTCATGGCTCTGCCTAAATGCGTGATTGGTGATGGGTGACTGGTGTCGAGCGCTTCGCGTGGGCCAGCTTGGAGCGGACCGCGGAGTCGAGCCCAGATTATGAATGATCCGACGCCGTGGCGCGACCCGGGCGCTGCCGCGCCCCCGCGCGAAGCGCGGGTAGAATACAATATTGCGCCATACCCTGACTGGCAACCAAACATCGAGGAGCAACGATTCATGAGCAGCCCCGTCAAAGTCGGCATCGTCGGCCTCGGCCGCTGGGCCAAGGTCCTCACCCGCGCCGCCGCGAAGTCCGACAAGATCAAGATCGTCGCCGGCTACAGCCGCTCGCAGGAGAAGCGCGACGCATTCGAGAAAGAGCTGGGGGTGCCGTCGGTGCCGGATCTCAAGACCATGCTCGCCAACCCCGAGTTGAAGGGCGTCGTGCTGACCGTGCCGAACGAGCAGCACCTGCCGCTGGCGGAGGAAGTGGCGAAGGCCAAGAAGCATGTCTACACCGAGAAGCCGATTGCGCAGACGCTCGAAGACGGCCTCAGGATCGCCGCGCTCGAGAAGAGCCACGGCGTGACCGTCACGGTGGGCCACAGCGCGCGGCTGATGGCGGGCATCCGCATCATCAAGGAGCGAATCGACGCCGGCGAGCTCGGGCGCGTCGCGTTCATAGAAGCGAACTTTTCCAATGAGCGGGCGCTGGAGCTCACGCCCAGCACCTGGCGCTGGTACAAGGACCGCGCCCCCGGCGGCCCGCTCTCGCAGCTCGCCATCCACCAGTTCGACGTTTTGCACCTGCTGGGCGGCGAAATCGCCGAAGTCTCCTCGATGGCCTCCAAGCTCTCGCCGGTCGGCGCCGAAGTCGACGACCAGTCGATGACGCTCATGCGCTTCAAGGACGGCAAGGTCGGTTACGTCGGCTCGTGCTGGACCTCGCCCGGGATTTTCGCGGTGCGCGTGTTCGGCCAGAAAGCGCTCATGCACTACGAGATCGACTTCGGCACGTGGGACACGCCGCACCTGCTGCACAAGGCGTCCACGCTCTACATCCAGCGCGGCAAGGACGGCTGGGGCAAGCGCGAGGACATCAAGCTTCCCGAGAGCGACATGTTCCGCGCCGAGCTCGAGATGTTCGCCGGGAGCTGCCTGACCGGCAAGACGAACGAGCTCACGGCCCACAACGGCAACGTCGCCGTCGCGGTCGTCAACGCCGCGCTGAAATCGATAGACCGCAAGGGCCAGGCCGTCACCATCACCGAGGTGATGGAAGATGCGCGCGCGAAAATCGGCGCCAAGCGCGCCGCCTAGAGCGGGAGCCCCCATGTCCAAGCTACCGAGCCGGTATTTCATCGATCTCACGCAGCCCGAGATCGCGGCGCAGCTAAAAAAGAACCCGCTGGTGATCCTGCCGGCGGGCAGTGTCGAGCAGCACGGGCCGCACTTGCCCACCGGCACCGACATCTACGCCTCGAACGTGATCGGCCACGCGGTGGCCGAGCGCATGGACGGGCTGGTGCTGCCGGGCGGCCCGCTCGGCGTGACGCCGATGCACATGCCGTTCGAGGGCACGATCACGCTCACCCCCGGCACCTACCAGCGCGTCGTCGTCGAAACCTGCGAGTCCACCGCACGGCACGGCGCGAAGCGCCTGCTCATTCTCAACTGGCACGAGGGCAACATCCCTTCGCTCGCGCTCGCGTCGGAAAAGCTGCACCGCGACGTCGGCATGGACGTGATCGTGGTGCAGGCGTGCTATGTCGCAGCCGAGCTCTACGGCCACGAGTGCGGCGGACTCACCCACGGCGGCGAGATCGAGGCGCTGGCGGTGCTCGCCTACCGCCCCGACCTCGTGCACCTCGACCGCATCGACTTTTCGTCCGATCATTCGCACGGCCGCAAGTGGGACAAGCTGCGCAGGACCCGCAGCTACCAGCCGGTGCTGCGTGATATCAAGACCATCGCCCCGACGGGCTGGTACGGCGCGCCGGAGCACGCCACTGCCGCGAAGGGCCTCAAAATGCTCAACGACATCGCCGATGCCATCGCCAGGGAGTGCGCGGACATCTTCCGCCTGCTCGAGGAAGCGCAGGGCGGCACGGCCGAGGTCAAGCATCTCAAAGTGGCGGGCTGATGATCGTGGCGGATCTGGTGTGCTACGCTCACGGCTGATCCCACCCTTCTCCCAGCTTGAGAAGAGGGATATCGGGCGCGAATGCGCCGTTGCGCATTGACGCGGGAGGAATTGATGGCACGAGTGCTGACGCAGGCGGAAGCAAAAAATCTGGGGCTGCCCGGACGCAAATCGCTCGAGATCGTCTCCGGCGCGAAGGGCTCGCGGGCGGTGACGCTGCGGCTGGTGGAGATCCCGGTGCCCAAGCCGGAAGACACGCTGCGCGAAGCCCACGCCCACCAGGGCTTCGAGGAGTGCATCTACGTGCTCGCGGGCCAGGGCACGACGTTCGCGGACAGCGGCAAGCACGCGCTGAAGGCCGGCGACACGATTCTCATCCCGCCGGGCGAGAAGCACGTTACACGCAACACCGGCACCGAGCCCCTGGTGCTGCTGTGCTTCTTCCCGGTCGCCGACGTGTTGAATCGATCGCAGTAACCCAGACCCAGCCACGGAGCGCACAGAGAATCCGCTTCGGCGCCCCGTACTGCGCCCGGCGACGGCGATGATCTTTCTCTGCGTTCTCGGTCGTACCCGCAGCGCTCCCCCGTGGCAGGAGCCGTTCGAAATGAAGGGAGAAGAATGTCCCGTGACGTCATCGTGCTGCGCCCCGAAGCCGACTTCAGGCGCGTTGACGCCCTGCCGCCCCCGTCGTTCAACGTCACCTACCGCACGCCGGACGATCCCGAGCTGCCGGCGCTGATGAAGCAGGCGCGCGCGCTGGTGATCCCCGCCGTCGGCCCGAAGCTGCCGCCGGCGCTGTTCGAAGGCAGCACGGTGAAGCTCGTGCAGGTTACCGGCGCAGGCCTCGACCGACTCGACGAGGCGACGCTCAAGCGTCTCGGCATCCCGGTTGCGAACGTGCCGGGCGGCAGCAACAGCGCGGTCGCTGAATACGTGGTGACGTCGGCCTCGACGCTGCTGCGCCGCTTCGCCTGGATGGACGCAGAGATCAAGGCAGGCCACTACGAGAGCTTCCGCAAGCGCATGCTCGGCGACAACCTCGCCGGCATCGACGGGCTCACCGTCGGCGTGGTGGGACTCGGCGTAATCGGCATGGCGGTGGCGAAAGCGTTCCACGCGACGGGCGGAAGGATTGTCTACTTCGATCCCGCGCCGCGCGATCAGAACGCCGCCGCCGCGATCGATGCGAAGTCCGTGTCGCTCGAAGACCTTCTCAGATCGGCGGATGTGGTTACGCTCCATGTGCCGCTCCTGCCCGCGACCAAGAACCTGATCGGCGAGAAGCAGCTCGCGTCGATGAAGAAAGGCGCGATCCTCATCAACGCCGCGCGTGGTGGCGTCGTCGACGAGGCCGCGCTTGCGGCGAGCCTTGCTTCAGGGCACCTCGGCGGCGCAGCGGTCGACGTCTACTCCACCGAGCCGCCCACTGCGGACAACCCGCTGCTCAACGTGCAAGGGGATGCGGCGCGGTGCCTGCTGCTGACGCCGCACATGGCCGGCGTGTCGCGCCAGGCGGCGGCGTTCCTGTTCAAGGCATCGTGGCGAAATGTGGAGCGGGTGCTGGGTGGCCAAGCGCCTGAAAACAGGGCGTACTGAGGAGCTTGGGCGATGACCAGTGACCGGTCTGCGGAAACGCGTGAGGCAGAAAACGTGAGAGAAAGGGCATGGGCCCATCACCCATCACTCGTCACTCGTCACTCGTCACTTCAGCCCAGGCCCGGCCACCAGGTCGGCTTCGGAAACGGCACGTAGAACACGTGAATGAAGATGAAATACGCCACGATGCAGGACGCCAGCGGCACGACCACGGCGAGCATCAGGTTGCGGCGCGTTTTTTCCAGCGTCAGGTAAATCGACGTCAGTGCCAACATGATCAGGCTCGACAGCCAGAAACCGAGGCCGTGCATCACGAACAAATAGGCCAGCACGATCGCCAGGAACACGAAAACGTCGATGAGGGCAACCCGGTCTGCCAAGGTCGAGTGAACGGCGTCCGGGACACGCTTCCTGATGGCCGCGAAAGCAACGCGGGCGACCAGCGCCACGGCGATTCCCAGCATAAGGTAGGTGGCCAGACGGGGGAACGCCCAGTCCTTTGGATCGGCGCTCGGTGAGACCCAGAACACCGCACCGATGCAGAGGAGGACCAATGCGGCCAGAAGGTCACGGTCAATTAATCTTTTCATAGCGCAGTCTACCTGTCGTCAGCAGCGGAGAGAGCCGAGCGGCCCTTGACCGGGTCGCCCGCACGGTCCTGCGTGCGCTGCTTCCAGCGCGCCACAGCCACCAGGGAAATCGAAAGCACCGTAATCGTGATGAGTATGATGTTGACTGTGCCGGTGAAGAACACATTACCGATTGAAGTGGCATCGGATATATACAATGCCTGAACAAGCGAAGGTTCAATGATGGGGCCCAGAATCAAACCCAGGCCGATAGGGCCGGGATGGAGGCCCAGCCGCCTGGCAAAGAAAACGAACACCCCGATCCCCAGCATGAGGTATACATCGAAGATATTGTTCCGGATCGCATAGGATCCGATCACGGCCAGCAGCATGATCAGCGGCGCCAGAAGCCGCAAGGGAATGTGGACTATTCGAACCAGCAATGGTGAGAACAGGCTGCCCAGTATGAATGTCACGATCCCGGCCAGCAGCAACGACCAGCCGAAGGAATACACGAGCGTTCCGTCGCTCTGGAAGAGTTCCGGGCCGGGATTCAATCCGCGCAGCATGAGTGCGCCGGCAATGACCGCCGCTGGCGATGAGCCCGGGACACCCAGCGTGACCAACGGGATCATCGCCGCCGGAGCCGCCGCGTTGTTCGCGATCTCCGATGCGGTCACGCCACGCAGGTCTCCTTTTCCAAAGCGGCTTTTGTCCTTGCTCCAGCGTACTGCCTCGTTGTACGAGACCAACGCGGCGATGGGGCTGCCGGCGCCCGGCAGGATCCCGATGAAGGTACCGATCACCGAAGACCGAAGCACGTGCACCGGATGCGAGAGCACCTTCTTTATCGTCTTCAGGAACTCACCGCCCTTGGGCTTGTATTCGGCGATAACGTCTTTTCTGCGCAACTCGGTGACCATCAGGAGAACCTGCGGCACGGCAAAAACGCCGATCAGCCCCGCAACGAGAGACACGCCGCCGCGAAGCTCCGGGACGCCAAAGGTGAAACGCGACAGCTCGGTGCCATGGCTGATCCCGATAGAACTGATCAGCAGCCCGATCGCCCCGCCGGCGAGCCCCTTCAAAATGGAGTCGCCGGCCAGGCTGCCGATAATGGTCAACGCAAAGACCCCCAGCCAGAAGAACTCGGGCGGGCCGAATTTCAGTGCAATCGTGATCATCGGCCAGGCGAGCAGTAGATAGCATGCGGCGCCAAACAGCGTTCCCAGAGCCGAACTGAAACAGGCTCCGATGATCGCCTCTTGCCCGCGCCCCTGCAGGGTCATCGGGTGTCCGTCGAAGGCGGTCGCCATCGCACCCGGTGTTCCCGGCGTATTCACGAGCACCGCCGGTATGGCGTCGGAAAACATCGCGCAGACATAAAGGCCGCCCAACATGGCCATGCCCGCACCGGGCGGCAGGGCAAAGGTGAAGGGCACGAGCAATGCCGTGCCCATCGTGGCCGTGAGACCCGGAAGCGTGCCGACCACCATGCCAATCATGACGCCCACCGTAAGCCAGAACAGGTACGATGGCGTCACTGCCAGCATCAGACCTTCAATCACAGAATCCCCCGCAGGCGCATTGCCGCTTATGTCATCCGGGCAGCCCTGACCATACTCGCCTTCGCACCCGGACGGCGCGTAAAAAGATTACACAGAAAGAGTGTACTTGCCCACGCAAACAGGCTGCCCCGCGATCATGACTTCCGATGCGGGGCAGCCTGTAGCGCTGGAAACTCTCTATTTAGAGAATTTCTTTACCGCGGCCAGGACGTAAGCCTTGGCTTCCTCCGGAGTCTGACGCAGCTGCGCCAGGCCGTTCTTCGTTACCAGGTCCCTGACTTTGGGATCGGCGGTTGCCTTATTGAGAGCGGCGTTGAGAACCGCGATGCGGTCGGCCGGAGTGCCGGGAGGCGCCATGACGCCCCACGTTGTCATGTACGTCCATTTCGGCTCATTCGGAACGCCCGGCAGCGCTGCCGAAGGCTCCGGTCCGGCGATGACGAGCGTATCTACCGTCGCGCGATGCTTGACTGCATGCGAGGATGCCGTCATGCCGGCAGTAACGTGATTGCCCTGCAGCATGGGCATCATCTTGCCGACGCCGCCCGAGACCGGTACATAGGTAGTCTTGATCCCCAGTATTCCGGCGAGCTCGGCATAATTCACCGCGCCGGTGCCCCCGACGCCCGCGACCGTCAGCTTGCCCGGATCTGCCTTGGCGGCGGCGATGAATTTCTCGAGGGTATTCAACTCGCTGCCCTTGGGAACCATGAGGGCGCCCACTGCTCTTGCAGTCATGCCGATATAGGAAAATTCGCCCGGCTTGAAGCCGACATCTTTTCCTTTGGAGGTAATGACAATGTTCGGAACGACCACGTTGCTGATCGTATAGCCATCGGGCTTCGAGCGCCAAAGCTCGCTGAACCCCACGGCGCCGCCACCGCCGGTCTTGTAGACGATCTGGATCGGGACGCCGAGTGCTTTTTCCAGACCGGGCTGGAGCCGGCGCGCCTGCTGATCGGATCCGCCGCCCGGAGAGTACGGCACGATGAACGTGATGGGCTTGTCAGGATAGGTCTCCGCGCCGGCACCGCCGACAGCGAATGCCAGAAACGCGCCGGCGACGGCACCCAGAATTTCGCGACGCAACTGCTGAGAGTTTTTCCTCATTTCATCCTCCTACATTATTGTTGAAACGACATGCATCCCCGAGGCGGGGTTCTTCTTTCATCCTTACTGCTACGAACCTGATCACGCAGCCCAAAGATGAACCTTGGTGCATACAATTACATTTGACCACACCTCGACATTATAAGTTCACAATCTGAGACATCAAGCCTGTCTCCCCGCACTGCATCGCTCACGCGGGTATTTTGCACTGTGCAATGCGTGGTTACAGGTTCTCGCAACATGAGCAACGAGCCGCTGGTGCTATCGTGCTGCTTCGCGGCCGCGGAAATTGCGCAACGAACCAAAGAGCGGCGACCCGAACACAGTGGCCGGTCTGTTGAGAAGCGCGGGTCAGAACGCGTGACGCAGAGAACGTGAGGAAAGAAGCGTGATCGAGCCGCAGCACTCATCACTCGTCACTCGTCACCGGTCACTGGCCACAGTTCACGCTTCATCCGAAGTGGGCTACCATCGGCCTGTCACTCTGGGGAGGATTGAATGGCACGAAAAGAACTCGGCATCGCCGTCATCGGCGCCGGCCGCATTGGAACGCTGCGGGCGCGGCTGACGGCAAAGCATCCCAGCGTCGGATTTCTCGCTATCGCTGACCTGGATCCGGCGCGCGCGAAGGCACTCGCCAGCCAGACCGGCGCGGACTTCCATACGGGCAACAACTTCGAGGCGATCGAGCGCCCCGAGGTGACCGCGGTTTTCGTGTCCACCCCGGAAAGCGAGCATGCCGCGCCGATCAAGCGCGCGCTCGAGCTGGGCAAACCGGTGCTGGTGGAAAAGCCGCTCGCGTTGACGCTCAAGGACGCGGACGACATTCTCGCCACGCTGCACGCGACCAAGGGCACGCTCCGCGTGGGCTACAGCCGCCGCTACAAGGACTGCTATCTGCGCGCCAAGGAGCAGATGAAACAGGGCCGGCTGGGCAGGGTGCTGGGCGGGCTCGCGCGCGTCTACAACACTCGTGCCCAGGCGTTCAACATCCTCAAGCGCGATCCGCACGCGACTCCCGTGCTGGACGTGCTCACCTACTACGTCGACCTCATGTGCTGGTTCTTGGAGGGCAATCCGCCGGTCGAGATCGTGGCGCGCGGGCAGAAGGGCATTTTCAAGGATGCCGGCTACAGCGCCGACGATGTAACGTGGGCGATCGTGACCTTCGCCGACGGCGCAGTGGTCAACTTCGGCGTGAGCTACGCGCTGCCCGCAAAGTATCCCACTCTGGGCCAGTCCGACCGCGTCGAGCTCCTCGGGACCGATGGCGCGATGATGATCGACGACGACCACATGGATCACCTGATCTACTCGGACAAGGGGATTCCCCACGCCTACGTGCCGGACCACCAGGTCAACATGGCTTTCATCGGCAGCAACACCGCGGGCGACTGGGCGCTCGGAGACTTCTGGGGCCCGCTCGGCAACGAGACGCGCGCCTGGCTCGACCACCTCGTGACCGGAAACCCGACCACGCACACCACGCCCGAGCAGGCGCGCATCAACCTCGAGACCACGATCGCGATCGAGCGCTCGGCCGCGACCGGCAAGGCGGTCAAGCTGCCGCTGGAAACGTGAAACGCGGTGATTCATCAGGCTGCAATGCAGGGCACGATGTCAGCGCGCTGCCGACGCGTAGCGCCCGGCGCCGACGCTCCGCCGCCGGGTAGGGTGCGGCTTCAGCGCACCACCAGAATCCAGCCGCCGCGTTGGTGCGCTAAAGCCGCACCCTACGGCTGGCTCTCTACAGCAGCAGCCGCTCGGCCTGCCGCACCTTGTCCACGGAGTCGGTCACCAGGATGTAGCCGCCGGTGCGCACCGGCGCCGCGAGCGCCGTCATCTTCCTGTCGGCGACGATGACCCGCGGCGCGATCGGCTGGTTCGGCACCAGGATCAGGGTGACATGGCCGAAGGCGGTCTCGAGCACGACATGCTCGCCGACGCCGCCCGGCACCGGGCAGTTGCCCAGGTAACGCATCGACACCGAGTCCGGGAGCTTCAACCCGAGGTGCGCCAGCGCCTGGCGCACGACTGCTGTATCGAGCACCGGGGTCTCGCGCAGCAGCCGCGATTCGTGGTCGACGACGTAGTTGATCGCCGCAACCGCGGGATGCCGCTCACCGAGCTGGGCGGCCGCGACGATGAGGTCCTCGTCTTCCGGCCCGGGGCCGGCGTAAAAATATGCGCCGATGCCGACGGCCACCACGACTGAAGCCGCGAGCGCCCACATGCCCGCGCGCGCCGACCGGCTCATTGTGCGCCGCAGGAGCACGCGCTCGGCCAGCCCATCGGGAACCGGCACCGACGCGGCGTCGTGGATCGCGGAATCGAAACCCTCGATCTCCTTCGCCAGCGCCGCGCACGAGGCGCAGTGCGCCATGTGCTCGCTCTGCTCCTCGGTCCGGCGCCGGGGATCAGCCAGTATCAACCGCCTGAACTCGAAGCAATTCATCGCGTCTTCGCCCTGCGTCCTGCGCCCCAGCCCGGAAGCTTGCGCAGCGCGAGCCGCGCGCGGGTGAGCCGCGTCATCACCGCGCCCTCTGTGGTGTTCATCATCCGGGCGATCTCGGCGCAGCTGAAGCCGCCGAGCGTCTGCAGCAGGAGCGGCTCCCGGTATGCCGGTGGCAGCGTCTTCAACGCGTCGCGCAGCTCCAGGCTCTCGAATGCGCTGGCGCCCGCGGGATCGGGCAGCGTGTCGATATCGCGCGCGTCGTCGACATCGACGCGCTTTCGCTCATAGAGCCGCGCATGCTCGTTGCGCAAAATCGTGTAGAGCCAGCTCTTCGCCGCGCGATCGTCGCGCAGGCTCTCCCACGCATTCCATGCCCTCGCAAACGTCTCCTGCACCAGGTCCTCCGCGGTAAAGCGCTCGCGCGCGAGCCAGTACGCGTAGCGGTAGAGTTCCGCCGCGTAGGCCCGGACGAGGCTTTCGAATTTCGATCGCTTACCCACGTGCAGCATGGCCTTTTTCCAAGCGCGCGTTCCTACCCTATTTGAATGCCGGGCCGCATACAAGGCCATGCCACCGTCCCGGAGCCACTGCCGCTCATCGATAGGACCCGCGCAATGTGCCGGACCTTACACACCCGTTTCACGTTGCGAAATGAGAATCACTGCTTGCCGGCCGCCGGCTTGCCATAAACTTCCGAGCCCGGATTGAACGCAAGCCAGGCAAACGCGAAGTGCACCCCGTTGTCCGCGGACGTGAGCCGCCGGCCCTTCAACGGCCCGTCCACCGCGCGGCCGAAGATATCCCACGCCGACCGCGTTTCACGGTCGACGATGCGTTTCTCCTGCCGCTCGAACGTGAGCACGCGACCGTCCAGCCGGCGGCTGTATGCGGCCGCCGCGGGGATCTGCCGCGACTCGCTGATCACTTCCGCATCGAGCACGGACAGCATGCCTTCGCGCGAGAACACGACGACCGCCTCGCCGCCCACTTCGTCGTTGATCACCGGGCTCGCCTCCAGGGCCGTGAGCGGATAGATGCGCACCATGCCGTTGCGGGCGATGCCCAGCACGCGCTCCATCGCCGGCAGCCGCGGATCGACCGGATCGCGGAACAGGAACGGCTGGTCGCCAATGCGGTCGTAGCCGCGGTAAGGATTCTTGCCGTACGGCCGGAAAAACCCCGTTTCGCGCGAGAGCACCCGTCCGAGCGGATAGGCTTCCCTGAAATCGGCGAAGGACACGATAGTCGAGGGCACCTGCTCCAGCGTCGCTCCCGCGTAATACCCGACGATGCCCTTGCCGGTGAACTGCTGCCACCACGACTCGGTCTGGCGGTCGTACATGACCAGATCGCTCTTGCGCAGCTTGCCCGTCGTACCGAAATCGAGCATCACGCCGCTCAAGCGCCTATCGAACACGATCGACGCGTTGCACAACGGGCAGAACGTCACTGCGACCGGCATGCCGCCGACCGTGTCGTTCACGATCTCGTGGAACATGAGGATCTGCAGCGGATAGGCTCGCGCCTCCCCCCGGCGCTCGAACACGATTACCGGTTCGCGCGCATCGAGCCAGCGGCTTGCTTCGTGCTGCGAGATGAAGCGGGGGCGGTCGACCGCCGGGATGCCGTCCTTGGGCGGCCCGCCTGATTCGATCTCCCCGAACGGCACGGTGTGCTTGGAGAAGTCGGTGCGCGGCCACTCGCCGCGCCACGCCGTCTGTGCGAACGCCGCCGCCGAAAACAGCCCGAGGGCGGCGGCAAGCGCCAGCGCCCGGCTCCATCCGGGGCGCCGCGTTCCCTTTGATTCCATGCGATGTTCCAACATTTCAGTTCTCCAGTCCGAACCACGGGCGCAGCTTGACGCCGAGCGCGTTGCCCGGCAGCGCGGCCGCGATCCACAGCCAGCCGTGGAGGCTGGTCGAGGCGACGCCTGAGAAGAACGCGCCAATGTTGCAGCCGAACGCGATGCGCGCGCCATAGCCCATGATGAGGCCGCCGATCACTGCCGAGGCGAGGAGCCGCGGCGTGAACGGGAGACGCGGCGCAAAACGGCCGGTCAGCGCTGCGCCCGCCAGCGCGCCAATCAGGATGCCAACGTTCATGAGCGAGGTCACGTCGGCAAGCACGCTGCCCGCCAGCGCTTCGCGCTGGAACGGCGCACTCCAGAAAGCGGACGACGCGGCGTCCCAGCCGACCAACTGCGCGCTCTTCGCGCCCCACAGCGTGAACGCCCAGGTGATGGTCCACGGATGGCCGGCGACGACCAGCACCGCGAGGTTCAGCACGGCGAGCAAGCCCGCGCCCGCGAGCCAGAGCTTCTCGCGGTTGCGTTCCACCGCGAGCCGGCCGCGCGCAAAACGCTTCAAGCCGAGCCACAACGCGCCAAGGAACGCGAGCTGCAGCACGATCGCCGCGGGCCACCCGAGGCGCGCGCTCAAGGCCTGCGTCTCCCATACGGGCAGCCGTGCCCACCAGTCCATGTGCAGGCTTGCCCAGAAGCCGCCGGCGCAGAACGCCACCAGCACCACGACCATGCGCGTATTGCCGCCGCCGGCGGTGTAGAGCGAGCCCGAGCCGCAGCCGCCGCCCAGCTGCATGCCGATGCCGAACAGGAATGCCCCGATCGCCACCTGCAGGCCGGCGGGTGCGACCGCTCCGGCCACGCTCTGGCCGAAGACCGAGCCCGCGGCCAGCACCGGCGCGAACAGCACGGTAGCGATCGCCAGCATGACGATCTGCGCCCGCACGCCGGAGCCATTGCGATGCACGATCAGCGCGCGGTAGGACGAGGTGAACCCGAAAGCAGTGAGGTACAGCGTCGCACCGAGCGCGATGCCGAGCACGAACAGGACTGCAAGCCGCCATTGCAGGACGGGCAGCGCGGCAAGCACGAGGCCGGCTGCCGCGACTGCCGAAACCAGCACACCGCCTTGCCGGCGCGCGGCCGGCGCGCCGTAGTCAGCTTCCGCGGCCTGCGGCGTCACGAACGATGTTCTCGAATACGCCATCGAGCTCCTTTGCCATGTCGTCGAGCGCGCGGCTTCCGTACGGGGCGAACACCGCGCTTGGCGCCCGGTAGGTCACCGTCGCAGTGCCGTCGCTTTCCTCGGTCACGTAGAGGCGCAGCGGCGCCTCGATCCCGGCCGCAACGCTGGCGCTCAACATGCGCACCGCGTAATCGTTGCGGAACACCATGAGTATTGCATTGCCGGGAATCTTCACCCCACGCACGGCGGCGCCGCGGCTCGCGCTCGCCTGCGCGACGAGCCCCATCTTGTGGCGCTCGATCGCGGCTTCGAGGCGCGCCACCAGCGCGTCGAAGCGGTGCGCAGTCTTTACCGACAACGTGCCCGGCAGCGGTTGGGACCGGTCTGCGGCAGCCGCGCCCGTCAAGATCGCCGCCAGCAGGAACATGCCCACGACGGTCTGCAGGCAGCGGATCACTGGAGACATCCCCAGGCCGCTCTATTCCACGATCAGGGAGTAATCGGGCGTCGGGTTGAGCGGACAGGAGTAGACATACTCGCCGGGCTTCAACTCGATCTCGTACACCCTGCTGCCCCCGGGCAGGATGCCGCCACCGGAGACGCTGGGAAGCGTCGCACGGGAGAGCAACGTCGCGCCGCGCAGCCAGAAGCCGAGCTCGTACGGCACATTCCTGTTCACCACGTGAAAGACGTACTTGCCGGGTTTGAGGCGTATCGTCTTCGCTTCCGCGAGGCGCTTCTCCGCTGTCGTCGCGTTGATCGTTTCGCAATCGCGGATCGAGCGCGACGTGTAGCCGCGGTCGACGCCCTCGGTCTCCAGAAACTGGCACGGCACCTGGGTGAGCGTGACGCGCTGCGGCGCGGCGGCCGCGGGTACCGGCAGCAGCACGGTCGCAATCGCCACGGCGGCCGCGCCGGAAAGGGAAAATCGTTTGATATGTGAATTCATCATTGCGTTACTCCCGCCTGGGGCCGCCGACGGCGGCATGCAGATCGCGCACCACTTCATCGACCGAGATCGACAGATAGCCGGTGACTTCCAGCTCCCGATCCTCGAACACGTCTTCGAGCGGACGATCCAGCGAACAGTCGGCGACGACCTCGTCCCGGTGGCGCAGCAGCGCCTCGATGTGCGGCCCGAACAGGATGAACATCGCCGTAAGCCAGCGGTTTAACGGCCACGAAGGATACGCATGGTCGATGCAAAAGCGCTGGGCGAACGCGATCACGTCCTCCGCCGCGAACCAGCGCTCGCCGGTCACCCAGCGGTTGGTCGCGAAGAGCCCGATCGGCCAGCCGTAGGGATCCATCGCAACGGCGATGAGATGCGAGATGTCCTCGGACTCGGGCGCTGCGGCGACCGGGCGCTTGCCCGCGATCGCCTCCGGGTCGCGGATGAACGTGTGAAAGTGGCCGTGCTCTCCGGCCATGCCGCCGCGGTGCGCGTGGTAGTAATACTGCGAGTGCGTGTCGCGGTCATAGACGTCGTCCTCCGGGTAGTGCGAGAACTCGACGAACTCGCCCTGCCCGCGCAGGACTTCACCTACCAGGTTAAGCCCCCCATTCTCCAGCACGCGCCGGCACTCGAGCACCTCGAGCCCCGCTTCGAGCATACTGCGCTGCCGCGCGCGGGACAGGGAAGCGAGCGGCGGCACGACGAGCTCGCGCGCGACCGCCCGATGCTGCCGGCTTGCAGCGGCACCCGCCTGCGCGGGCGCCGCTTCGCTGCCACTGCTCAGCGTCATCACCAGGTCAGCCCTGCCGTCAACGCTTCCGGGCTGCGCAGGGATTCTTGGCTGCGCAGGGGTTCCGGCCGGCGCACGGGTTTCTCGCGCCGCAGGGGTTTTTCGCCGCGCACGGATTCCGCGCTGCGCAGGGGTTCTTCGCCGCACAGGGATTGAAGGTCTTCTGTACCCGTGCAGTATAAGCGGTCAACGCTGCGAGGTCGCGCGAATCCCACTTGAGCGGCTTGGCCGCCATCGGCACCACCATGCAGAACTGAACCATCTCGTCGAGATGGACCTGCTTCACCCCGGCCTGCTGCGTGGCCATCGCCACTGCGTG
>JBFKNN010000043.1:0-18583 GCA_041629335.1 Burkholderiales bacterium | reverse complement strand
GAACGTTAGCCGGGTGATCGGGTAGGGGAGTAAGGACCCCGCTGCGGCGGGGTTTGTCTTTTAGGGGCTCGGTTGCGGGCGCAGGAGGCTTCCCATGCTCGCCTCGAAGTGGCACTGCCGCCGGTAGAAGGTCCGCTGTTTCTACAGTTCGAGGGTGCGGGAGGCGAGGGCTTCGAGGTCGCGCCTCAGCTGGCGGTTCTCGGCCTGCAGGGATCGAACCTGCTGGCACTCGAAGAAGAGCGCCCGGCGCTCGTGGACGGTGAAGCCGCGCCGCCACTCGGCGAGGTAGAACAGCCCGTCCTGGCCGAATCGCGCCCCATAGGCTTCCCAATCGGGGGGCACGCTTCCCGTTGGGCTGGTTCGAGGATGGCGGCGATGAGGTTGTGTCCGTGCCATATTGACCCCTTATTAAGTGTTGTGGGGCGGGTAATGGTAGGGGGTAGGGGTTAGTTTGAGGACTAAGCGTCGTACACCATGTAATTTGAATAAGGCCTTGATCCGCCGCAAAAATGTAATTTGACATAATATACATTATACGCATCACCTCATGGAGCACGGCAGCCTCGATGGTGCCCGTCACGGCGCCTAATTCTCGGCCCCCGCCTGAACCAGCGCTTGGGCGACTTCGTTCTTGCCGCGGTCTTTGGCGACCGCCAGCGCCGTATAGCCTTGCGGCGTGCGGTGGTTGATATCGGCGCCATGATCCAGAAGCAACTGGACCATTGGCAGATATCCTTCGCGCGCGGCCATCATCAATGGCGTGGTGCCATTGTCAGCCGTCGCGTTGATATCGGCGCCCCGGGCGATCAGGACCCGCGCCGTGTCGATGTGATTCTTCACGGCGGCATACATGAGCGGCGTCCAGCCGCCGTGGTTGACCTCTGCGCCACTGGCCAACAGCAACTCGACTACGTCGGTGCGCCCCCGCAGCGCCGCAAGCATCAATGCGGTCTCTCCATGGGCATTGCGGGCATCCACCTTGGCCTTCGCCGCGAGCAGCGTCTTTACCGTGCTGAGCTTGCCTTCCTTGGCTGAATACATGAGCAGCGACTCGCCGTCGCGGCTGGCGGTATCGACGTCGACGCCACGCTGAATCAGCCGCGCGACGGTTTCGCCGTCGTCCAGCTTGATCGCGCGCATCACGTCCTCGTAGGAATCGGCCCACGCCGGCATGGCAATCGCCACCACGGCGGCCACCCCGAGCAGTTTAAGGTTACTTATTAGGTTCATTTTTCAATACACTGAATAATTTACTAAAATTATTTGTGCTCTCGGCCGCGATCTGGTCCAGGGAAAGTCCGCGCAGGCGCGCAATCTCCTGCGCCACGTGCACCACTAAGCCGGGCTCGTTGACCTTTCCCCGGTGCGGCACCGGCGCGAGGTACGGCGAGTCGGTCTCGATCAGCAGACGCTCCAGCGGCACCTTCGTGGCCACGTCTTTTAACGCCTGGGCGTTCTTGAAGGTGACAATGCCCGAGAACGAGATATAGAAACCGAGGTCCATCGCCCCTTGGGCGACCTCCCACGACTCGGTAAAGCAGTGCATTACCCCGCCGACCGCGTCGGCGCCCTCTTCCCGCATGATGCGCAGGGTGTCATCGGCGGCCGCACGGCAATGAATAATCAACGGCTTGCCGCATAATCGCGCGGCCCGGATATGGCCGCGGAAACGTTCACGCTGCCATTCCAGGTCGCCTTTCAGCCGATAGTAGTCGAGCCCGGTCTCGCCGATCGCGATAATCTTGGGATGATCGGCGAGGCGCGCCACTTCAGCGGGGACAATCGCCGGCAGACCCTCATAGTCCGGATGCACCCCGACCGACCCGAAGATGTGGGCATGGCGCTCGGCCAGCGCCAGGACCTGCGGAAAATCGTCGAGCGTCACGCTGACCGACAGCGCGTGCGTCACGGCATTGTCGCGCATGCGCGACAGGATGCCGTCCAGGTTGCCGGCAAGCTCGGGAAACGTCAGATGGCAATGCGAATCGACGAACATGGACGTGCCGCTCAGCGCGCCTGACCGTCGGTACCCTGCATCAGCCGCGCGTAGGCCATGAGCAGGTCCTCGATCACCAGGCGGGCATTCAGGGGGTGGTTTACCACGCGTTGCATGCCCACGACCTCGCGGTGAAAGCGCAGCAGGTTCCAGGTGTCGGCGCTCTCGGCGCTGGCGCCCACCGCCTCCGCGTAGTCGGGATTGTACCGGATCTTCCCGAGAAACTTGTTGAAAATCAGATCGAAGGACCATTTCTGCAGCCAGCCGACGAAGTGCGGCAGCGGCACATCGCGCACCTGCTCGGCGACCGCCAGCGGATCGAAGCAAGGGCGGGAAATGGCCTCGAGCAGCGTTGCGCGCTGTTGCCACCAGCTCGCGTCCGCGAGCTCGGCAGCGAGCAGCGGTGCGTTGCCGGTCTGCGCCAGGGCGAGCGCCGCCTCGGGCACCTTCTGCGCCCGCAGCCAGGCTTCCGCGACAGCGGCTGGCGGCGGCGCCAGGGCGATGTGCTGGCAACGGCTCTTGATGGTCGGAAGCAGGAAATGCGGCCGGTGCGCGACCAGCAGGAAGTAAGTGTTCGGCGGCGGCTCTTCGAGACTTTTCAGCAGCGCGTTGGCGGCGTTGATGTTGAGCGCCTCGGCCGGGTGCACCAGGACGAGCTTGCGCCCGCCGCGATGGCTGGAGATGTTGATGAAATCGGGCAGCCGCCGGACCTGATCGACCGTGATCTGGCGCCTGGACTTCTTGTCCGCACCCTGATCATCGTCGCCTGCTTCGTCGAGCTCGAGCTGCAGCCAATCGGGATGAGCGCCGTTTTCGCACCAGCCGCAGGCGGCGCATTTTCCGCAGGCGGCGCCCGCCGCGGCGGACGCCTCGCACAGCAAGGCCTGGGCCAGCGCCCGGGCAAAAGCGAGCTTGCCGATGCCCTGGCGGCCGTGAAACAACAGCGCATGCGGCAACCGGGCCCGCCTTGCGAGGAGCCGGCCGAAGTCCTGCTCGTGCCACGGGAGGCAATTCACTTCGGGCTCGCTGTCGCTGAAATAAAACTAACTAAAAACAATGCCGTATGACTTTCAACTCGAGTTGTTTCTGAATTTCCCTGACGGCGCCGTTGGCGTCGATGACTTCGATGCGCTCCGGGTGCTCGCTCGCGCGCCGCAGATAGCCTTCCCGCACGCGGCGGTAGAAATCCCCCTGCTCCTGCTCGAACCGGTCGGGCTCGCGCACGCGTCCGCTGCGCGCGCGCCCGGTCTCGGGCGCCACGTCGAAGAAAACGGTGAGGTCGGGCTGCAGATCCTCCTGCACCCAGCGCTCGAGCGCCTCGATCTTCTCCCAGTCCATCCCGCTGCCGGCCGACTGGTAGGCGAAGGTCGCGTCGGTGAAACGGTCGCACAAAACCCAGCGGCCGGAATCGAGGGCGGGACGGATGACCCGCGCCAGGTGCTCGCGGCGCGCCGCAAACATCAGCAGCGCCTCGGTCTCCACGTGCAGCCGCTGCGTGCGATCGAGCACGATCCGGCGCAGCGCTTCGCCGAGGATGGTGCCCCCCGGCTCGCGCGTGGTGGTCACCCGGATTTCACGCTGCTTGAGAAAAGCGGCGAGCCACTCCAGGTGCGTCGTCTTGCCTGCCCCGTCTATGCCCTCCAGCGTGATGAACTTGCCGCGCATCAGCGTCGCCCGCTTTTCTGATATTTGGTCACCGCCCGATCATGCTCTCCCAGCGTGCGCGAGAAATGCGATGTGCCGTCGCCGCGGGACACGAAGTAGAGCATGTTGCTGTCGGCAGGACCGAGCGCCGCCTTGATCGAGTCGAGCCCCGGCATCGCAATCGGCGTGGGCGGCAGGCCGGCGCGGGTGTAGGTATTGTAGGGCGTGTCGGCGAGAAGATCGCGCTTGCGCAGGTTGCCGTCGAAGGCATCGCCCAGGCCATAGATCACCGTGGGGTCGGTCTGCAGCCGCATGCCGATGCGCAGACGGTTCACGAACACCGCGGCGATCAACGGGCGCTCCTGCGCCTTGCCGGTTTCTTTCTCGATGATCGAGGCGAGAATCAGCGCCTCGTACGGCGTGGCGAGCGGCAGCGCCGGATTGCGCGCTTCCCATTGCGCCTGGAGATGGTTGCGCATCAGCTGATGGGCACGGCGCAGGATCGCGAAATCGGTGCTGCCGTTGCTGAAGTGGTAGGTGTTGGGGAAAAACCATCCTTCCGCTGCGGCTTCGCCGATGCCGAGCCGCTTGAGAATCTCGCTCTCGTCGAGACCGGTGGTGTCGTGACGCAATGCGGGGTGCCTGTCGAGCGCCCGGCGCATCTGCTTGAAGGTCCAGCCCTCGACCAGGACGATGCTGTCGAGCGTCACGTCGCCGCGGGTGATCTTGTGCAGCAGATCGAGCGGCGAGATGGCTTTCTCGACTTCGTAATTGCCCGCCTTCACCTTGCCGGCCTCGCCCAGCATGCGCGCCATCAGCACGAACACGGCGGGACGGGCAAGCACGCCCGCCTCCGCCATCTGCCGGGCCGCGCTGGTCAGGCTGCTGCCGGACTTGAGCGTGAACTGCAGCGGTGAGCGCGGCAGGGTGCGGTCGCTGTAGGCGTAGTGCGCGAACCATCCCGCGGCGATGAGGCCGCATGCCGCGAGCAGCAGCGCCGCGGAAACGAGACCCCGCTTAATCGCCGGTATCATCCAGCCATTCTCTCACGTGCCGCGTGATTTCCTGTGGCGCCCACCTGCGCTCCCCGAGCGCAGCCACCTGCCAGACTCCGATCAGGCTGTTCACGAGCAGCGCGGCGTCGGCGCGCATCAAGCGCTCGATGCCGATTTCGCCTTCGCCGCACGCGATGCCGCGCCGTGCCGCAGCGGCGCGCACGCGGTCGCGCGTGACGCCGGCTACGCCGCAGCCTGACAGCGCCGGCGTCACCAGCGCTTCGCCCTCGACGATGAAAAGATTGCTCATGGTCCCGGAGATGACCTTGCCGGCGACGTCGAGCATGATGCCCTCTGCGATCGCCGGATCGTTCCATTCGGCGCGCGCCAGGACGTTCTCCAGGCGGTTGAGATGCTTGACGCCGGCCAGCGCGGGTTGCAGCGCGAGGCGGATCGCACACATGCGGACCGCGACTCCGCGGGTGACGTGGTCGGCCGGATGTTGCGGCAGCGGCGAGGTCATGACGACGCGCGTCGGCACCGCGGCAGGGGGCGGCGCATATCCCCGCTCGCCCGCGCCGCGTGTGACGATGATCTTGGCCGCGCACTCTCCCGCCGCCGGCACGGCGCGCGCCAGCTCGTCCCGCAGCAGCTTCTCGGGCGGACAAGCGAGCCCGAGCGCGGCGCAGTCGTGCTGCAGCTTGCGGTAATGATGCGGCCAGGCCTGCGGGCGCGAGGCGCGGACGGCCAGCGTGCGGAATACGCCGTCACCGTAAGCGAGGCCGCGGTCGGCCGCGCCAACCTTCTCGCCGGGCTCGCCGTTAACCAGGATCATGGGATGGGCGGCCGGAAAGCCGCGCGCTCGCAATCCGGGGCGCCGGGTTCAGACTTTGCGGAAGACCAGACTGCCGTTGGTGCCGCCGAAGCCGAACGAGTTCGACACCGCGACGTCGATCTTCATCTTGCGCGCCGTGTTGGGCACGTAGTCGAGATCGCACTGCGGATCCTGATTCACGAGATTGATGGTCGGCGGGGCGACCTGGTCGCGCACCGCCAGCACAGAAAATATCGCCTCGACACCGCCCGCGGCGCCCAGCAGGTGGCCGGTCATCGACTTGGTTGAGCTCACGGCGACCCGCTTGGCGTGGTCGCCGAAGCAGCGCTTCACCGCGACGGTTTCCGCGATATCGCCGAGCGGCGTCGAGGTGCCGTGCGCGTTGATATAGTTGACGGCATCGGGATTGATCCCGGCGTTGCGGATGGCATTCGCCATGCAGCGCACCGCACCGTCGCCGTCCTCGCACGGCGCCGTCATATGGTGCGCGTCGGCACTCATGCCGTAGCCCGCGAGCTCGCAGTAGATCTTCGCACCGCGTTTCCTGGCGCGCTCGTATTCCTCGAGCACCAGCACCCCGGCGCCCTCGCCCAGCACAAAGCCGTCGCGATCCTTGTCCCACGGGCGGCTCGCGCCGGCCGGGTCGTCGTTGCGGCCGGACAGCGCGCGGGCAGCGCAGAACCCGCCCACGCCGAGCGGGGAAATGGTGGCCTCGGCGCCACCGGCGATCATGACATCCGCGTCGCCGTACTCGATGATACGGCCCGATTCGCCGATGCAGTGCGTCGCCGTGGTGCAGGCGGTAACGATCGCCAGGTTGGGGCCCTTGAACCCGTACATGATCGAGAGATTGCCGGAAACCATGTTGATGATGGTGCCGGGCACGAAGAACGGCGAAATCTTGCGCGGGCCGTTCTTCTGGTACTCGATGTGGGTTTCCTCGATCAGTGGCAGCCCGCCGATGCCGGAGCCGATGTTGACACCGATGCGCTCGGCGTCTTCGGGCTTCGCTTCGAGTCCCGCATCCTTGATGGCCTCGATCCCCGCCGCCATGCCGTAATGGATGAAGGTATCCATGCGGCGCGCCTCCTTCGGCGAGAGATACTTGCTGATGTCGAACCCCTTCAGCTCGCCGGCGATCTGCGAGCTGAAAGCGGAAGCGTCGAAGCGGGTGATGCGGGTGATTCCGGACTGGCCGGCGACGATCCCGGACCAGGCTTCCTGCACCCCGATGCCGACCGGGGACACGATCCCCAGGCCGGTGACCACTACTCTGCGTCTGGCCAACTTCGCTCCGGAGCGGGCTTGCGTTAGGACTTGCTGTGGGACTTGATGTACTCGATCGCCTGTTGAACGGTCGTGATCTTCTCGGCTTCCTCGTCGGGGATTTCGGTCTCGAACTCCTCCTCGAGCGCCATTACCAGCTCAACGGTATCGAGCGAATCTGCGCCCAGATCGTTGACGAACGATGACTCGTTCTTGACATCGGCCTCGTTGACCCCCAATTGCTCGGCAACAATTTTTTTGACGCGTTGCTCGATGTTTTCCATTAACGTCCCCTTTCCTCTTGCACTATGAGTCGATTGGATTGGACCGCTGTCCCGCGGCGCGGGATTTTGTTTCAGAATTTGACCGCGTATTTTACCAGATTTGGCGTCCGCAACTTATTTTAGATTCACTGCCATTCCATGAACCTGCTGCCCGCCGTACTCCATCGCAACAGCGATCGGCAGTCTCCCCTCTCCTCTCGGAAGCGGGGGCCGGGGGTACGGGAAGACGGCATGACTCGAGCTTGTCTCAAGGATACGTGCGCGTCGCGAAATGCGAATTCCTTCCCCCGCGTGCGGGGGAAGGACCGTACGCCCGCAGGAAGTGCCCTTTGGGCTTGGAGCGAGGCCGTTCAACCCCTTCCCCGCCCTCGCCCGCGCCTGGCGCAGGGGCGAGACTGTTTTCCAGACACCTTCTCGTCATTCCATGAACATGCCGCCGTTGACATGCAACGTGCACCCCGTCATGTAGGCCGCGGCGGGCGACGCGAGAAACGCCACGGCCGCTGCCACGTCCTGCGCGTCACCCAGGCGCCCGAGCGGGATCTGCTGCACCAGCGCCCCGCGCTGCGCCTCGTTGAGCGTCCGCGTCATGTCAGTGTCGATGAACCCGGGTGCGACACAATTCACCGTGATGTTGCGGCTGCCCACTTCGCGTGCCAGCGACTTGGTGAAGCCGATGATTCCCGCCTTTGCCGCCGAGTAATTGGTCTGGCCCGCGTTGCCGGTTACGCCCACCACGGAAGTGATATTGATGATGCGGCCGGTGCGCGCCTTCATCATGCCGCGCAGCACGAGCTTCGACAGCCTGTAGACGGGCTTGAGATTGGTCGACATGATCTCGTCCCACTCCTCGTCCTTCATGCGCAGCAGCAGGTTGTCGCGGGTGATGCCCGCATTGTTGACCAGGATGGCGATATCGCCGAACTGCTTCTGCACCTCGGCGACCGCCGACTCGACTTGTGCCCCGTCCTCGACTTTCATCACCAGACCGGCGCCCTTGGCGCCGGCGGCCGCGAGCGCCTGCGTGATTCTCGCGGCGCCTTCGGCGCTGGTGGCAGTGCCGGCGACGACGGCGCCCTGCCGGCCCAGCGCGAGGGCGATCGCCTGGCCGATTCCGCGCGAAGCTCCCGTGACGAGGGCGACCTTGCCGTCGAGCGCGCTCATTTGACACCCGCCATTGCCGCGGCAAGCGACTGGGGATCGGCAATCGCGATACCCTGCAGGCTCGCTTCGATGCGCTTCGTCATGCCGGCGAGAACCTTGCCCGGGCCGCATTCGGCGACATGCGTCACGCCCGCACCGGCGAGGTTCCGGACCACCTCGACCCAGCGCACCGGATTGCAGGCCTGGCGCGCCAGCGCATCCTTGATCGCATCCGGATCGGTCAACACCGCGACGTCGACGTTGTTCACGACTGGAATGCGCGGCGCGCTGAACGCCACTTTCTCCATGTATTGCGCGAGCCGGTCGGCCGCGGGCTTCAGCAGCGAGGAATGGAACGGCGCGCTCACCGGCAGCATGACCGCGCGCTTCGCGCCTTTCGCTTTGGCCGCTTCCGCGCCGCGCTCCACCGCGGCCTTGTGCCCCGCGATGACTACCTGGCTCGGGGCGTTGAAATTGACCGCTTCCACGATCTCGCCTTGCGCCGCTTCCTTGCACGCGGCGCGCACCGCATCGTCGTCGAGCCCGAGGATCGCCGCCATCGCACCCGTGCCTTTCGGCACCGCTTCCTGCATCGCCTGCGCGCGAAAGCGCACCAGCGGCACCGCGTCGCCGAAGCGGATCACGCCCGCCACGACCAGCGCCGTGTATTCGCCCAGGCTGTGGCCGGCGACCATCGCGGGTTCCGCGCCGCCGGCGTCGCGCCAGGCGCGGTAGACCGCGTAGCCCGCGGTGAGCATCACCGGCTGGGTGTTGACCGTGGCGTTGAGCTCGTCGGCCGGGCCGTCGGCGACGAGCTGCCACAGATCCTGGCCCAGTGCCGCCGAGGCTTCGGCGAACGTATCCCGCACCGCTTTCGACTCGGCGAAGCCCTGCATCATGCCGATCGACTGCGAGCCCTGCCCCGGGAATACCAATGCCAGTTTCATCATCCAGCCCTTACCATTTGACCATGACCGCGCCCCACGTGAAGCCGCCGCCCACGCCCTGCAGCAGCACGTGCTGCCCGCTGCGAATGCGCCCGTCGCGCACCGCCTCGTCGAGGGCGAGCGGGACGGATGCCGCCGAAGTGTTGGCGTGGCGGTCCACCGTTGCCACCACTTTCTCCATGCTCAGGCCCAGCCGCTTGGCGGTCGCCTGGATGATGCGGATATTCGCCTGGTGCGGTATCAGCCAGTCGATGTCCGATTTCTGCAGCTGGTTCGCGGCCAGCGCCTCTTCGGCCACCTCGCCCAGCACCTTCACCGCGAACTTGAACACCGTGTGGCCTTCCATCTGCAGCAGCGGCCGGCCGCTCGCCTTGCCCGCGCACACCGAGCCGGGAACCGAAAGGATGTTGGCGAGGCTGCCGTCGGCGTGGAGATGGCTCGACAGGATTCCCGGCTTGCTGTCGCCGCGCAGCACCACCGCGCCCGCGCCGTCGCCGAACAGCACGCAGGTCGAGCGGTCCTCCCAGTCGAGTATGCGCGAGTAGATCTCGCTGCCCACCACCAGGGCATGCTTGAACTGGCCAGAGCGCACGAACTGGTCCGCAACCGTGAGCCCGTAGACGAAGCCGCTGCAGACCGCCTGCACGTCGAATGCAGGGCAATCCTTGATGCCGAGCTTCGCCTGCAGGATGCAGGCGGTGCTTGGGAAAACCATGTCGGCGGTCGTGGTCGCGACGACGATCAGGCCGATGTCCTGCGGCGTGATGCCCGCAGCCTCGATCGCCTTGCGGCTCGCGTTAAGGGCGAGATCGCTCGCCTTCTCGTTGTCTGCCGCGATATGCCGCTCGCGAATGCCGGTACGCGTGAAGATCCACTCGTCCGTGGTATCCATCACGCCTTCGAGGTCGCGGTTGGTCAGCACTTTTTCCGGCAGGTAGCTGCCGGTGCCGATGATCCGGGAGTAGCGGCTCATGCGGCGCTCTTCTGCACCGCCGCCATGCGCTCCGAGATGTGCGCGAGCACGCCGGTGCGCGCCTCTTCGACGGCGCGCTGGATGGCGAATCCGAATGCGTAATCGTCCGCAGAGCCGTGGCTCTTCACCACGATGCCGCGCAGGCCAAGCAGGCTCGCGCCGTTGTAGCAGCGGTGGTCGACGCGTTTCTTGAAGGCATTGATCACCGGCAGCGCGACGAGGCCGGCCAGCTTCGTGAACAGGCTGCGGTTGAATTCTTCCCGCAGGTAGGTGGCAAGCATCTGGGCCAGGCCTTCGGAGGTCTTCAGCGCGACGTTGCCGACGAACCCGTCGCACACCACCACATCGGTGGTGCCTTTGTAGATGTCGTTGCCCTCGACGTTGCCGTGGAAGTTGAGCCCGCTCGCGCGCAGCAGCGCGGCGGCTTTCTTCACCACTTCGTTACCCTTGATGTCTTCCTCGCCGATGTTGAGCAGCCCGACCGACGGCCGCGCGCGGTGCTCGACCGACGCGACCAGCTCGGCTCCCATGATGCCGAATTGCAGCAGGTGTTCCGCCGTGCAGTCCACATTGGCGCCGAGGTCGAGAACATAGGTGTGGCCGGTGAGCGTCGGAAGGATGCTGGCGATTGCCGGCCGGTCGATGCTGGGCAGCGTCTTCAGCACGAAGCGCGAGATCGCCATCAGCGCCCCGGTGTTACCGGCGCTGACGCACGCCTGCGCCGCGCCACTTTTGACCAGGTCGACCGCGACCCGTATCGAAGAATCCTTCTTGCCTCTCAGCGCCTGCGCCGGCGGCTCGTCCATTTCGACCACTTCGCTTGCGTGCTGCACCTTCAGCCGCGCCCCGCCCGTGGCGCGCCGCCGGCCAAGCTCGGCCTCGATCGCGTCTTGCTTGCCAACCAGAATGACGGAGGACTCCGGATCGCGCCCGAGGTAATCGAGCGCCGCCGGCACCGTGACGTGCACACCGTGATCGCCGCCCATGCAATCGATGGCAACGGTCACAACCATCCGCTGATCTCCTCTCGGCCGCCGGTGATGTTGTTATCAGGCGCGCACGAGCTCGACGCGCACCGGGCCAGCGCGGCCGCCTACTCGCCCTTCGTCTTGATGACCTTCTTGCCGCGATAATAGCCGTTCGGGCTGATGTGGTGGCGCAGGTGGGCCTCGCCGGTGGTCGGCTCGACCGCCAGCGTGGGATTCGAAAGAGAATCATGCGAGCGGTGCATACCGCGTTTGGACGGGGACTTCTTGTTCTGCTGAACTGCCATTTCAGTGCTCCTTACGTACGTTTAACTGTCAGTGCTTTTTCCATGCCGCAAGCTTGTCCGCGAAGGCTGAAGCATTCGCAGCCTGCGGCGGTTTCGCTGCCGCCCGGTTCTGGCACGCGCCCTCTGCATGCCGCGGTGCGAACGGCAAGCTCAGCAAAATCTCGTCTTCGATCAGCCCGTCGACATCGAGTTCCGGGCTGGCTTCTATCGCTTCCGGCGCCAGCGGATCATCCAGTCCCGCTTCCGCCGCGTCGCCCTTGTCCAGCAAGACCAGCGTGTTGGCGATCTCCAGCGGGAACTCCAGCAGGCCAAGACAACGTTGGCATTGCAACCGCAGTAACCCGCTCGCTTGCAGCATCAGGCGCGGCCGGCGCCGGCTGTCGAAGCTGCCCGTGAGCGTATACGAAATACTGCCGCCGGTGTCGTGCAAACTCTCGGCGAGGCGCTCGAGGTTCGCGACAGCGACCTCGCCGCGCATTGTCCGACCGCTGCGGACGAATTCCAGGCTGTCGATCACCGTCCGTGCAGACATAAGCGGCGCATGATAGTATTTTCGCGCTTCCCTGTCAAAGTAAAATCATGGAAAAACGAGGTTTGGCAGGCACTTAGACATTACATCCCGGTCCCGATTCGACTTCTCCACAAGCGGCCGATTTTGAGCGCCCCGCACCTCGTACTGGCATCCACGTCGGCCTACCGCCGGGCGCTGCTCGAGCGCCTGGGACTGCGTTTCGAGGTTGCAGCTCCCGGCGTAGACGAGACGCCGCTGCCGCGGGAGCGCCCCGAGGACACCGCGATGCGTCTCGCCGAGGCGAAGGCCCGCGCCGTAGCGGACCGATTCCCCGCCGCGCTGGTCATCGGCTCCGACCAGGTCGCCGTGCTCGGCGGACTCGCGCTGGGCAAGCCGGGCACCCACGCCGCTGCCGTGGCGCAACTGCGCGAAATGCGCGGCCGGGAGATGGTATTCCACACCGCGCTCTGCCTGCTCGATACGGCCAGCGGCGAGACCCAGCTCGAGAACGTGCCCACGACGGTCGCATTGCGGCAGGTGACGGATCAGCAGATCGAGCGTTACCTTGCACTCGAACAACCCTATGACTGCGCCGGCAGCGCGCGCATCGAGGGCCTCGGCATCGCCCTGGTCGAGCGCGTTGCCGCCGAGGATCCAAGCGCCTTGATCGGGCTGCCGCTGATCGCCCTCACCACCATGCTCAGGAACCGGGGCGTGGAAGTCATCTGAGCGCAATGGCCGAGCCCGGCACGCTGTACCTCATTCCGGTGCCCCTGGGCGGCAACGATCCGGCAGCCGTGCTTGCCGGCGCGACGCTGCGGGCGCTGCCGGCACTGTCCTGCTTCATCGCGGAAAATCCCAAGTCCGCACGGCAGTTCCTGAAACGGGCCGGCTATCCTCACGCGCTGCAGACGCTGCGGATCGACACGCTCGACGAGCACACCGCCGAGGACCAGCTCGGCTCCCTGCTCACGCCGCTCGTGGAAGGGCGCGACTGCGGACTTCTGTCCGAGGCGGGCTGTCCCGCAGTCGCGGATCCCGGGGCGGCACTGGTCCGGCGCGCGCATGCGATCGGCGCGCGGGTGGTGCCGCTGGTGGGCCCGTCGGCCCTGCTGCTGGCCCTGATGGCCTCGGGCATGAACGGGCAGCGCTTCGTCTTCCACGGCTACCTGCCGGTGGAGCGCGAAGCGCGCCGCAGAAAGCTGATCGACCTCGAGCGCGCCTCGCACGCGCAGGACGCAACGCAGATCTTCATCGAGACGCCGTACAGGAACACGGTGCTGCTGCAGGCGGCGCTGGACGCCTGCCGTGACGATACGCTGTTATGTATTGCGGCGGACCTCACCCTGCCGGATGAGTTCGTCCGGACGCGGCCGGTCGGCGAATGGAAGAAACAGCCGCCTGACCTCGGCCGGCGGCCGGCGGTATTTCTGCTCTACCGCCTACCGGATCGATAAGCTGCCCGCCGCGCCGAGCCGCACCAGCGTCTCGGCCATCGCCGCGCCGAAGCGCCGCGCCACCCGCTCCGCGATGTTTTCCTTCGGGGTGAAGTCGACGATCGTCTCCGCCTTGATGACTTCGCGGGCGACGTAATCGATGCCGCCGAGCGCGTCGGCGAGCCCCAGATTCACGCTGTCCTCGCCGGTCCACATCAATCCGGAGAACAGCCCCGGCGCGTCCTTCAGCCGCGGGCCACGGCCTTTGCGCACGACCTCGATGAACTGCCGGTGAATGTCGTCGAGCATCTTCTCGGCATGTGCCTTATGTGATTCCCTGACCGGCGAGAACGGGTCGAGGAAACCCTTGTTTTCCCCGGCTGCAAGCAGCCGGCGCTCGACGCCCAGCTTGTCCATCGTGCCGGTGAAGCCGAAGCCGTCCATCAGCACGCCGATGGACCCGATGATGCTCGCCTTGTCGACGTAGATCTTGTCCGCGGCGACCGCGACGTAGTAGCCGCCCGACGCACAAATGTCCTCGACTACCGCGTAGACCGGGATATCGGGATGTTTCACCCGCAGGCGCCGGATCTCGTCGTTGATGTGCCCGGCCTGCACCGGGCTCCCGCCGGGGCTGTTGATGCGCAGGATGATGCCCTGCGTGCGTTTGTCCTTGAACGCATCCTGCAGGCCCGTCATCACCACGTCGGCGCTCGCCTGCCCCGTCGAGCCGATCACCCCGCTGATCTCGACCAGCGCCGTGTGCTTGCCGGGCGCAAGGTCTTTCTTGCCGATCCAGCCCAGGCCGATGAACAGCAGCACGAAGAGGTAAATGAACAGCAGCAGCTTGAAGAAGATGCTCCAGTGCCGGGCGCGGCGCTGCTCCTGGATTGCCGCAAGCGCGACCTTCTCCAGCGTATTGCGCTCCCAGTTGTCCCCGGACTTGCCTTGCTCGAGATCAGCCATGGCGGTATTTACCCGTCAAGAAGCAGGGTAATAAGTATAGCCGAGAATGCACGCCGCCTTGATTGCAAACTGCACACCTGGCGTCACGCATTGGCGCGAAGCCACGTGCGCAACTCGGCGACCGCGTCGACACAGCCGACCGGGTCGAAGGCGAGCAGCTCGTGCCGCGCATGCGCGCCATAGGCGACGCCCAGGCGTGCCACACCGGCGCTGCGCGCCATCTCCATGTCGTGGACGGTGTCGCCGATCATGAGCGTGCGCGCACTGTCGGCGCCCAGCTCGTCGATCAGGTGCTGCAGCATGCCCGGATGCGGCTTCGCAAAACCCTCATCGGCGCAGCGCGTTGCGTGGAAATAGGCGCCGAGCCCGGTCGCCGCGAGCTCGCGATCGAGCCCGCGCCGGCTCTTTCCGGTGGCGACCGCCAGCACGAACCCCGCCGCGTGCAGCTCGGCGACCGTCTCGCGGGCGCCGGGGAACAGGCCAACGCGGCTGCCGTCGGCCAGAAAATGGTGGCGATAGCGCTCGACCACGCGCGGATAATCCCCCGGCGCCAGCGACGGCAGCACGTGGGCCATCGCGTCGTTCAGGCCAAGGCCGATGATAAACCGCGCGTCCTGGTCAGACGGCACCGGCAGATCGAGATCGCGGCACGCTGCCTGCAGCGCCGCGGCAATAGCGGCAGCTGAATCCATGAGCGTGCCGTCCCAGTCGAAGACCAGCAACTCGAAGCGGCGGGCCATCACGCCGGTCCGGTCGCCCCGACGGGCGCCGCCGCAAGCGAAGCGAGAAACGCCTCGAGCCCGCGCGGCAGCGGCGCCGTGAAGACGATGGCCTCCCCACTCGCCGGATGGATAATCTCTACTTTCTCCGCGTGCAGGAACATGCGCTTGAGGCCCCGCCGGGCGAGCGTCTTGTTGAGGGCAAAGTCGCCGTACTTGTCGTCGCCGGCGATGGGAAACCCGAGATGAGCGAGATGCACGCGGATCTGGTGCGTGCGTCCGGTCTTCAGTTCGGCTTCGAGCAGGCTGAACTCGTGCATTCCCCGCCGCAGCGTGAAGACGGTATGCGCCGGCAGCCCGTCGGCCTCGACGCCGACCCGGCGCTCGCCCGCGGCCGAGACATACTTCGTCAGGGGCAGGCGCACGTTCTGGCGGCGGTTGCGCCATGTGCCGTGCACCAGCACGAGGTAGTGCTTGGCCACGCGTCCCGCGCGCAGCTGCTCGTGCAGCGCCGTCAACGCAGAGCGCTTTTTCGCCAGCATCAGCACGCCCGACGTGTCGCGATCGAGCCGGTGCACCAGCTCGAGAAAGCGCTGCGCGGGCCGCGCGGCGCGCAACTGCTCGACCACGCCCGAGCTCACGCCGCTGCCGCCGTGCACCGCCACGCCGGCAGGCTTGTCGAGGACCAGCAATGCGTCGTCCTCGTACAGGATCGCCGCGTCGAACCCATGGGCCGGCGCCAACGGGCGGCTGCGCTGAGCGACCCGGATCGGGGGCAGGCGCAGCCGGTCGCCCGCGGCGAGGCGGTGCTCCGGGCCGACCCGGCCGCTGTTGACCCGCACTTCGCCGCTGCGCAGGATGCGGTAAACATGGCTTTTCGGCACGCCTTTAAGCAATCGCATCAGGTAGTTGTCCACACGCTGCCCAGCCGATTCCGCGTCGACTTCATGCCAGCTTGCGGATTCTTTACTTAACTCTTTCATTTGCTTATACTATTCGCGAGACCTCGGACGGTGTCAACGACTCCCAGTCTCGCACCAGGCGCCCGCGTCGGCGGCAGTAGCGGTGGGTTTGCACAGCGCAAGCACCGCAAGATTCCGCAGCGATCGCGACGGCAGTGTGCGCGGAGTCTTGTGGCGTCGAAGGAAGACGCCCTGCACTACGACAGTGCGGCCGGACTGAGTTGGGTTAATGTCGCTCACCAGGCTAAGCAGCGATAAAGAGTAATTTTACGCGCTCAAGACATATTTCCGAATTCGCGCCGCGCGCGGATTCCCGACAAGGCAAACTGCATCAGCCGGACTGGTTAGAGATCCTGATCCATGCTCGTGCCAAGTGACTGATTAGCCGTATACCGCCCGCGTTCGCGCGGGCGCGTGCAGTATTGCCCATCCCGTGATGTGTTGAGCGCGGGAGAAGACAAGAAATGAAACGCATGTTGTTCAACGCGACGCAGGCCGAAGAGCTGCGCGTCGCCATCGTCGATGGTCAGAAGCTCGTCGACCTCGACATCGAATCCTCCAGCAAAGAGCAGCGCAAGAGCAATATCTACAAGGGTGTCATCACCCGCGTCGAGCCCAGTCTCGAGGCCGCGTTCGTCGATTACGGCAGCGAGCGCCACGGGTTCCTGCCCTTCAAGGAAATCGCCCGCGCCTTCTTCAAGTCGGGCGTGGACCCGGCCCGGGCGCGCATCCAGGATGCCGTGTCCGAAGGCCAGGAGCTGATCGTCCAGGTCGACAAGGACGAGCGCGGCAACAAGGGCGCGGCGCTTACCACCTTCATCAGTCTCGCCGGCCGCTACCTGGTGCTGATGCCCAACAATCCCCGCGGCGGCGGTGTCTCGCGACGCATCGAGGGCGAGGACCGCAGCGAGCTGAAGGAAGCGATCGGCCAGCTGGACATTCCCCAGGGCATGAGCGTGATTGCGCGAACCGCGGGGATCGGCCGCAACGCCGAAGAGCTCAACTGGGACTTGAGCTACCTGCTGCAGCTGTGGCACGCGATCGAGAACGCCGCCAGCCAGCAGGCAGGCGCGTTCCTGATCTACCAGGAATCGAGCCTGGTCATCCGCGCCATCCGCGACTACTTCCATCAGGACATCGGTGAGCTGCTGATCGACACGGAGTCGATCTACGAGCAGGCGCGGCAGTTCATGAGCCACGTCATGCCCAACAACGTCAACCGCGTGAAGCTCTACAAGGACGACGTCCCGCTGTTCTCCCGCTTCCAGATCGAGCACCAGATCGAGTCCGCCTATTCCCGCTCGGTCAACCTGCCTGCGGGCGGCGCCGTCGTCATCGACCATACCGAGGCGCTGGTGTCGATCGACGTCAACTCCGCGCGCGCGACGCGAGGCGCCGACATCGAGGAAACCGCATTCCGCACCAATCTCGAGGCCGCCGACGAGCTTGCGCGCCAGTTGCGGCTGCGCGATCTGGGTGGCCTGATCGTGATCGACTTCATCGATATGGAGTCCGCACGCAACCAGCGCGAGGTGGAGAACCGCCTGCGCGATGCGCTCAAGTACGACCGCGCCCGGGTGCAGATGGGCAAGATCTCCCGTTTCGGCCTGATGGAGCTCTCGCGCCAGCGCCTGCGCCCATCGCTTGGCGAGAGCAGCCACAGCCCCTGCCCGCGCTGCCACGGCACCGGCCATATCCGCGGCACCGAGTCCACCGCGCTGCACATCCTGCGCATCATTCAGGAAGAAGCGATGAAAGAGAACACCGCTGCCGTGCATGCCCAGGTGCCGGTGGATGTCGCGACTTTCCTCCTGAACGAGAAGCGCGTTGACCTGCAGCTGATCGAGGCGCGGCATCGCGTCACGGTCACGCTGATTCCCAACATGCATCTGGAAACGCCCAACTACTCGGTGTCGCGGCTGCGTCACGACGACCTCAACCAGAGCGATCAGCTGCCGCCGAGCTACGAGCTGGTGGAGCTGCCGAGCGAGGAGAGCCAGGCTGGCGTCGGCGCGCCTGAGCCGACGACGCCGCGCCAGGAAGCCGCGGTCAAGGGCATCACGCCGCAGCAGCCTGCGCCGGCAACGTGGCAGCCCGAACCAGTGGCGGTGCCTGCCGCTCCGCCGCCGGCTTCGATCATCAGCAAGATCTTCGGCTGGTTCAAGCGTGAACCGACATCGCTACCCGCCACGCCAGCGGCGGACACGGCACGCGCGGTTCCTGCGCACACGCCGTCGCGCGGACGCCGCGATATGGGGCAGCAGCGCGACGGTGCGCCCCGGCGCGACCACCCGGGCGGGCAGCAGCAACGTGCCGGTGAGGGGCGCCGCGATCGTGGCGACGCGCGCCGCCGCGGACGCGACGAGCGGCACGAAGGGCGCCGCCAGGACGGTCGGCGGCCGCACGAAGCCGGACAACAGCAACAGCGGCAGCAGCGTCCGCCACGCGACGAACCCCGGCCCCCGCAGCGGGACGACGCCCGGCGCCAGCGCGACGAAGCACGCCCGCCACGCGACGAAGCGCGGCCGGAAAGCGCCGCGCGGGCGCCCCAGCAGCAGAGCGGTCAGGCGCCGCAACAGCAACGTGAGCACGGCGAAGGGCGAGGACGCCGCCGCCGCGGGCGCCGTGACCGG
>JBFKNN010000042.1:0-18629 GCA_041629335.1 Burkholderiales bacterium | reverse complement strand
TCGAGCTCGGCGGCAACGCGGGCTGGCTCAGGCGGTGGTGGGCGCAGCGCCAGGCGGCGGCCGGGCGATGAGCCTGCCGCGTGGCCTGTTCCCCGCTGACGCGATATGAAAGACGTATTGGATGGGACTTGCAGTATTTACAGGATTAGCCGGATTGCCGGAACGCTGGCGCGTTGCTTCTTTTTATCGGAAGACGCCTTTCTGTCCGGCCCGTCTGCGCATCCTTCAGTGAGCATCGTGACCTCCAGATCAATTCTGCTGTGCGCCGCGCTTTTCCTCGGACCGGCCATTGCCGCCGCGCAGTCGGGCTCCGACGCGGAGCGCTGCCGCACGATTGCCGGCAACCCCGACCTCGCGATACAGCACTGCACCCGGGCGATCGAATCCGGGAAACTGCCGCCGCGCGAGCTTGCCCTGGTTCATTTCAGCCGCGGTGTCGAACTCACCACCAAGGGCGAGTTCGATCGCGCCATCACCGACTTCGATGCCGCGCTCAAGGCGGATTCCAAGCTGACCGAGGCCCACTTCAACCGCGGCATCGCCTGGGCCAACAAGGGCGAGCCCGACCGCGCGATCGCCGATTTCGACGCCGTGCTCCGTGGCAATCCGGCCCACGCCGACGCGCTGCACTCCCGCGGCACCGAGTGGATGGTCAAGGGCGACTACCTGCGCGCGCTCGCCGATTTCGAGGCGACGCTGCGCGCGAACCCCAAGGCGCAGGACGTTTCCTTCCCCCGCGGCCGCGCGCTGTTCTACTCGGGTGAATTCGCGCGCGCGGCGGCGGAGTTTACCAAAGCACACCAGGCGCAGCCGAGCGACTACACCGCGCTCTGGTTATTCCTCGCACGCAAGCACGCGGGCGCTGCGGATGCGGAGGCGCTGGTCGAGCGCGAGACCCGTGCCACGCGCGACGGCACCTGGCCCTCCGGCGTCATCGCGCTCTACGCCGGGCAAGCGGAGCCCGATCCGGTAATGAAGTCGGCCGACGACCGCGATCCGAAGAAACAGACCGAACAGCGCTGCGAAGCAAACTTCTACATCGCCCACTGGCACCTGCTGCACAAGGCGCACGATCGCGCGCTGCCGCTGCTCGAGGAAGCGCAGCGCTTGTGCCCGAGGAACGTGATCGAATACGAAGGCACGCTCGCCGCGCTGCGACAGGTAAAGCCGCGGTGAGAGCGGCGTGAGCGCACCCATGCATCGCAACGATCACGGCCAGCCGATTGGCCCGCCGCTGCCCGGTTGGAAGCCCCCGCCGCGCCCGCCGCGCGAGCCGATCGCGGGACGCTACTGCCGGGTCGAGCCGCTCGATCCCGGGCGCCACGCGCGCGAGCTCTGGGAGGCCAATTCGCAGGACCCTTCGGGCCGCGCGTGGACGTACTCGAGCGCCGGGCCGTTCGCGTCTTTCGATACCTACCTCGCATGGATGAAGTCGGTCTGTCTCGGCGACGACCCGCTCTACCACGCCATCATCCCCGCGGAAAGCGGCAAGGCGGCAGGCGCGGCGAGCTACCTGCGCATCGATCCGGCGAACGGCGTGATCGAGGTCGGACACATCCTCTACTCGCCGCTCCTGCAGCGCACGCGCGCCGCGACCGAGGCGATGTACTTGATGATGAAGCGCGCGTTCGGCCTGGGCTACCGGCGCTACGAGTGGAAGTGCGATGCGCTGAACGCGCCCTCGCGCGCGGCGGCTCGGCGGCTGGGGTTCTCGTTCGAGGGGATATTCCGCCAGGCGATCGTGTACAAGGGCCGCAGCCGCGACACCGCCTGGTTCGCGGTGATCGACCGCGACTGGCCGGCGCTCGAGAAGGCTTACCTCGAGTGGCTCGACACCGCGAACTTCGATGCGGCCGGCAAGCAACGCACGAGCCTCTCCGCCCTCACCGCCCCACTGCTCAGCCCCCAAGTCGGACCATTATAACCGTATGTTTATTAGACAGTTTTGTATAGGGGTCGAATCAGCACAACCAATAATCACGAGGAATATGCTCTGGTCCCACCCCCGACCTGGCCGCCACCACACCGCGTGGGATGTGGCGGCGATGGGGCCGGAGGCGGACCCACGCGCCGGACTCGAGATCGTGCGCTGACGCGTGCGCCTCAGTGCCGGCTCCCAAGATCGTGCTGCCGCGCGGGCCACGCGATCGCGATGGCCGCGCGCAGAGCGGCGCAAAGAGCCGCCAGTCTGCGCCTTAGCTCGCGCCTGCGCAGTTCATGCGCAAGTTGCCGGCGGTTCTCGATCAGCGCAGCACCGCCCAGCCGTCGGCCGCTGACCGGATCGAGGATCGTACTGCGCGTGACGTCGGCTGGATCGATCTGCAAAGTGCCACCGTCACACAACGTCCACCCCGGCAGCGCTACGAGGTCCATCGCATCGGCATGGCGACTCATCGCAAGCTCCTTCGATTTCGCCTGGGTCGGCCCTCATCGAAACGATTCGGTTCCCAGTGCACCCATTGCACCAGGGGCGCGCCTGACCGTCGAGGGACCAGGGTCCCGACCGCACTGAGTTTCGCTTTGTAGGGCCCGCGTTCACCCGGGACCGTGGTCCCGCCGGGGGAAATCAGCGCCCGAAGCCGGCCTCGCGCGCGCGCACGATGGCCTGGGCGCGGTTCTCTACCGCAAGCTTGTCGAAGATATGGGTGATGTGGTTGCGCACGGTCTTCTCTGCCAGCTCGAGCCGCGCCGCGATCTGCGCATTGTCCAGGCCGCGCGCGATCAAATCGACGATCTGGCGCTCGCGCTCGCTCAGTTCGGCAAATCCCGCCGGTACCGCAGGCGGCGAAGCGGGCAGAAATTCGGTGACCGCCTCAACCAAACGCTGAAATGCCGGCTCTCCTTCAAGCGGCAGATGATTGCGGCTTTCCAGCGGCAGGAAGCGGGCACCGGGGATCATCGCTGCCACGCGGCGGCCCTCGTCGAAAGGAATGCGGCAGTCGCCGCTGCTGTGCATGACGAGGGTCGGACTGCGAACCCGAGGCAGAAGCTCCGATACGTCCATTTCATAGAAGGCACGCGCCAGCCGGGCCGCGGTGCGCGGCGAGGTGGCGTTGCGTTGGATTGCATTGAACGATTTCATCTGCTCCAGCGTAGCGTCGGGAAAAAACTGCGAGGTAAACATTTGCAGGAATGCCGAGTTCGGCTCGCCCCAGCCGAGCTCGATCAAGCGCAGCATCGCTTCCACTGCATCGCGCTGCTCGGCCGTAGGATTGCGTTTCAGCGCGCCGCGTGCGAATGCACCGCACAGGACTAGGTGACTGACGCGATCCGGATTTCGAGCGGCATAGGCAATGCAAGCCGCGCCACCCTGGGACTGGCCCAGCAGCGCGCAGCGCTCCAGATTCGTCGCGCTGATGACCGCGGCCAGGTCTTCGGCCAAAGCATCAACAGAAATACGAGCGACGTCGCGATCGGACAGCCCGCACCCGCGCGAATCGAGCCGGATCAGGCGGAAGCACTCGCTCAGCTCTCGATTCCACGGTTGCCATACCGGCGTTTCCCAGTCGAATTCCAGATGCCCGAGCCAGTGGGCCGCCTTGACCACGGGATAGCCTCGACCGCTGCTTGCGTAGGCGATACGAGTGCCGTCCGCGCTGCGCGCGAACTGAATGTCCTGGCGCAAGCCTGTCATCGGATGACCGATCGGGAATTCACCCCGGCAGCGATCCCGCCACGCAAATCCGAGGGGTCTTGAACAAGCGCAAATGATTGCGCGGAGTGCAGATCGGACCGCGTGTCACGGGCCTTATGTTCACGGCTGCGCCCTCCTCCCTCGGCAACGACCGCGACTCGGTCGGGTAATCAATACAGGGTCTGACCAGCGTAAGTCCATGTTTATTATTATGTGGTTTCACGTTGGCTTTGTGCCGTTATCGCGGGACCGTGACGTCTAACGTGGCGGAATCCCCATGATTGACGCTTATCCTTTGAAATCAGGGATAGGTGTTGGTCCGACCCCAAGGCAAATCCGTGATCGGATCAACGCGTTACCCTGGTCCGACCCGAGGGTTGTAGCGCTGTTGCGCGTGCCGGCTAGAACACGTTCTTCACCAGCAGGTCCGGCAGCCAGGTCGCCAGCGCCGGGAAGAAGATCACCAGTATCAGCGTAAGAAGGTCGGTGAGGAAGAACGGGATCGATCCCTTCACCACCTCGGTCACTGGTATCTTGGACACCCCACTCACGGCAAAGATATTAAGCCCCACCGGTGGCGTGACCACACTCATCTCGACGGCGAGCGTCAACATGATGCCGAGGTGGATCGGGTCGATCTTCAGCGCATAGGCGACGGGAAACACGACCGGCACCGTCAGCAGCACGATCGCCACGCCGTCGACGAACATGCCGAGCAGCAGCGCCACCCCCATGAACGCGAAGATGAACATGAGCGGCGTCAGGCCCCAGCCAACGACCGTTTCGGTGATTTTCTGCGGCCAGTAGAGATTTGCAGCGAGGAACTGGAACACGCCCACGCTGCCGACGAGGAACAGGACGACCGCCGTGAGGTTCAACGCGCGGCAGGTGGTGGGGATGAGCTCTCCGATGAATTTGCGGCCCCCGCTCAACAGCCCGTAGAGGAGCGCGTAGCCGCAGGCCGCCGCGGCAGCCTCGGTCGGGGTGAAGAGCCCGCCGTAGAGCCCGCCGAGGATCAGCACCGGCATGCCGAGCGCCGGCGCCGCGCCCTTGAATTCCTTCCACAGCCGCCGCCGGCTGAACTCGCCGCGCGGCAGCTTCAGCCACCAGGCGAGAAAGATGACGGTGAGCGCATTGCCGAGCGCAAGCAGCAGCCCGGGAACCACGCCCCCGAAAAAGAGCCGCACGACCGAGGTCTCGGTCACGATCCCGTACAGGATCAGGATGATGCTCGGCGGGATCAGCATCGCGATGCCGCCGGCGGTCGCCACCAGACCTGCCGAGAACCATGGCGGGTAGCCGCGCTTGGTCATCTCGGGGATCGCGATGACCCCCATCGCCGCCGCCATCGCGACACTCGAGCCCGAAATGGCGCCGAACATCACGCACGCGAGCACGGTAGCCACCCCGAAGCCGCCCGGCATCCAGCCCACCAGCGCGTCGGCGAAGCGGAAAAGCTGGCTGACCAGGCCCGTGCGCTCCATCAGGAATCCCGCGAAAATGAACAGCGGGATTGCCATCAGCGAATAGCGCGCGATGAAGCTGAAGAACGCGCGGAAGATGACCGTGGGCTCGAGCAGCGGATCGATCAGGATGTAGGCCGCGCTCGCCGCGGAGAGCGCGATGCCGATCGGCACGCTCAGCACGAGCAGCACGAGGACCACGACCCCTACGACATTCATCCGCTTTTCTCCCCCCGGCCGGTCAGCCGGTCAATCCGGCATGTGGTCTTCGTAGTGCGGTTCCACCAGGACGGTCTTGCCGCGCAGGCGCTGGATTTCACGGTAGATCTGGAAGAACACCGATATCGCCATGAAGGCGAATCCCACCAGCAGCGAGGCCAGGAACGGCCACAGGATGAACGCCAGGCTCTCCGTCCTCACCTCGTAGGTGATGCTGTCGTGCACCTCCGGGATGCCCCACCATACCGTCGCCAAAAGGAACACGAAGGTGATGCAAAGCGCGACGATCTTGACGATCTCGGCCACGAAGAACGCGCGCGGCCCCGCCTGCTCCAGGAGTTGCACGAACAGGATTACATTGAGGTGCGTGTCATGCCGCTGTGCGATGCCGAAGTACAGAAAAACGCCGCTCAGGATGAAGAATGTAACCGCGTCCTGCTGCCACTCGAAGGAAAAGCCGAAGACGTAGCGGCGAATGACCTCGAGCAGCGCAAGCAGCGTGCAGCCGATCAGCAGCAACGCGGCAGCGCGTCCCAGGAACCGATCCTGGAACGCGCGCCACAACGCGTACGCCTTCTCCACGATCAGGAGTCTGCGCCGCAGGCGCCTACTTGATCACGATCTTGGATGCGTGCTTCGAGCAGTCGACCTTCTCGATCCACGACGTGCCCGACGGGTTCTTCTTGGACAGCTCGCGGCCCTCTTTCACGAAAAGATCGACCCACTTGTTCGCTTCCGCCGGGGTCTTGGTCTTGACGTAGCGGGTCGGCGCATCACCGCTCGCGTTCACCATGGCGTCGACTTCGTCCGGCTTCATCCAGTAGACGCCCGGCTTGGACGGATCCTTGGTCCCGTACTTCTCGTAGGTCATCTTGTCGACGCACCAGTTGAGCTCTTTCTGGACCTGGAGCGTCTCCTTGATCAGGCCCTCGAGCGCGGTGCGGGTATCAGCGGGCAGCTTGTCCCACCAGCGGCGGCTCGCGCTCACCATGTAGTAGTCGCCGATGAACGCGCCGGCGCCGCCGATCGAGAAGTACGGGGCCTGCTCGCGCACCGACAGCCAGCCGCCGATGCTCGTCATCAGCCCGTCGATAACGCCGGACTCGAGCGCGCTCGGCACCTCGCCGAACGCCATCACCACCGGGTTGGCTTTCCACGCCTCGAGCGAGGCGTTTTCCACCGGGCCCATGCTGCGGACCTTGCGGCCGGTGAAGTCGCCGGGGCTGGCGTAGCGTTTCTTGCCGCCCACGCCCATGCCGAAGCTCATGTGGCCGGCGCCGAACACCTTGATCAGCTGCCGCTTCTCGAGCCGGTCGACCAGCATCTGGTAGGTCTGCGTCTTCTCGATGTTGTCCACCGCCCCGACGGTCGTCAGGATTCCCGGTCCGACCACTGACATCATCCACGCATCAACCGGCGCGGCCTTGCCGATCTGCATCCAGGTCATCTCCAGATTGCCCTGGCGCATTGCCTCAAAGGCCTCAGGCAGCGTGTAGAGCGCACCCGCGAAATACAGCCGCGCCTCGCTGCCCGGAATGACCTGCGGCAGCCGGTCCCCAAAATGCTTCATCGCCAAACCGGCCGGGTGCGGCGGCGGCGGGAAATCGCCAACAAACCGCAGCACGACCTTCTTCTGCGCGTAGGCATCGCGATCCACGACGCCCAGCGTCATGCCCAGCACTGCCACAAAGAAAGCAGCGGCAGCCTTCACTCCAAAACGGCAAATGTCGTTACGATCCATGACTTTCCTCCATCCACGGTTGTGTAAAGCTGGACACCGGTCGCTCATACCCGGCTGTTATTGGGGGTTAGCTGAAAACAAACTATCTCAACGCCCTTGGACGGTCAAGCGCAACCGATACCACCGCGCGCGCAGGACGTCCGCGCCGGCGAAGCCCCGTCCGCCGCCGCTATGGAGCATGCGATAGCGCTGGGCACTTGGAGGTGGATATGCCGGTTGCAGTGCACCATAAACTACTCCGCGTGCAGTTGGACGTCCACTGGCAGTGCCTGATAGTAACGCGCGATCTCCCGCGGCAGCGTCACCCAGATACGCTCGCGGTGGCCAAGCATGTGCTTGAATGCGCGGCGCAAATGCACGATTCGAAACGGTTGGCCGACGATGAAGGTATGCAAGGACATGCCGAACACCAGGGGCGCGTCCGTCGACCGGCGCAGCATCTCGTCGAACTGATCGACCAGCATGTCGGCGTATTCTTCAGCGGTGCAACGCCGGCCGACGATCGCCGGCTGGTCGTTGAGTTCGATCGGATACGGCATGGACAGGATCTTCCCGCCTCGGCCCTTCACCCAGAACGGTTGCTCGTCGCACGTGCCCCAGTCGAGCACGTAGTCGTAATCATTCTCGATCAGCAGGTCGGTCGTGACGAGACTCGGGGTGAGATACGGCGAGAGCCAACCCGCGGGCTTCACGCCGTCCGCCGCCGTCATCAGCGCAGTCACACCCTGTACCATCTTGCGCTCGGTCGCTTCGGTCATGTCGATCGGGCGCTCGGTGCCGTTGGATACGCCGTGTCCGATCATCTCGTCGCCACGGTCCCGGTAGCGTGCGATCAGCTCCGGGCAATGTTCGTAGTTCGCCGCGTTGGCGATGACGCCGACATTGATGCCCAACTCGTCGAACAGGCGCGCGAGCCGCCAGCCCCCGACGCGGTTGCCGTACTCGCGCCACAACCAGCTCCTCTGGCTCCAGGGCCTGGTTTCACGGTCGAGGTCGATGCCGCCGGCGACGCCGAACGGGAAATGCTCGACGTTCAACGCGACGTAGAGCGCGAGCCGCTTTCCCTCGGGCCAGGCGTACTGGGGCCGGGTGTCGATTCCTGAATACGGGTAACGGTTGTGCGACGGGAGCATGGCCCACCTCGTCCTACGGATACATCGCCCAGCCCACGCGGTCGGTCTCGGCCCGGAAGAAGTGCCCCTGGGTGGTGGTAACAAACAGCGTGGTCATGTCGGGGCCGCCGAAGCAGCAGTTGGTCGGGCGGATCGCCGGCACCGGGTGCGTCTCGAGCACCCGGCCGGTGGGCGAGAAGACATAGATCATCGGCCCCGACCCGCTCACCTCCCAGCCCGCGGTGGCGACGATGTTGCCGTCACGGTCGAGGCACATGCCGTCGATGCCGCGGTGCACCCCTTTCGCGTCCTCACCCCAGGTGAACAGCGTGGAATAGGCACCGAGGCTGCCGTCCCCCTTGATCGGGTAAGCGCGCAGCTCGCGCGCGATGCCCTTCGTGTAGCTGCTCTCCGCCACATAGAGCGTGCCCTGGTCCTGCGACACCAGGATGCCGTTGGGCTGCGTGGTGTCGAAGGTGGCGCGCGTGGCAGTGTAGCTGCCGTCCTTCTGCGGGTCGAGACGAATCACGGACCGGTTGTCGAGCTCCTCTTTCTCGGTCTTGTCCCAGTTGCCTTCGTTCACGGGGTTGGTAAACCAGATGCGGCCCCGGCGGTCGATCGCGAGATCGTTGGGCGTGCTCAACCGCTTGCCGTCGATGCGATCGGCGATCACGACGTTCTTGCCGTCGGGGTCGAGGCGCAGAATCGCCCGCCCGCCCTGGCAGCAGCCGAACAGCCTCCCGGCCGCGTCGAACGCGAGACCGTTGGTGCGGTTGAGGTTCTCGCGCCACTTCGCGATCGCGCCGCTTTTCGGGTCGTAGCGGTAGATGCAACTCGCGTGGATGTGAGTGAAATACAGGTGCTCGCCGTCCCACACCGGGCCTTCGGTGAGCGGAATGCCGGCGGGCTTCATGAGCAGCTCGAATTTCCATTCCATGTCGCTTCGCTCCAAAAAGTCAAAACCATTTAGCCACCAAGAACGCCAAGGATTCTTGATCAACAAACAAACCCACCGCGAGTGCCGACCATGCGCGAGTTAACTGTTGGGTCACCACGAGAATCCCGCACCAATGTTTTATTTTTCATTTGCTGTTCTTGGCGTTCTTGGCGGCCTTGGCGGCTAATCAGGTTTTCAAGTAACGGTTTTCCAAATGCGCGCGGAAATGCGCCGGGTTCAGCGCCTCCCCGCTCGCCCGGCGCACCAGCTCCGGCGTCTCCCACCGGCTCGCCTGGGTCCAGATGTTCGCCTTGAGCCAATCGAACACCGGCGCGAGGTCTCCCTGCGCAACGCGCGCGTCGAGATCGGGCGTCGCGCGCCGCATCGCGGCGAACCACTGCGCGGCATACATCGCGCCCAGCGTATAGCTCGGGAAGTACCCGAACGCGCCCTCGGTCCAATGCGCGTCCTGCAGGCAGCCGTCCCTGAAGTTGCCGCGCGTGTCCAGGCCGAGCAGCTCGCGCATCTTCCCGTCCCACAGCGCGGGGATGTCTTCGGCCTCGATCTCGCCCTCGATCAGCGGGCGCTCGATCTCGAAGCGCAGGATCACGTGCGCCGGATATGTCACTTCGTCGGCATCGACGCGGATGAAGCCGCGCTTCACGCGCAGATAGTGGCGATGGAGATTCTCCGGCTCGAAGGCGGGCTGCCTGCCGTAATGGGACTCGAGCATCGGCGCGAGCAGCCCGATGAAGGCGCGGCTCCGCCCGAGCTGCATTTCGAACGAAAGGCTCTGGCTCTCGTGGATGCCGTAGGAGCGCGCGACCCCGACCGGCTGGCCGAGCCATTCGCGCGGCAGGTTCTGCTCGTAGCGGGCGTGTCCGGTCTCGTGGATCGTGCCCATCAGGCTCTGCGCGAAATCGTCCTCGCGGTAGCGCGTGGTGAGCCGCAGATCCTCGGGCACGCCGCCGCTGAAAGGGTGCGCGCTTTCGTCGAGGCGCCCGGCCTCGAAATCAAACCCCAGGAGCTTCATCACTTCGAGGCTCAACGCACGCTGCGTCGCGACCGGAAACGGCCCGGCCGGCGCGACCACCGGCTCGCTGCGCTGCCGCGAGTGCGCCCGCTCGATCAACTCCGGCAGCCACTGCTTCAGGCCGCCGAAAATACGCTCGATTTCGGCTGCGCGCACGCCCGGCTCGTAGCGGTCCATCAGCGCGTCGTATTTGCCAAGGCCGGTGGCGTCCGCGAGCAACCGCGCCTCCTCGCGCGCGAGCCACACCACTTCGCGGAAATTTCCGAGAAAGCCCTTCCAGTCATTGGCCGGGCGCTGCCGGCGCCAGGCATGCTCGCAGCGCGCGCCGGCCAGCGTCTTCGCCTCGACCAGCGACTCGGGCAGCGCGTTCGCGTCGCGCCAGTCGCGCTGCATCTCGCGCAGATTTGCCCGCTCGGTCTCGTCGAGCGGTTCCTGCTCGGCGCGCCGCAGCCATTCGGCCAGCCGGGGATCGGTGCGCGTGCGATGGATCAGCGCGGCGAGCTCCGCCTCGGCCGCGGCCCGCGCTTCATTTCCCTTCGGCGGCATCATCGCATTGCGGTCCCATCCCACGATTGACGCGAGATGGTCGTAGCGATAGAGGCGCAAATGAGTGCGGCAGAGCTCGGCGTACGCGGGTGCGCTCGACATGCGGCTTTCCGTGCGGCAAGAAAGGGGAACGGCCAGGGTGAACGGCATTTTATCAGCCCGCCGCGGCCGAACGATGAGATAATAGCGCTATGAACAATCCGGAACAAAACCCCCTTCGCCATCGGATGCGCGAGCTGCTGGCCATCCCGGAACAGCGGCGCACCGACGCCCAGTGGGATGAGCTGATCGAGCTCGAGATCCTGCTCGCGCCGGGTAACCGCGAAGGCGCGCCGATGCCCGGCCAGCGACGCGATGGCGCGGCGCCCGGCGGGCAGCCCAAGCAGCACGGCGGCGCACCCGGCAGGAAGTCCGCGAAGAAATTCCACAAGCGGTCCTCTCGAGGCGGCGCGCGCTGACGGCAGCAGAGCCGTCGCCCGCCCGCTCGAGCCGTGAACCCGGCTACCCGCATCGGATCGCGAGACCTCGCGACTCCGGCATCCGCGCTGCACCTGTAAGGCTCCCGTAAGTGATTGGCCGTAGCTTGTAACGGCTTGCACTTTCCTGCCCGCAAGTTGCACGTTCCCCGGGGAGCAGCAGCATGGCATGCGCGACGCAACAGCACGCGACACACGTTGAGCGGTCCGCCACGGACTGGCAAGACTCCGGCATCGTCGGCGAGCTCCTTTCGTCCGTCAACCGTGCGACCGGCGCGGGCCTGCATTCGCTTGCGATAGCACAGCCTGGCCTGCCCGGTTACGTGTGCGCCAACGCAGCCGGGGCCCGCGTGGCTTTGGATGTCGACGCGCTCGTCTGCAACGAAACAGCCGAGGGCGGTCCGCTTCAGCGAGTACTGCACGCCGTCGCGCTCGCCGCGCGTGTCGCCAGGCAGCTCTCCAGGAAGGACGCGGAAACCTACGAGGGCGGGCCGTACGCCGAGGTGGCGGCGGTGCTCGTGATGGACGATCCCGCCCTGACGTTCGAGCAGGCCGTGTTCGAGCTGGCGAGCGTCGCCTTCGGACCGTACCGGCAGATCACCTCGGCCTACCTGCTCCTGTCCTACGATTCGAGCACGATGTCGTACCCGGCGGTGCCGATCCGGCTGAAGCGGTAGCGGCTCGCCGGCGCCCGGCGCGCGCCTCTCTTTCGTCCACTTGACCCGTTTCGCGCCCCGCGCGCATCATCTGCCGCACTGCCTGGCGGCGCGGGCAGGTCAAACGGGGATGTCTTGGCGCCGCCCATCTTCGGGGGAGGATTAGACATGAGAACATCGCATCCGGCGACGGTGCTGTGCGCTGCCGCGTTCCTGTTTTCCACCGCGGCATCCGAGAGCCTCGCGCAGGCTCAGTATCCGAAGGGTCCGATCAAGATCGTGTGCCCGTTTCCCGCGGGCGGCGGCACCGATCTCACCTCGCGCCTGCTGGGAGATCAACTGCAGAAAATCCTCGGCCAGCCGGTCGTCGTCGAGAACCGCACCGGCGCCTCCGGCATGATCGGCACCGGCTTCGTCGCCAAGGCGCCCAACGACGGCTACACGCTGCTGGTCAACTCGGGCGAGGTCGCGCTGAACCCGCACCTTTACAAGGGAAAGATGGCCTACGACTGGGACCGCGAGCTGCAGCCGATCACGCGGCTCGTCACCGTGCCCAACGTGCTGGCGGTCAACCCGGACGTGCCGGCGAAGAGCGTGGCCGAGCTCGTCGCCCACGCCAAGGCGAACCCCGGCAAGCTCACCTTCTCTTCGAGCGGCGTCGGCAACCCGCAGCAGCTCACCGGCGAAATGTTCAACAAGATGGCGGGCGTGAAGATCGAGCACGTGCCGTACAAGGGCGCCGCCCCGCAGCTTGCCGCCGTTGCGGGCAAGCACATCACCATGACTTTCGTCAGCATCGGCGCCGCGCGCCCGTTCATCGAAGGCGGCAAGATCCGGCCGATCGGGGTCACTTCCACGACGCGCGTGGCGGTCCTGCCGGACGTGCCCGCGATCTCCGAGTATCCGCCGCTCGCCGGCTTCGAGCTCGTCAACTTCTTCGGTTTCAAGGCGCCCGCGGGCATGCCCGATGCGGTGCTGCGGACGCTCAACACCGCGGCCGTGCAGGCACTGAACTCGCCCGACATGGCCGCGAAGCTGAGGGCCTCAGGGTTCGAGCCCTCGCCCACCTCGCCCGAGCAGTTCCGCGAGTTCATCCGCGGCGAGTCGGCGAAGTTCGCAAAAATCATCGTCGACGCCGGCATCAAGCTCGAGAACTAGCCGCGGGGCGTGCCCGACACGAACCGGGGCCGTCCACATTTCCGGGAAGCACCGGAAACGTGGACGCGACCCCATACGGTGATACGATCGGGACATGCTCAAAATCCGCCGGCTGGGCCCCCAGATCGGCGCGGAAGTCACCGGCGTCGACGTGCGCAAGCTCACCGACGCCGAGTTCGACACGATCTACCGCGCGTGGCTCGACGCCAACGTCCTCGTGGTGCGCGACCAGGCGCTGGCGATGGGCGAGTATCTCGCGTACAGCCGCCGCTTCGGGCTGATCGAGCCCCACCCGTCGAAGCCCACGCGCCACCCGGATTACCCTGAGGTGACGCTGCTCGGCGCGAACAAGATCCGCCCCGACGGCAGGATCGACATGGAGATCTACAAGCGCGGCTCGCACGGCTGGCACACCGACGGCTCGTACAACGAGCGCCCGTTCAAGGCCACCCAGCTCTACGCGATCGCGATCCCGAGCCGCGGCGGCGACACGCTCTTCGCCAGCATGTACGCCGCGCACGAGGCGCTGCCGGCGGCCCTCAAGCGGCGGCTTGAGGGCCTTAAGGGCGCCTACGTCTACGGCGGGCGGGCCAAGAACACCCAGCTCCTCGCCGAGGAAGACCGCGACTGGAAGCCGGTGTTTCATCCGATCATCGGCACGCACCCCGAGACCAGGCGCAAGGTGCTCTACTTCGATCCGAACAAGGTGATCCGCATCGAGGGGCTGGCCAAGGCCGAAAGCGACGCGCTCATCGAGGAGCTCGCCGCGCGCATCGTCCACCCCGATGCGCAGTACCGCCACCAGTGGCGCAAGGGCGACATCGTCATCTGGGACAACCGCTGTTCTTATCACCTGGCCGCGGGCGACTATCCGCCCGAGGAGGACCGCATCCACTGGCGCGTTTCGATCAGCGAACACGCGGCGGCGCACTGATCGGCCCATACAGGCCGACGCGAGATATAAGGAGCGGGACATGGGCGTGAAAGCGGCAATCATCCAGAAGCCCCCGGTGCTCCTCGATCGGGCAGCAACGATCGAGCGCGCGCTCGCCTCGATTGAAGAGGCGGTCGGCCAGGGTGCCTCGCTGCTGGTATTTCCCGAAGCGTACGTGCCCGGATATCCGATGTGGATCTGGCGCCTCAAGCCCGCCGGCGATATGGCGCTGACCGGCGAAATCCACGCGCGGTTGCGGCAGAATGCCGTCGACCTCGGCGGCAGTGACCTGCAACCAGTCCAGGACGCGGCGGCTCGCCACGGCGTGACCGTCGTCATGGGGATCAATGAGATCGACAGCGCTTTCAGCGGGACCACGCTGTTCAACACGGTGGTGGTGATCGGGCCCAAAGGCGAAATCCTCAATCGCCACCGCAAGCTGATGCCGACCAACCCGGAACGCATGGTGTGGGGCGCGGGCGATGCAACCGGGCTCAGGGTGGTGGATACCCCGGCGGGCCGGCTCGGCACGCTGATCTGCTGGGAGAGCTACATGCCGCTCGCCCGCTACGCGCTCTACGCGCAAGACCTCGACATCTACGTCGCGCCAACCTGGGATGCGGGCGAGAGCTGGCTCGCGACGATGCGCCACATCGCCAAGGAAGCAGGCTGCTGGGTCATCGGCACGGCGACCGCCATGCAGGGAAGCGACATTCCGGCCGATTTTCCGGACCGCGACAAGCTCTTCGACGCGGCCGAATGGATCAACGACGGTGACGCGGTCGTGGTGAGGCCGATGGGCGCCATCGCCGCCGGCCCGCTCAAGCGCGACAAGGGCATTCTGTACGCGGACATCGACAAGGAGATCGCACGGCGCGCGCGGCGCTCGCTCGACGTCTGCGGGCACTATGCGCGTCCGGACATATTCTCGTTGTCCGTCGACCGCAGGCCGCGCGATCCGGTAACCTTCACAGGATGACCAGCAACTCGGATACAAGCTCTCCCACGGCCTGGCCGCTCGGCGAATGGACGCTCGCCCTGCGCCCGATCCGCGCGGAAGACGGGCCGCTGTGGCTCGAGTTCATGCGCACGATGTCGTGGGCGACGCGCTACAAGCGCGGGGCGCGGCGCGCCGAGGACCTCGGCGCCGATGACGTACTCCGCGCGGTCACGCCCGATCCTGACAGCGAGATCGTTTTCGTGGTCGTGGTGAGCCGCAACGAGGTAACAAAGATAGTCGGCGTCGCCCGCGCCCGGCGCACCCGGGCCGACATCTGGGATTTCGCGATCGTCGTGCTCGACGACTGGCAGAAGTGCGGCATCGGCCTGACCCTGATGCGCGCGCTGATGGATGCGCTGGACGCGCGCCAGGCAGAACGAATCGAAGGTGATGTGCTCGCGACCAACAAGAACATGCTGGAGTTCCTCGAGCGCCTCGGCTTCGATGCGCAACCGCATCCGGACCATCCCCATATCGCGCGCGTGGCGCTCAAACTCCCGCCCCGCATCACGGGGACGCCGCTGTCCGCGGGCTGAGGAACCGCTGGTCGTCATGTGATCCCCGTTTTCTGCGCGCATGGCAATAGCCGCCGCGGCGTGGTCTAATCAGTCAACAGTGGCACGGTTACGTTGCTCAAACCCCGTTCATGGATACTGAAGCCCGAGACATCAACGGCACGGAAGTCTTCGTTGGGACGCGTGTGCGCGTGCTGAAGATCAGCGACGCGATCCTCTCGCAGCTGTCGGAATCCGAAGCGGAAGCCGCCCGGCTCATGGAAGGCGAAGTGCTGGAAGTCTACGAAATCGACGAGTTCGGCGGGGCGTGGGTCGAAAAATCCTGGCACGACAGCGACGGAACCCCTGTTTCTCACGCCCTGGGATTGGGACCGGAGCAGATGGAAGTCGTACCGGACACGGAAGACTGCTGAAGCCGAGGCCGGAAATAGGTTCCCGACACCTTTTCTTGCCAACGCGGGGACGTGCTCTTATCCTACGGAAATCGGGGACAGACCACGTTTTCCCCGGGAGAACGTGGTCTGTCCCCGATTTCCAACCGCCGGATTCTTGGAGGATTCCATGACCGCCATCACCCGCGCGCTCGCCGACTTCGTCGCGAGCGCGTCCTACGACAAGCTGCCCGAGGACGTGCGCACCCGCACCAAGTGGCTGGTGACCGACATGTTCGGCATCTCGGTGCGCGCGCGCCACGAGGCCGAGTCCACCCCCGCGCTCCTCGCCGCCGTGGAAAAGCTAGGCCTTGCCCAGGGCTCGTCCAGCGTCATCGGCGACGAGCGCGGCTACAGCCCCACCGGCGCGGCAATGGTGAACGGTACGCTCGCGCACTCACTCGATTTCGACGACACGCATGCGCGCGGCTCCCTCCACCCGAGCGCGCCGATCGTCCCCGCCGCGCTCGCCGCCGCGGAGATGACGGGTGCCGGCGGCAAGACGCTGATCGCCGGCATCGTCGCTGGCTACGAGGTGCAGATCCGGCTGAGCCTCGCGCTCGTGCCGAAAGACCACTACGACCGCGGCTTCCACCCCACCGCGACCTGCGGCACGTTCGGCGCCGCGGCGGCCGCCGCGCGCGTGTTCGGGCTGTCGGCGGGCGAAGTCGCCCATGCCTTCGGCATCGCGCTGAGCCAGGCGGCGGGCTCGATGCAGTTCCTGGTCGACGGCGCGTGGACCAAGCGCTCGCACGTCGGCGGCGCCGCGATGAGCGGGCTCATTGCCGCGAGCCTCGCGCGCGAGGGCTTCCAGGGCGCGGTCGACGCGATCGAGGGCAAGGCGGGGTTCCTGCGCGCCTATTCGCCCAACCCGGTTTTCGAGAATGCGGTCGCCGGGCTCGGACGCGAATATGAAACCCTGGGCATCGCGGTAAAGCCTTACCCCTCGTGCCGCTACAGCCACCCGGCGGCCGACGCGCTGATCGAGCTGAAGCAGGCGCACGGCATCGAGGCCGACGACGTCGAGTCGGTCGAGGTCGGCGTGCCGCGCACCGGCTGGAACATCATCGGTGATCCGGAGTCCGCGAAGCAGCAGCCGAAGAACGTCGTCGACGGGCAGTTCTCCATGCCGTTCGTGGCGGCGGTCGCGCTGCGTGAAGGCACCCTGCAGTGGGACCACTACGCGAGCCACCTTGGCGACGCGAAGACGCTGGCGCTGTGCAAGCGCGTGCGCACGATCGTCGATCCCAAGGCCGAGGCCGAGTTCCCGCGCTTCATGAGCGGCATCGTGCGCCTGAAGACGCGCCGCGGCACGTTCGAGAAGTTCGTCAAGGTGCCCAAGGGCGAGCCCGAGAATTTCGTCACCCTGGCCGAGCTGCGCGCCAAGTTCGACGGACTCACCGCGCCGTTCCTCTCGGCCCACCGGCGCGAGGCGCTGGCGCGCGCGCTGCTCGCGCTCGAGGAGGCGAAAGACATCAGCGCGGTGCTCAAGCTGGCGCGTCCGGATGCGGCGGAGCGCCGCACGGCCGCGGCCTGACACCATGACCGTCGAGCGAAAGACAGTCGGCCCGAACCGCTACCGCGAGTCCTTCGGCCGCTATCTCGAGGACTTCAAGGTTGGCGACGTCTACGAGCACCGCCCGGGACGTACCATCTCGGAGGCGGACAATACCTGGTTCACGCTGCTCACGATGAACCAGCACCCGCTGCATTTCGACGCCGCCTACTGCGCGAAGACCGAGTTCGGCAAGCCGCTGGTCAACAGCTGTCTCACACTCGCCATCGTCGCCGGCATGAGCGTGAGCGATCTCTCCCAGAAGGCGATCGCCAACCTGGGCTGGGACAAGGTGCGGCTCACCGCCCCGGTGTTCAACGGCGACACGGTCTACGCCGAGTCCGAGGTGCTGGAGGTGCGCGAGTCGAAGTCGCGCCCGACGCAGGGTGTGGTCACCGTGCGCACCACCGGCAAGAAGGCCGACGGTACCGTGTTCATGACCTACGAGCGCTCGATTCTCATCCCGAAGCGCGGCCATGCGGCCGACGATGCCGCCGGCTACTAGCCCGTCTCGGCAATTCGGCTGCCGCCTGAAAACCAAGGTCGTATTGGACAGGATTTACACGATTAACAAGATTGACCGGATTAGATGCACGGCAAGACCGGGCCTTCGAGATCGCGCGTGCCGGCCTTCCTGATCCTGCCCATCGTCCGCCATTCGATATGACCGCGACAGCCAGCGACGACCAGGACGCGCTGATCCTCGAAGCCGTCGACCGCTTCCTCGAGCGCGAGGTGCGCCCCGTCGCGCACAAGCTCGAAGCCGCCGACACCTACCCGGCCAAGATCGCCGACCAGCTCCAGGAGCTCGGCCTCTTCGGCGCCACCATCGCGCCCGACTATGGCGGGCTCGGGCTCTCCGCGCTCACCTACGCGCGCATCATCGAGCGCATGTCCGCGGTGTGGATGTCGGTCGCCGGCATCATCAACTCGCACCTCATCATGGCCGCGGCGGTGCAGCGCTTCGGCACCGACGAGCAGAAGAAGCGCTTCCTGCCGCGATTCGCCAGCGGGGAGCTCCGCGGCGGCATCGCGCTGACCGAGCCCGACTGCGGCACCGATCTGCAGGCGATCCGCACTCAGGCGAAGCGCGAGGGCGACGTCTACGTCGTCAACGGCGCCAAGGCCTGGATCACCAACAGCGTCGAGGGCAACATCCTCGCGGTGCTGGTGAAAACCGACCCGCGCGCGGACCCGCCCCACAAGGGCATGAGCCTGC
>JBFKNN010000041.1:0-18642 GCA_041629335.1 Burkholderiales bacterium | reverse complement strand
GCCCCGCTTCGAGCGGGGATGCGACCAGGCGAATCGGCGCAGGCTGCCGACAGCGCAGTGCCGGACACTCGCGCCTGATCGATCGGAGGAGGCAGCAGCGTGAGGATGATATCGGAGGTCTCCAAGTTGACGGCCCCAACCCCGTGAAATCGCGCTGGCTCGCCATTCTCGCGCTTACGGCGTTTGCTGCCGCGCTTGCGGTTTTCGTGTACCTCACGCCCCGCAGCGGCGAGCGCGCAACGTTTCCGCTTTCATCGCTTGCCGCGCACGAGGTGCGGCTGATCCGGATCGAGCGTGGCACGCACCCTGCGACGGTGCTCGAGCGCAAAGGCGAGCTGTGGCATGTCACCGCACCGGTCGGCGCGCCGGCCGAGCCGTCTGAGGTCAACCGTCTGCTCGGCATCCTCTCCGCGCGCTCGCCCCAGCGCATGGCGCCGACCGAGCTCGCGCGCTTCGAGCTCGACCCGGCGCCGTTGCGGTTGACGTTCGACGCACAGAACCTGAGCTTCGGCATGGTGAATGCGGTGACACGCGAGCAGTACGTGCTGACGGGCGGCGCGGTTCATCTCATCGAGCCGCGCTACGCCGCCGGCGTGCCTGTCGATCCATTGCAGTTTGTACGGCGCCGGCTCTTTGCCGATGGCGCAAACCCCGTGCGCATCGAGCTGCCGGAATTCACGCTCGTGCGCGGTGAGGCCGGCTGGACCATTGCGCCGGCGCGTGACGGGATGAGCCAGGACGACCTCAACCGCTTTGCCGACGACTGGCGTCTTGCCGCCGCGGTGTACGTGGCTCAGGCCACCGCGCGTCCCGCGCTCGCCACCATCCGCCTCCGGTTCAAGGATGGCGCGGCGGTGTCGCTCGAGGTGGTGCAGCGTGATCCGGCGCTCGTGCTGCGGCACCGCGGCCTTGAGGTCGAGTACACCTTCCCTGCGGCCAGCGCTCGCCGCCTGCTCACCGCTCCCGGGGCGACGCCGCGCTGAACCCGCCGCATGTCCGTTACGCTTTGCCTGCGGACCACCAAGCCGCCAGTAAGAGGTGATGGATCAAAATCAATTCGAACCGCCAAGACCGCCAAGAGACGATGATTGATAGGATTCATCTTGAACCGTCGGGATACCGAGCCCGGGAAGTTTCTGATTTTTTGATTCAACAGCCCTTATTGGCGGTCTTGGCGGTTGAGCCCTTCTTGTCGCGCACTCGTGGACTGATGATCCATGCCTGAGCTGCCCGAGGTGGAGACGACGCGCCGCGGCCTCGCGCCGCTGCTCGTCGGCCAGCGCATCCGCGCCGCCGTCGTGCGCAACCGCGCGCTGCGGCAGCCCGTCCCGCGTGCGTTGCCGCGCCTTCTCGCAGGCGCCACGGTTTCCGGGGTCGCGCGCCGCGGCAAGTACCTGCTTATCACTTGCGGCGGCAGCGACGTGAGCCGGGAAGCAGGGGCCCCGCTTCGAGCGGGGATGCGACCAGGCGAATCGGCGCCGGCTGCCGACAGCGCAGTGCCGGACACCCGCACCAGAACGGGAAGAGGCGGCACGCTGATCCTGCATCTGGGCATGTCCGGACGGCTGTGGGTGGTCGACGACGCGACGCCGCCCGGCCCGCACGATCATTTCGACCTGGTGCTGGAGAACGGCACGGTGGTGCGGTTGCGCGATCCCCGCCGCTTCGGGCTGGTGCTGTGGCGCGAGGGCACTGCGCTTGACCATGCGCTGCTTGCCGGGATCGGCCCCGAGCCGCTCGGCCCGGAGTTCGACGGCGCTACGCTCTATCGTGCGACGCGCGGCCGCAGTGCCGCGATCAAGCTCGTGTTGATGGACAGCCGCACCGTAGCAGGCATCGGCAACATCTACGCCAATGAGGCGCTGTTCCGCGCCGGCATCAATCCGCGAAATCCGGCGCGCCGCGTCGGGCGCGCGCGCTGCGAGCGCCTGGTCAAGGCGGTCAAGCAAACGCTGGCGCTGGCGATCGACGCGGGGGGCAGCAGCCTGCGCGACTATGTCGGCAGCGACGGCATGGCCGGCAACTTCCAGAGCCAGTTCATGGTGTACGACCGCGCAGGCTGTCCGTGCCCGCGCTGCGGCGCCGCGATCCGGGAGATCCGGCAGGGTCAGCGCTCGACGTTCTACTGCCCCAAGTGTCAGAAGGCGTGACGGGTGACGAGTGACGAGTGACGAGTGACGAGTGACGGCAGTTAGACTACGCGTTCTTCGCGAATTCCGCGGCGCCGCAGATTTTCGTCACTTGTCACCCGTCACACTTCTTCTTTAGTCAGCTTCAGGTACTTCTCGTAGAGCTGTTCCTTCGTCTCCACGACGTCGGGATTCAGCGGAATGCAGTCGACCGGGCAGACTTTCTGGCACTGCGGCTCGTCGAAGTGGCCGACGCATTCGGTGCACTTCGCCGGGTCAATGACGTAGATTTCCTCGCCGGCGGAGATTGCGTTGTTCGGGCACTCGGGCTCGCACACATCGCAATTGATGCACTCGTCGGTGATCATCAGCGCCATTGGCGGATACCTCTATCTTCCGCCGAGCTGCTTGATCTTGGCCGCCAGGCGCTTCGCCACCGGCGCGGGAACGAACTTGCTCACGTCGCCGCCCAGCACCGAGATTTCGCGCACGATGGTGGCCGAAATGAACATGAACTGCTCGCCCGGGGTCAGGAACACCGTTTCGACATCGGGATACAGCCCGCGGTTCATCCCGGCGAGCTGAAACTCGTGCTCGAAGTCCGACGCCGCGCGCAGGCCCCGCACAACCACGCGCGCATTGTGGGAACGCACGAACTCCATCAGCAGCCCGGAGAAGCCCATGACCTCGACATTGGGCATGTCCTTCAGCACTTCGCGCGCCATGTCGACGCGCTCGTCCAGCGCAAAGAACGGCCGCTTGGCGCGGCTGTCGGCGACCGCCAGGATCACGGTGTCGAACAAGCGCGCCGCGCGCCGCACCAGGTCCTCGTGCCCCAGCGTGATGGGATCAAACGTCCCCGGGTACACCGCCTTGTTGTTCATGTTCTGTCCGTTTCAGGAGTTGAAATCGCACCTGCCCGGCCCGGCCCTGCTTCACGACTTCCCAGCCAACGGGAATCTCGGGCGCGTCGGCGCCCTCAAGGTAGACCAGCGCGCCGGGGGTCATGCAACGCGGCAGCAGCGGGACGAGCCGCGGCCAAAAGCCGGCCCGGAACGGCGGGTCGAGAAATATGATGTCAAAGCGCTCCTCGCCGCGTCGCAGAAATTCTAGCGCATCCGCGCACTTGAGTTCCACCGACGCGGCCGCAAGCTCGTCGCGGCTGGCGTTGAGCGCCCTGCAGCAGGCGCGATCGTCCTCGACCATCACCACGCGCCGCGCGCCGCGCGATGCGGCCTCGAACCCGAGCGCTCCGCTGCCCGCAAACAGATCGAGGCAGCTTCGGCCGGTCAGATCCTGTCCCAGCCAGTTGAACACCGTCTCGCGCACGCGATCGGGCGTGGGCCGCAGTGGCTGTTTCGGCGGGAAACGGATGATACGGCTGCGCCAGGCACCGCCGATGATGCGCACCTGGTTGCGGCTCATGCCGACCCGCCCGATGCACACCGCGCGCCCGTCGAACCGCTGTCCCGGCGGCGGGAAGCGGAGACGACGACCGCGCGCATGCGCTATTGAGCGGCCTGTGCGAGCGACGGTGCGGACCCCACCACCACCGTCACCAGCCGCTCCGGGTCGATGCGCCGGGCGAATGCGTCCTGGACGCCGGCCACGGTCACGCGCTCGACGTTCTTGATGAACTCCTCAAGGTAGGTGAGCGGCAGACCGTAGAAGCCGATCAGCCCGAGGTACTGGTGGATCTTGCGATTGCTGTCGATGCGCAGCGGGAAGCCGCCGATGATGTTCTGCTTGGCTGCCGTGAGCTCTTTCTCGGTCGGCCCCTTCTCGAGGAATTCACGCAGCGTCGTGCGCACCACCTCGAGCGCGAGCGCGGCCTGCTCGCGCTGGGTCTGCATGCCGATCACGAACGGGCCCTCACGGCGCAGCGGCGAGAAATAGCTGTAGGCCGAATAGGCGAGGCCGCGCTTCTGGCGCACTTCCTCGTTCAGGCGCGAGACGAATCCGCCGCCGCCGAGGATATAGTTGCCGACGAACAGCGGGAAATAATCGGGATCGTCGCGGCGCATTCCGGGTGCGCCGATCAGGATGTGCGCCTGGGTTGCCGGGTGCGCGACAGCCTCGGTCGTCCCGACGCGCAGTTCCGGCACCGGGGGCAGCCCCAGATCCGGTCGCTCGGTCCGCGGCAGCCCGCTGGTGACCCGTTCCGCAATCGCGGCGGCCTGGTCGCGGGTGAGATCGCCCATCAGCGCCACGACAGCGTGCCGGGCCGCGTAGTGGCGGTGATAGAAGTCGATCAGATCCTGGCGGGCGATGCGGTTCACCGTCTCCGGCTCGCCTGCCGCACGCAGCGCGTACGGGTGATCGCGATAGACCAGGCGGTGGAACGTGCGCGACGCGATGGTATCGGGCTTGGTGTCCGCTTCCTTGAGCGAGGCGATCAAGCGCACCTTCTCGCGGTCGAGCACGGAGTGCGGAAATTCGGGCGCGGTCAGGATGCGCGTGAACACATCGAGCGCCTGCTCGCGCTCGGCGGGGGCCGAAAGGCTGCGCAGCGCGAGACCGGCACTGTCGGTGCCGAACCGCCCGCCGAGTTGTGCGCCAACGTCCGCCAGCCGGCGCGCGATTTCGTCTTCATCCATCCCGTTCGCCCCGCGCCGCAACAGGTGGTTGGTCATGCTCGCCACGCCGGACTTTTCCTTGGTATCGAACCCCGCGCCGCCGGGAAATTCGACCGACAGGTCGAACATCGGCAGGTCGTGGTTCTCGACGAAGTACACGCGCGCGCCGCTCGCCGTCTGCCAGTGCTGTATCGGCAGAATGGCATGCGCGCTGCCCGCCACCCACAGCAGCGCCCCGATGAGCCACGGGAGAAATGCGTTACGGTGCATGGCGCAATCCCATCGGCGGCGGCGCCGCTCGCTTTCCTTCGAGCGGCTGCGGGTCGAGCGTGGCCACGGTCAGCCGTTCGTCGACGAAATACTTGCGCGCCACCTGCTGCACCTGCTCGGCCGTTACCGCCCGCAGCTTTTCCAGATACAGGTCCACGGTCCGGTGCGAGAGCCCGGCGGTCTCCAGGGTGCCGATCTGCCGCGCCTGGAAGAACATCGAGTCCCGTTCATAGACGTGCGCGGCGACGGCCTGCGCCTTGATTCGCGTCAGCTCGTCCGGCGACACGCCTTCGTCCGCGATCTGCTTCAGCTCCCGCCGCAGCGCGGCCTCCACCTCTACGACCGTGCGGCCGGGCGTGGGGACGCCGCTCAGGTAGAACATGCCCGGGCCGCGTCCGATACCGTCGTAGCCGGCGCCCGCCGAATTCGCCAGCCGCTCGCCCCGCACCAACCGCCGCGGCAGCCGTGCCGCGTCCCCGCTGTCGAGCACGTTCGCCAGCATCTCGAGCGCAAACGGCTCCCACTCCCGCTCGGGATCGCGCAACGTCGGCACGCGAAACCCCATCAGCAGGTACGGCAGCTCGGCCTGCGCCCGGATCACGAGGCGCTTCGGCCCCAGCTGCGGCGGATCATCCCGCGGCGGGCGCTCGGGCAGCGTCTTGCCCGGGATGCGGCCGAAATGCTTCTCCGCCAGCGCGAAAACGTCCTCCGGGCGCACGTCGCCAACGATCACCAGGATCGCGTTGTTCGGCGCGTACCAGCGCTCGTAGAATTCGCGCGCCTGCTCGACGCGCATACTCTCGAGATCGTTCATCCATCCGATGATCGGATTGCGGTACGGGTGAGCAACAAATGCGGACGCCATCAGTTGCTCGTACACCAGCGAGCGCGGGCGGTCATCGGTGCGCCAGCGCCGCTCTTCCATGACCACTCTCAGCTCCTTCGCAAACTCTTCCGGCGACAGCACGAGGTTGACCATGCGGTCGGCTTCGAGCTTGAGCGAGAGCTCGAGCTGCGACTTGTGCAACGTCTGGAAATAGCCAGTGTAGTCCTTGCTGGTGAAGGCGTTATCGCGCCCCCCCGCGGCCGCGATCATGCGGGAGAACGCGCCGTTCGGGATCGAGCGGGTGCCCTTGAACATCATGTGCTCGAGCACGTGCGCAACGCCGGTCGCGCCGGTCACTTCGTCCACGCTGCCGACTTTGTACCACACCATCGACACAACCACGGGCGCGCGGTGATCGGGCTTGACGATGACGCGCATGCCGTTGCCGAGCGCGGTTTCCACCGCACCGGCCGCCGCGGCCGCACCGCTCAACGCCAGCGCCGCCCATATCACCGCACAGGTCGCGGCACGCCACAAGCTTCGCGCTGCACTCATCAGAATTCCGTAGCCGTTCTCAATCAGGTTGAATTTCAGGCTAGAATTGTAAACAAAACCAAGGACCGAGCGCGGAGTTTTCGTACATGCGTCTGTTCGCCGCACCGGTTCGGACAACCTCTCGAACCTCTGACCATCGACACCATGCTTAGTTTCCCCAAGTCGCGCGCGCCGGATGCCGGCTCCGGCGGCTGGTTCGGCCGCCTCAAGCAGGGGCTGGCCAGGACGCGCCAGCAGCTCGGCACCCGGCTCTCGGGCCTGTTCGGAGCGGGACGCAAGCTCGATGAGGCATTCTACGAAGAGCTCGAGTCGGTGCTGCTCACCTCCGACCTGGGCGTGGCGGCCACTCAGGCGCTGCTCGACGGGCTGCGCGGCCGCGCGCGGCGCGAGGGCTTCACCGATGCGGGCGAGCTCAAGCAGGCACTGCACAATGCGTTGCTCGAACTGCTCGAGCCGATCGCCGTGCCCCTCGACGTCAAGACACACCGGCCGTTCGTGATCATGCTGGTCGGGGTCAACGGCTCCGGCAAGACGACCTCCATCGGCAAGCTCGCGAACTATTTCCAGCTCGCGGGCCACAAAGTGCTGCTTGCCGCCGGGGACACGTTTCGCGCGGCGGCGCGGGAGCAGTTGATGGCGTGGGGCGAGCGCAACAACGTGACCGTCATCACGCAGCAATCCGGCGACGCGGCTGCAGTGATATTCGACGCGATTCATGCGGCCACGGCGCGCGGCATCGACATCGTGCTGGCCGATACCGCCGGGCGCCTGCCGACCCAGCTCCACCTGATGGAAGAGATCAAGAAGGTGAAGCGCGTCATCGGCAAGGCGCTGCCGGGCGCACCGCACGAGATCCTGCTGGTGCTCGACGCCAACACCGGCCAGAACGCGCTCGCCCAGGTCAGGGCCTTCGACGAGGCGCTTGGGGTGAGCGGGCTGGTCCTCACCAAGCTCGACGGCACCGCCAAGGGCGGCGTAATCGCCGCCATAGCGCGCGCGAAGCCGATACCGCTGCGTTTTATCGGTGTTGGCGAAGGCCTGGACGACCTGCGTCCCTTCGACGCCGGAGATTTCGTGAAGGCGTTGCTGGATTGAGGGTGCCGGCCGTAGACGGCAAGGAGCATTTGCATCCCGTGCAATCCGCCCTGCGCCTTCCCGCGCCTCGCGGGTCAAAATCCACCCGATGATCTCGTTCAGCAAAGTCTACAAACGCTACCCCGGCGGCTACGAGGCGCTGCGCAATGTCAGCTTCACCATACCCGACGGGGAGATGACGTTCGTGACCGGCCACTCCGGCGCCGGCAAAAGCACGCTGCTCAAGCTCATGACCGCGATCGAGCGGCCCACCAGCGGCACCGTTATCGTGAACGGCCAGAACGTCGGTGCGCTGCGGCCGCGCGCCATTCCCTTTCTGCGCCGCAATTTCGGATTGATCTTCCAGGACCAGAAGCTGCTGTTCGACCGCAATGTATTCGAGAACGTCATGCTGCCGCTCAACATCAATGGCTACGAGCGTCGCGAGGCCGCGCGGCGGGTACGCGCCGCTCTCGACAAGGTCGGCCTGCTCGGACGTGAGAAAGCCAATCCGATTACATTGTCCGGCGGGGAACAGCAGCGCCTCGCCATTGCGCGCGCCATCGTGCACCGGCCGTCGATCCTGCTGGCGGACGAGCCCACCGCCAACCTCGACACCGGCCATGCCAACGAGCTGGGCGAGCTGTTCAAGTCCTTCAACCAGGTCGGCGTGACGGTGGTGATCGCTACCCACGACGAGGATCTGGCGGCGCGCCTCGAGCCGCGCCTGCTCGCGCTCAGGAACGGCGAGCTCGCCGCCACGACGCCGGGAGATGCACCATGACGACGTGGCTCGCACAGCATGCGCGCACGCTCGCCGGCACCGTGGCCCGCCTCGCGCGCGCCCCCGTTGCGAGCCTGCTCAATATCGGGGTTATCGGCATCGCGCTCGCGCTGCCGGTCGGTTTCTACGTCGGGCTTGTCAACCTGCAGACGCTGGCGCGCGATCTGGCTACCGATCCCCAACTCTCAGTGTTCCTGAGGCTCGACGCCACCAGCGCCGACGCGGCGCGCATCGAGGACCGGCTCAGACAACATCCGGGAGTGCGCAAGTTCAGCCACGTGCCACGCGATCAGGCGCTCGCCGACTTGAAGGCAAGCACCGGACTGGGCGATATCGTCGGCAGTCTGGGCCGTAACCCGCTGCCGGATGCGTTCGTGGTGGACGCCGGGGACAGCTCGCCCGAGGCGCTGGAGCGGCTGCGCGACGCGTTCAGCGCCTGGCCCGAGGTCGGTCATGTCCAGCTCGACTCGGCGTGGGCCAACCGGCTCGCCGCGGCGCTTCGCCTCGGCCGCATCGCGGTCCTGTTGCTGGCAACACTGCTTGCATTTGCCCTCATCGCGATCACGTTCAACACCATCCGCCTGCAGATCCTCACCCAGCGCCAGGAAATCGAGGTCTCCAAGCTGATCGGCGCGACCGACCCGTTCATCCGCCGGCCGTTCCTCTACTACGGGGCCGTGCTGGGGCTGGCGGGCGGGCTGGCGGCGTGGGCGATCGTATGGGCCGTGGTGGTGCTGCTCAACCACGGGCTGGCCGACCTGTCGCGGCTCTATGGTACCGGCCTTGAGATACGGCACCTCGCCGGGAGCGACAGCGCCAGCCTGCTCGGCTTCGCCGCGTGGCTCGGCTGGTTCGGTGCCTGGCTCTCGGTCGGCCGGCACCTGGCCGAGATCGATCCGCGGTGAACACGCACCCAGCACTTCGCTAGGCACTTGTTTCGAGGCCATTTTCCGGACCGCGGCGTGGAGGTTAACCCATTGTCCCGGTGGAACTTTCTACCCCCTTGGCACTCTGATATCAAGAGTGCTAAACTCGGCTTCAACAAGGGAGTTACCGAATGACCAGCTACGCATTATCGATCCCGTCCGCCACCGGCAGTCTGGAGAGTTATATCCAGACGGTAAACCGCTTCCCGATCCTCACGGTCCAGCAGGAGCGGGCGCTGGCACGCCGGTTACGGGACCACGACGATCTCGACGCAGCGCGTGAGCTCGTGGTGTCCCACCTGCGGGTGGTGGTGGCGGTGGCGCGCGGCTACCTGGGTTACGGGCTGCCGCACGCCGACCTTATCCAGGAAGGCAATATCGGGCTCATGAAGGCCGTCAAGCGCTTCGATCCGGAGCGCGGCGTGAGGCTCGTGTCGTTTGCCGTGCACTGGATCCGCGCCGAGATCCACGAATTCATCCTGCGCAACTGGCGCATCGTCAAGATCGCGACCACCAAGGCGCAGCGCAAGCTGTTCTTCAACCTGCGCAGCCTGAAGCAGAGCCTCAACACGATGGGCGTCGAGCACGTCAAGGCGGTGGCTCAGCAGCTCGGCGTGAAGCCCGAGGAAGTGGTCGAAATGGAAACACGCCTGACCGGCCAGGACGTCGCGCTCGAGCCGCTCGGCACCGACGAGGCCGAGAGCTTTGCGCCGATCGCGTATCTTGCGGCGGAAGATGCCGAGCCGGGAGCGCTGCTCGAGCACGAGGAAACCGCCAGCCGGCGCGGCGCGGGACTCAGGAAAGCTTTGGAGAACCTCGACGAACGAAGCCGCCGCATCATCGAGGCGCGCTGGCTCGAGGAGAAGCAGCCCTTGACGCTGCACGAGCTCGCCGACGAGTTCGGCGTTTCCGCCGAGCGCATCCGCCAGATCGAGGTGAAGGCGCTCTCCAGGATGAAGAACGTGATTGCCGCCGCGGCGTAACACCGGTTCGAACGATCACGACAAGAAGCCCCGGCTTGCCGGGGCTTCTTTCTGGTGCGGGCCCGTTGGCCCACCCTCCGCGCCGCACGGTCTTCCGCTCCTGCGCAGCCGCCCGAGGGCCGTCCTCATTCCGTACGAGGCGCCGTGCAGCGCGCTGGCCGGCCGCGGCGCCCCCGCTAGGAAGCGTTGAGCAGCAGGCGGATATCGTGCAGCAGTGCGGGCGCGCCGGCGCCGTACTGGGCAAACAGCCGCAGCCGCCCCTGCTGGTCGAGGATGTAGGTTCCGGCCGAGTGATCGACGGTATAGCTGCCGCCGTCGAGCGGCTGCTTGCGGTAGAAGATCTTGAACGACTGGGCCGCGCGCCCGGTGGCCGCCGCATCGCCGTGGAGCCCGAGGAACGAGGGATGAAATGCGGTGACGTACTTGGCGAGCACCTCGGGCGTATCGCGCTCGGGGTCCACGGTCACGAACAGCACCTGCAGCCCGCCTGCGTCCGCACCCAGTTCCTTTGTGACGAGCGCGAGCTCGGCGAGCGTGGTCGGGCACACGTCGGGACAGTGGACGAAGCCGAAGAACACGACCACCACCTTGCCGCTGAAATCCGCGAGCGTGCGCGGCTTGCCGTTATGGTCGGTAAGACTCAGTTCCTTGCCAAAGGGCGCGCCCGTGAGATCGGTCAGCTTGAACTTCGGCGCGTCGGAGCCGCACGCACCAAGCAGGCCCGCGCACAGCGCCAGCAGCCCCACCGCGAGAAATCGCCTCACGCCGCTCCCGGCTCGGGCCGGACTAGAACTTGAGATAGTGGTCAACCAGGAGCGCGGCAAACAGCGCGGTCAGGTAGAAGATCGAGTAGCGGAACGTCCGCTGCGCCAGTGCGTCGCTGTAATCGACATAGAGCTTGATCGCGTAATACAGGAACACCGACGTCAGCGCGATCGCCGCGGCAAGGTAGATGAACCCGCTCAGGCGCGCCACGAACGGCAGCATCGCGCAGGCGAACAGGATGATCGTGTAAAGCAGCACGTGCAGCCGGGTGTATTTGTCGCCGTGCGTCACCGGCAGCATGGGAAATCCGGCTTTGACATAGTCGAGCTTGCGATAGAGGGCGAGCGCCCAGAAGTGCGGCGGCGTCCAGGCAAAGATGATGAGAAACAGCGTGAGCGCTTCGGCCGACACCTCGCCCGTGACCGCCGCCCAGCCGAGCACCGGCGGCATGGCGCCAGACGCGCCGCCGATCACGATGTTCTGCGGCGTGTTCGGCTTCAGCAGCACGGTATAGATGACGGCGTAGCCGACGAACGTGGCCAGCGTCAGCCACATCGTTAGCGCGTTGACCCAGTGGTAGAGCATCGCGAGGCCGATACCACCGACGGTCCCGGCAAAAACCAGCGTCTCGAGGGAAGTGATCTGACCGCGCGGCAGCGGGCGCGCACGGGTACGCGTCATCAGCGCGTCGACTTTCTGCTCGACCAGGCAGTTCACCGCTGCCGCCGCGCCGGCGACCAGGGCGATGCCGAGCGTGCCCGCGAGCAAGGCTTGGGCCGGCACCATCCCGGGGGTCGCGAGGAACATGCCGATCACCGCGGTAAACACGATGAGCGAGACCACGCGCGGCTTGGTCAGCTGGTAGAACTGCTGCACGCGCGCCGCAAGCGGGTGACCTGTGACTACAGAAGACATCGTTGCCGGACTCTCTGCGAAAGGGTGCGATTTTATCATCACCGCCGCGCCCGGCAAAAGCCGCGCGCCGGGTGCCGGGCTCAGCCGATCTGGGACACTTTCAACAACCGGACCAGATCCTTGCGCATGCGGCTCGGGTCGGCGTCCTTCGGCCAGCGCATCATCAGGTTGCCGAGCGGGTCGACCAGGTAGATGTGGTCGCGCCGGGCCCCGTCGAACGGCAACTCGGCCAGGATCGGGCTGCCGGCAGCGACCGCGACGTAAGTGCCCTCGTATTCCTTGAGCATCCGCGGATCCGGCGTGGCGCCGTCGGTGACCAGCCATACACGCTCGATCCGCTCCATGTACTTGCCCTGTGCCCGGCGCACCTGGCGGATCTTCCACAACTTCTGGCGGCAATATTCGTCGCAGCCGCCCGCATCGGCAGTCACGAAGATCCATTTTCCCCTGAGCTGCGCGAGCTCGAATGACGTGCCGTCGGTCAGCGTCAGCCTGGCCGGCGCGAGCAGGCGCGGCGGCAGAAGCTCGCCATAATTCACCTGCTTCTCAGGCTCCCACAGCAGATAGGCGCCGATCGATGCGACGAACGGTGCCACGCAAACCGCCAGGATCAGCCACAGGGTCGTGCGGTTAGCCGGTTTTTGCGCGTCTTCGGACATTGGTCACCAGATAGTAAACGGCGATGGCGATCGAAAGGGCGAACCACTGAAACGCGTACGCGAGATGCGTATTGCGCCCGTAATCGGGAGGGGGCCAGTCACGGACGAGCCCGTCCTGGGCCTTCTCGTCCTCCAGGATCATCACCGGAAGCACGTCGAGCCGGGTGGCTGCGCGATAGCGCTCCAGCGCAAGATTCTGCCAGACCCGGCCCTCGACCACCTCGGACGAGAGCTCGAGATAGCGGTCGCTCGGGTGGGTGGCGACGCCCTGCACCACCACTTCCCCGGGCGGGGTATGAACCGGCGGCGGGCTCGCGCGGTCGCGCGTCGCGGCGATCCAGCCGCGGTTGACCAGCACGTGACGACTCGAGCCCGATATGCGTAACGGCATCACTACGTGATAGCCGGGAAACCTGTTGTATATCCGGTTGTCCAGAAAGATCGTGTGCTCGGGCTCGAACCGGCCGCGCACCTCGACGCGCCGCAACGCGACATCCTCGGGCTGGATCTCGTGCGCGCCGAGGCGCACCGGCGGCTGCCGCGAGAGCTCGATATAGCGGTCCTGCAGCGCCTGCTTCTCGGCCGCGCGGCCGAGCTGCCACTCGCCCAGCGCGACCGTCAGAACGACGCCCGCGACCGCGGCGAGTGTCGGCCAGAGCCGCGGCCGCAGCTCGAATCCGCCGAGCGATAACAATGGCACCGCGCCGCTCCTTCCTTTACACTGGACGTTGAGTTACGGCCATGAAGATTCTCGTCATCCTGTTCGTCATCTTCATCGTGGGCAGCCTGGGCTCCGCGCTCTACTACCTGATCAAGGACCGCGGCACCACGGACCGCACCGCGAAAGCGCTGACCCTCCGCGTCGCCCTCTCGGTCACGCTCTTCGTGCTGCTGATGCTCGGGTTCCATTTCGGCTTCATCACCACCCGCCTCTAGGCGCCGCGCCGCGCAATTGGCCCGCGCGGCGACGCTCGCGAAAAAAAACGCCGCACCCGCGGTGCGGCGTCGTTCTCCTACTGACGGGGCCTCCCCCTTTATTCCCGACGCGCCTCGTTGTTGTCGTCGTATTGTTGTTTTCTTGTCGGCTTGCTTATAGCCAGTAGACGAATACGAACAGCAGCAGCCACACCACATCGACGAAGTGCCAGTACCATGCCACGCCCTCGAAGCCGAAATGCTGCTCGGGCCTGAAGTGCCCGGCGACGCAGCGGAACAGGATCACCCACAGCATGATCGTGCCGACGGTCACGTGAAAGCCGTGGAAGCCGGTCAGCATGAAGAACGTCGCGCCGTAGGCGCCCGTGGTCAGCTTGAGATTGAGGTCGGCGTAGGCATGGCCGTATTCGTAAACCTGGAAGCCGAGGAAGATCATGCCGAGCGCGATGGTCATCGCCAGACCCCAGATCAACTGCTGCCGGTTGTTCCTGAGCAGGCCCCAGTGCGCCCAGGTCACGGTAATGCCGGACGACAGCAGCAGCAGCGTGTTGAGCGCGGGGATGCCCCAGGCGCCCATCGGCGTGAAATGCTCCTTGATGCCGGGTCCCGACGCGGGCCAGTCCGCCTTGAATCCGGGCCAGGCGAACTCCTGGTGCACGAAGCTCGCCAGGTCCGGCACCGAAATCACCCGCATGTAGAACAGCGTGCCGAAGAACACGGCGAAGAACATCACCTCGGAGAAGATGAACCAGCCCATGCCCCAGCGGAAGGAAACGTCGACCTGCTTGTTGTACATGCCCGCCTCGGACTCGTGCGCGACCGTCGTGAACCAGCCCGCGAACATGTAAAACAGCGCGAGGAATCCCAGGCCCAGCAGAACGTATCCGAGCGTCAGGTGATTCACGCTCAGCGCGGCGCCGAAGCCGAGCAGGCCGATCGCGATCGAGGCCTTGATCGGCCATGTCGACGGCGCCGGCAGATAATAGTGGTCGCTTTGCTGCGTCATCGGATTCTCCTCATTCCCTTGTTCGTCTATCCCGTAACCAGCCGCACCACCGTGACGATGCCGCCCACGAACAGCGCGGCGGCAATGACGGCGACGGCAATAATTTGAATCGGGGTGACCTGCGCCTGCTCTTCGTCACCTTTCCCGCGGATTCCGAGGAAAGCCGACAGCACCATGCGCAGTGCCTGCAGCGGAGAAGCCTTCATGCAAGTCGCCTCCACCGCGCTATCCTGCCCCGTCCTTGCCCGCCCCGGCACTCTTTCCGGCCACCTCGAAGAACGTGTAGGACAGCGTGACGGTGTTGATTTCCTTCGGCAGGCCCGCGTCAATCACGATCTGCACCGGCATCTGCCGCGTCTCGCCCACTGCGAGCGCCTGCTGCTTGAAGCAGAAGCATTCGAGCTTGTTTACGTGCCGGGACGCGACCTGCGGACCGTAGCTCGGGATCGCCTGCCCGACCATCGGTGCAGATCCGATGTTACGGACCTCGTACATGACCTGCACCATCTCCCCCGGGTGGAAGCGCACGCTGCGGGTGAGCGGGCGGAACTCCCACGGCATGCCGTGGACGTTGGCGTCGAGCTCCAGCGTCACCCACCGCGCGCTATCGACCTGGGTGTTCTTCACCGCGCCGGCCGGCCGGATGAAATCGTTGATGCCGGTCACTTCGCAGAACGCCTGGTAGAACGGCACCATCGCGAAGCCGAAGCCGAACATGAACACGGCAAACACCGTGAGCTTGGCCAGCATCTGCCGGTTCGCGCGCTGCTTTTTCATGGGACGAGCCAAAGGTACTTGGCGATCACCGCAAAGAAGAAGAACGCCACGATCGACCACAAAACGAGCGCCGTTACGCGCTTGTTGCGCCGGACATCGCGTTCGTCGGCCATTATCACTTGATCACCGGCGGCGTCTCGAAGGTGTGGTACGGAGCCGGCGACGGCAGCGCCGTCCACTCCAGGCTGTCGGCACCCTCCCACTGCTTGTCCGCCGCTTTCTCGCCGCTAATGATCGTCTTCACCACGATGTAGAGGAACAGGAGCTGCGCCAGGCCGAAGCCCCACGCCCCGATCGACGAGATCATGTTGAACTCGGTGAACTGCACTGCGTAATCCGGGATGCGGCGCGGCATGCCCGCGAGGCCCAGGAAATGCTGCACGAAGAAGGTCACGTTGAAAAAGACGAGCGACAGCCAGAAGTGCCACTTGCCCAGGGTCTCGTCGTACATGCGCCCGGTCCACTTGGGCAGCCAGAAGTAGATGCCGGCGAACGCCGAGAACAGCGCGCCCGCGACCATCACGTAGTGGAAGTGCGCCACCACGTAGTAGGTGTCGTGCAGCTGCACGTCCACCGGGACGATCGACAGCACCAGCCCGGTGAAGCCGCCGAGCGTGAACAGGAACAGAAAGCCCAGCGCGAACAGCATCGGCGTCTCGAAGGTGAGCGAGCCCTTCCACATCGTCGCCACCCAGTTGAACACCTTGACGCCGGTGGGCACCGCGATCAGCGTGGTCGCGTACATGAAGAACAGCTGCCCGGTCACCGGCATGCCCACCGTGTACATGTGGTGCGCCCAGACGATGAACGACAGGATGGCGATGGCGGAAGTCGCATACACCATCGAGGCGTAGCCGAACAGCGGCTTCCTCGAGAACGCGGGCAGGATCTGCGACACCACGCCGAACGCGGGCAGCGCGATGATGTACACCTCGGGGTGGCCGAAGAACCAGAAGATGTGCTGGTAGAGCACCGGGTCGCCGCCGCCCGCGGCGTTGAAGAAGCTGGTGCCGAAGTGCCGGTCGGTGAGCGTCATGGTGACCGCGCCGGCGAGCACCGGCATCACCGCGATCAGCAGGTACGCCGTGATCAGCCAGGTCCAGACGAACAGCGGCATGCGCATCAGCGTCATCCCCGGCGCGCGCATGTTGAGGATGGTGGTGACGATGTTGATCGAGCCCATGATCGAGCTCATGCCGAGCAGGTGCACGGCGAAGATGGTGAGGTCCATGCCGACGCCCATCTGCACGGTGAGCGGCGCGTAGAGCGTCCAGCCCACGCCGGGCGCGCCGCCGGGCACGAAGAACGAGATGATGAGCAGCGCCCCGGCGAACGGCAGGATCCAGAACGACCAGTTGTTCATGCGCGCGAACGCCATGTCGGGCGCGCCGATCTGCATCGGGATCAGCCAGTTGGCGAAGCCGACGAACGCCGGCATGATCGCCCCGAACACCATGATCAGGCCGTGCATGGTGGTCATCTGGTTGAAGAAGTCCGGGTCGACGATCTGCAGTCCCGGCGAGAACAGCTCGGCGCGGATGACCAGCGCCATGATCCCGCCCACCATGAACATGATGAAGCTGAACCACAGGTACATCGTGCCGATGTCCTTGTGGTTGGTGGTGGTGACCCAGCGCATGATGCCGCCGTAGCCGCCATGGTGGTCGCCATGGCCGTGCTCGTGTCCGTGTCCGTGGGTGTCTACGACTGCGCTCATCGCTATTTCCTCCGGGCCTTGATGTCGGCGGGCTGCACGGCCTCGCCGGTGCTGTTGCCCCAGTTATTGCGCGTAAAGGTGACCACCGCGGCGATCTCGACGTTGGAGAGCTGCTTGCCGAAGGCCGCCATCGCCGTGGGCGTGCCGTTCTTCATCACGCCGTTCAGGATCACGTCGATCTGCGCATCCTTCGGGCCGAGCACCATCTTGGAGCCGTCGAGCGGCGGGAAGGCCGGCGGCACGCCCTTGCCGTTCGCCTGGTGGCAGGCGACGCAGTTGGCGGCGTACACCTTCTCGCCGCGCGTCTTGAGCTCGGCCAGGGTGAAGGTCTTGGTCTCGTCCTCCGCGGCCTTGGCGAGCAGCACCTTCTGCGCGCCCACCCACTTCGTGTAGTCGTCCTGCGACACCACGCGCACCACGATCGGCATGAAGCCGTGGTCCTTGCCGCAGAGCTCGACGCACTGGCTGCGGTAGGTGCCGGTCTTGGTGGCGGTGAACCACAGGTCGCGGATGAAGCCGGGGATCGCGTCCTGCTTGGCGCCGAACGCCGGCACCCACCAGGAGTGCACCACGTCGGCGGCGGTGGTCAGCATGCGCACCTTCTTGCCCACCGGCACCACCAGCTCGTTGTCGACCTCGAGCAGGTAGTCCTTGCCCTTGGCCTCGCGGTTCTCGATCTGCGCGCGCGGCGTGGTCAGGGTGGACACGAAGCTGATGCCCTCGCCCTCGCCCTTCAGGTAGTCGTAGGCCCACTTCCACTGGATGCCGGTGACCTTGATGGTGAGGTCGGCGGCGCTGGTGTCCTTCTGCGCGATCACCACCTTGGTGACCGGCCAGGCGATCAGCACCAGGATCAGCGCCGGGATCACCGTCCAGATCACCTCGACGGTGGTGTTCTCGTGGAACTGCTCGGCCTTGTGGCCCACCGACTTGCGGTGCGCGTAGCACGACCAGAACATGAAGCCGAACACGCCCACGAACAGCACCACCACCAGCACCATGACGGCCTCGTGCAGCCAGTGGATGTCCTCGGCCATCTTCGAGGCCGCGGGCTGCAGGTTCCACTCCGCGGCCACCGCCAGGCCGCACAGCGCCAGGCCCAGCGCGCCGACTAACAGCTTCTTCAGCATCTTCGACCCTTCCCCGATCAACTCTGCAATCGTTTGCCCAGCTCGGCCGCGAATCCGGCGCGCGATGCCGCGTCCAGATGCCGTCCGACCTCCAATCGTGCCTGCGGCGCATCGAGCAGCACGCGCCCCTCCTGCACTCGCACGCGCGCGCGGCGCGCATCCAGCTCAAAGCGGCGCAGCTGCTCGGCCTCGCTCACGTCCACCGTGAGGCGGTCGCGGCTGCGCTCGATGCGCTCGTAGTCCGTGGCGTGGCGCGCCGTGAGCCAGAACGCCGCGCCGAGGAGCGCGAGCTCCAGCCCCGCGAACGGCAGGATGAGCCACGCGCCCAGCGCCGCGAACACCGACGCGATGCCCAGCGCCAGCGCCGCGAGCAACGCGAACACCAGGAGCAGTCCGCGCGGCGAGATCGAGCAATTGCGCTTGAGCACCACGAGAAAGCCCGCGTCGGTCGCGGCGAACTGCGTCTCGCGCTGCGGGAAATCCATGCCCAGGGTGCTCACCGATCGATTCGCCGTCGCGCAAGAAAAACGCGGCGAAACATTAACATAGTTTGGCGGCTCACGGCAGTGGCCGGCGCTTGAAATGCACGATGTCGCGCCCATCGGCGACTCTGC
>JBFKNN010000040.1:0-18649 GCA_041629335.1 Burkholderiales bacterium | reverse complement strand
TCAACAACCACGAGGGGTCGACCAAGAGCTACGACTACGTGCGCGAGCACAACGCCGCGGTCAACGCGCTCGACTTCATCGAGGGCAAGGAGGAAATCACCGCGCAGTACGCGCCGGGCGAGGTGATCGAGGTCGCACAGCACGACGGCTCGATGCTGCGCCTGCGCAAGCTCGCGGCGGACTACGACCCGACCAACCGCATCAAGGTCATGAACTACCTGCAGGAGCGCGCCGCCGCCGGCGAAGTAGTGACGGGGCTGCTGTACCTCGACCCCAAGTCGACCGACCTGCACCAGGACATCAACACGGTCGATGCGCCGCTCAACCAGTTGGGGGAGCGCGAGCTCTGCCCGGGCTCGGTCGCACTCGAGCGGATCAATGCGAGCCTGCGTTAGCGACTCGCCGAGCACGGTTTCCCGCAGCGAGGGTACCGCCAGGCGATGCGATAGCCCTCCGAAATTGCACCGCCCTCGCGCCCCGCTCACGCCACGGCACGCTCTTAATCGAGATCTTTCCTAGCGCCGCACGCCCGGCGTCTCCACCGGCAGGCCGCGCGCCCGCCAGCCGAGAAAGAGCTCCAAGTCCAGGTACTCGTCGCTCCCGGCGGGCAGCATTTCCGCGCGCACGCCGTAGAGGCAGCTGCGAAAGCGCCGGTGCAGCGAGCCGGCCGCCTGCCACTCCAAGCGATAGATCGGGTAGGCGTTACCGTGGCCCTGGCTGATGGTTTCGCTAAGCAGGCGCTTGCCCCAGTTCTGCTCGTGGCAGTGCGCGCAGGCGAGATTCATCTGCCCGATGCGCCGATAGTAGAGATCGCGCCCCCGCTCGTAGTTGCGGCGGTTCTGCCAGTCGATGACGACGTCGACCGCCATCCCGCGTGACTGGTGCGCGACGTAGGCCGTGAGCGACAGCAAGGCTTCCGTTTCGTACGCCAGCGGCTCCGCTTGCTGGTGGCGGCTGCGGCAGGTATTGATCCGGCCCTCGAGATTGACGAGGCGCGCGGCGCCAGGGTCGATGCGGGGATAGCGCGTGGCAACGCCTTTCATGCTCTTCGCCGCATCGCCGTGGCAGCTCGCGCACGACTTGCCGCTGCGGCCCGCCGGCTCGCTCCACAGCTTCTCGCCGCGCGCCACCCACAGCATGCCCGGGTTGGCGAAGTCGTCGGCCTGCATGCCGCGCACGTCGGCACTCGCGAACTCGAGGCCGGACTTGACCGGATCGGGACGGCGCAGCTCCGCCGCGAGCGACCCGCCGGCTAAGGCGCAAGCCGCCAGAATCGCCGCAACCGCGGGCAGGACGGCCGAGCGGTGCGCGAGTACCGTCATCAGCGCAACGTCGAGAGGTAGGCCACGACGTCCTCGACCTGTTGCGCCGCCAGCACGGGCCGGCCGCGCCAGGCCTCGGCCACCTGCGCAAGACCGTCCGTACTGTAATACGGCGGCATGATGGTATCGGGGTTCAAGCGCCGGGAGTCGACGATGCGCAGGCGCAACTGGCCGGCGGTGAGCCGCGACGCCACTCCCGAGAGCGGCGGGCCGAGGTCGCCCATGAACCTTGCGCCGGTCTCCGGGACCGCGTGGCACAGGAGGCAGTTGCCGTCGCGCCCCAGCAGCACGTCGCGGCCTCGCGCTGCGTCGCCCGCGACAGGAGTGAGCGGTTCGCGTATCGCGTCGCCACTCACCCGGTAGGGCACGGCAACGTCGGGTGACACGGCAGCGCAGCCTGCGAAGATCACCAGCAACGCTGTTCGAGCAAGCGTATACACCGTGCGGACCGTCAGGAATGCCGGCCAGGGCGTAGCGGCCGCGGGTCGCCGGAGCGGACGCTCATTCGACGACGAGCGCGGCGCGCTCTGTCAGGGAAAAGCCATTGTCGCCGGTCCATTTGAACTCGAGTGTGCCGCTCTCGGTCGCCACGGTGCTGAAGGCGAGCAGAGGGTTCGCCGCGATCGCGGGATGCAGATCGGCGCGCAGGATCTCGACGCCGTTGTAGGTGCATACGAAGCGCGTGATGATGTCCCGCGGGATCCGCTCGCCCAGCTGGGTGCGGCGGAACCCTGTTTCCATCGCGTGCTGGACCAGCGTCTTCACCTCGATCACCTCGCCGCGCTTCGCCTTGGCGGGAACGTTGACGAGTGCATTCGCCATGGTTACAGCCCCCTCACGTCAGTTCCTCGAGGCAGGCCGCAAGCGTGACGATGACATCGGCACTGGCGGACCAGAAGGAGCCGTCGGAGAGCTGCGCGACGGCAATCACCGTCTGCGTGTCGGCGAGCCGGATACGGGTCGATATGCCGGCCCGCCCGGCGCGCGGTCCGAGAAAGACACTGATCACGTCGGGCAGCGGGTTCTTCTCGGTGAAGACATGGATCGCCTTCACGTGGTCGGCCGCGGTCATCGGGCTGTCGACCGCGACCGACATGGCCACCGAGTGGCCGTTCTCGACCAGCGGGGCGATGTCGAGCTTCACCCTGCCGCGGCGGATCACGGCCGTCCCGGCCACCTTGCGTATCGCTTCCCGCATCGCCGCCGGCGTGGCACGCGCGCTGACAGCGGCGCTCGCCAAGCCGATGCCGCCGGCCGCAATGAGGAAGTCGCGTCGGGTCGTGCTCACCGCGTGGCCTGCCAAGCGTTCAGCAGCACGCGGCCCCGCGCCGCAGCCGCGATCGAAGCTCGTTCCGTCAAACCCCTATACCAGCTCGATTCCGTGGTTCTTCAGCGGGACCGACCGGATGCGCTTGCCGGTCGCCCGGAAGAATGCGTTGAGCACCGCCGGCGCGGCAACACAGATCGTCGGCTCGCCGACCCCGCCCCAGAACCCGCCCGAGGGCATGACGATCGACTCCACCTTGGGCATCTGCGCAATGCGCATCGAAGGATAGGTGTCGAAGTTCGCCTGCTCGATGCGGCCGTCCTTGACCGTGCACTCTTGTTCGAAGAGCGCCGACAAGCCATACACGAACGAGCCGGCGATCTGCCGCTCGATCTGCGCCGGATTCACGGCGTGCCCGGTATCGGTCGCGGCGACGATGCGGTGGATCTGCACCTTGTTGCCGCCTGTGACCGAGATCTCGGCGCATGCCGCCACGTAGCTGTTGAACGCCATCATCTGCGCGAGCCCCCGGTGCACGCCCTTCGGCGCCGGCTTGCCCCACCCGGCCCGCTCGGCTACGGCGTTCAGCACCGCGAGATGCTTCGGGTGGTTCGCCATCAGCTTGCGCCTGAACTCGAGCGCGTCCTGGCCGGCGGCGTGGGCAAGCTCGTCCATGAAGCACTCGAGGTAGATCGCGTTCTGGTTGATGTTCACGCCGCGCCAGAATCCCGGCGGCACGTGCGGGTTGCGCATCGCGTGGTCGATCAGCAGGTTCGGGACCGTATAGCCGATGGCGAACTCGCCCTTCGGGCTAAGGCCCTGAAAGGTTGCCGGGTCGCGCCCGTTCTGAAGCGCCGCTGGCCGCACGACGGTGAGGATCGACTGCCCGGAGATGCGCATGTGCAGGCCGGTGAGGTTTCCGTCCGCGTCGAGCGCCCCGGTGAGCTTGCACTGCGTGATCGGATGGTAGTGGCCGTGCGCCATGTCCTCCTCGCGCGACCACAGGAGCTTCACCGGCGTGCCGGGCATCTGCTTTGCGATGAAGACGGCCTGGGTCACGTAGTCGTGGAATGCGCCGCGCCGCCCGAAGCCGCCGCCGAGGTGGATCTTGTAGACCTCGCACTTGTCCGCCGGCAGCCCCGAGGCCGCCAGCGTCGCCGCAAACGCGGCCTCGCCGTTCTGCGTCGGGCACCACACCTCGCAACGGTCCGGCGTGTAGCGCGCGGTCGCGTTCATCGGCTCCATCGTCGCGTGATTCTGATAGGGATAGCTGTAGACCGCCTCGATCTTCTTCGCTGCGCCGGCAAGCGCGGCCTTCGCATCGCCGTTCTGGTTGCCGATGAAAGCTTGCTCGGCGTCGAGGCCTTCCTTGAGCATGGCCGCGATCGTGGCGCTCGAGACTCTGGCGTGGGCGCCTTCGTCCCAGACGATGGGCAGTGCGTCAAGCGCCTTCTTGGCGTGCCACCAGGTATCGGCTACCACCGCGACGGCCGAGTCGCCGACCTGAACCACTTTCTTCACGCCCCGCATGCCCGCCACCTTGGCGGCATCGAAACTCTTGACCTTGCCGCCGAACACCGGGCAATCCTTGATCGCGGCATTGAGCATGCCGGGGAGCTTCAAGTCGAACCCGTAGACCTGCTTGCCGGTCAGCTTGTCGAGGGTGTCGAGCCGCGCCAGGGGCTTGCCGGCGATCTTCCAGTCCTTCGGATCCTTGAGCTTGACGTCCTTCGGCGGCTCGAGCCGCGACGCCGCTTCCGCGACCCTGCCGTAGGTCGTGGTGCGGCCGGACGGCTTGTGGGTGATCACGCTGTTTGCCGCGCTGCACTCGGACGCCGGCACCTTCCACTGGTTGGCGGCTGCCTGGATCAGCATCTCGCGCGCGGCCGCGCCGCCCTTGCGCACGTAGTCGTGCGACTCGCGGATGCCGCGGCTGCCACCGGTCGAGAAGTCGCCCCAGACGCGCTTGCGCGCAACACTTTGGCCGGGAGTCGGATATTCGGTCGTCACCTTGGACCAGTTGCACTCGAGCTCCTCGGCGACGAGCTGGGCGAGCCCGGTCAACGTGCCCTGGCCCATCTCGGAGCGCGCAATCCGGATGACCACGGTGTCGTCGGGCCGGATCACCACCCAGGCGGTGACTTCCGGCGATCCGTCCGCGGCGCGCACGACTTCGGGCCCCAGCGGCAGGCGCAGGCCGAGCGCCAGGCCGCCGCCGATGGCGGCGGTGCTGATGATGAAGGAGCGGCGATTCATTTTCGGCGTGTCGATCATGGCTCCCCCTTATGCCTTGGCGGCGGCGTGAATCGCTTCACGCACCTGCTGGAACGTGCCGCAGCGGCAGATGTTGGTGATGGTCGCGTCGATGTCGGCGTCGGTCGGCCGCGGCTTGTCCCTGAGGAGCGCCGCCACCGCCATGATCATGCCGGTCTGGCAGTAGCCGCACTGCGGAACCTCATGATCGAGCCAGGCCTTCTGCACCTTGTGCAGGACGTTGCCCGAGGCCAGGCCCTCGATGGTCGTGATTCTCTTGCCCGCCGCCGCGCTGACCGGCATCACGCACGAGCGCACCGCGGCGCCGTCGACGTGAACCGTACAGGACCCACACTGCGCGACGCCGCAACCATACTTGGTACCCGTGAGGCCGACCTGCTCGCGAATGACCCACAGCAGGGGCGTGTCCGGCTCGACATCGATTCGATGCGACCGGCCATTGATGTTCAGCTCAACCATGGCTACTCCTCAACAGAAAATGGTGACGAAGGCCAGCGCGCCTGCAGCATGGACGTGGCCAGAAATTCCTCGAAGATTATTGTCTTTGCGATCGATCGCTACGACAGACTTTGTGTCCGTGCAGACTATGCCCGGCCTGCGCGGCGGTCAAGCCCCGCCAGCTGCCAATCCAAAAGGCGGAATCCCGCGACCGGCCGCGCAGGCCAACTACCTGTTTGTGAACGGGAACGCCGGTAGCGCTCCGGGAAACGCTACGCCTTGCGCGGCGGTACCCGCCACATGTAAACGTTTGAGCCATCGACGTAGTCCTCCTGCTCGGGCTTCCAGTCGCCCATGTCGAAGGCGTGCGACACAACGCGCGTGCCCGGCTTGAGATCGTTCAGCAGCTTGGGCTTCAACTTGAGATTGAGGCTGGTGAGCAGGTAGAGCGTCACGACCGTCGCGGGGCTGATGTCGGTCTCGAAGAGATCGCCCTGGATGAATGTCACCTTGCCCGCGACGCCCGCCGCCTTGGCGTTGACGGTGGCCTCCTTGATGCGCTCCGGGTCGATGTCCACGCCCACGCCGCGCGCGCCGTAGCGCTTTGCCGCCGTGATCACGATCCGGCCGTCGCCGCAGCCCAGGTCGTAGACCAAGTCTTTGGCGGTCACCTTGACCATCTCCAGCATGCGGTCGACGACCTTGTTCGGCGTCGGCACGAAGATGACGTCGGGACTGCGCGTGGCCGCCTGCGCGAGCCACAGCCGCGACGGCTCGAATGCGTGTGCGAAACCGGCGAGGCCGGTGCCGGCGAGCGCCGCGAGAAACTGCCTGCGTTGCATGGTTGACTCCCTGCAGTGAATCAGATGGTCCGCCTTCGCGCCGCGCGAAGCGCAGGCCGGCATGTTGTTACAACCGGCACGCTCCGTCAACGGCTTTCTACGGAAGCTGGGCGGCAGGCATCCGTTCGAGGATCGTTGCCGCGCGCCGGGCGAGATATGGGGTTTCCTGGCCCGCATTGTATCGACGCGGGCTCGGCACCATTGCCGCAAGCCGGGCGGCCTGCCCCGCCGTGAGCGCGGCGGCACTGACGCCGTAGTGATGGCGCGCCGCAGCTTCCGCGCCGTACACCCCCTCGCCCCACTCGATCACGTTGAGGTAGATCTCGAGGATCCGCCGCTTGCTCATCACCGTCTCGAGCATTACCGTGATCGCCGCCTCCTGCGCCTTGCGCCACCACGAGCGCCCGCCCGAGAGAAACAAGTTCTTCGCAAGCTGCTGGGTGATGGTCGAGGCGCCGCGCACGATCTCCCCTTCGCGCACGTTCTGCTGGTAGGCCTTGCGCATCTCGTCCCAGTCGAAGCCGCGGTGAGCGGCGAATTTGCCATCCTCGGCGACGATGACTGCCTGTTTCAGGTGCCGCGAGATGCGGTTGTACGCAACCCATTGGTGCGCAAGGCGCGCGTGCGGATCCTCTTCGCGCAGAATCTCGAGCCGCGCGCGCATGAATGCCGTCGACGCCGGATTGTGATCGGTCCAGTACCAGATGTGCCCCAGGAACCAGAGCTGCACCGCCGCGAGGGCAAGCAGCGCGAGGAGCAGGGAGCGCCACGCCCACCGCCAAATGCTCTTCATGAGGCGTGACCCGTGACCGCTGACCGGTGACTCGTGGCTCGCACTGCCTTGGCCGAATCGCTGTCCCACACGCGGGGCGACAGGTGTTGCTCCGGCTGTTGACCGTCCTGCCTCTTGATCGTCCGGGTCACGCCTTGCTCAGCAGAGCGATGACCGGCGCGGTCTGCGGCCGCACACCGTGCCAGATGAAGAACGACTCGGCGGCCTGCTCGACCAGCATGCCGATGCCGTCGACACTGCGGGCACCATGCGCGCGTGCATAGCGCAGGAACGGCGTATCGGTGCCATAGACCATGTCGTAGGCGACGGCGCCGGCCGCGAACACGCTCTCCGGCAGCTGCGGCATCGCGCCGGCAAGCCCCGCCGAAGTGGCGTTGATCAGCACGTCGAACCGGCTGCCGGCGAGCTCGCCGTACCCGCGCGCGGCAACGCCCTCGATCGCGAGCGACTGGAATTTCTCGAAATGGCCCACCATTTCGACCGCTTTCCCGAGCGTGCGGTTGGCAACGACGAGGCATTGCGGCTGCTCGCGCAGCAGCGGCTCCATCACGCCGTAGCTCGCGCCGCCCGCTCCCATCAGCAGCACGCGTTTTCCACGGAGCGCGCAGCGCAGGTTGTCGCGCAGATCCCGGACCAGTCCGATGCCGTCGGTATTGTGGCCGATCGCCGTGCCGCCCTCGAACTTGAGCGTGTTCACCGCACCCGCCTGCAACGCGAAGCCCTCGTGGCGGTCGGCAAGCTGCCAGGCCTGCTGCTTGAACGGCAGCGTGACGTTGAGGCCCTTGCCGCCGCGCTCGCGGAACGCGCGCACGGCGTCACCGAAGCCGTCGAGCGGCGCGAGCAGGGCGGAGTAGATGAGCTCCTGACCGGTCTGGCGCGCGAATTCCGCGTGAATCCGCGGGGATTGGCTGTGCGCGACCGGGTTGCCGATTACCGCGTACTGGTCGGTCATCTTCTCCGTTCCCGGTTCTATGTTTCGCGTTCCATCGAAGCCCATGAGCTCAAGACGTTGTATCCGGAACTCCGAACTTCGAACCCGGAACGTTTATTCGGTCACGAACTGGTCCGAACGGGTGAACATCCACGTCCGCGTGATGGAGAGAATGTCGGTATCTTTGGCGATGTCGGCCGGGAACGGCGCGAATGGCGCACCGAGCTTGACGATGCGCACCGCGGCGTCATCGAGGACTTTCTTGCCCGAGGAGCGATTGATCTCGGTCTTTTCCAGCGAGCCGTCCGCCTTGATCGACACCGTGACCACCAGGCTGCCATAGAGCTTCTGATCGCGCGCGGCCTGCGGATAGTTCAGCTCGCCGATGCGCTCGATCTTGATGCGCCAGTCCTCGATGTAGCGGGCGAAGCGGAATTCCTGCGTGCGCGCGCCGACGAAGCGGCGCCGCGGCCGCTTCTGGTAGCTGTCCCATTCCCGGCTGATCTGGGCCTCGAGTCGCGCGATCTCCAGGCTGCGCTGCATCAGATCCATCGCGTTGGGCGCGGGCACGACCTGCGCTTCAGCCTGCGGCTCGGGCTGCGGTGGCGCCTGCTCGATGGGCGGCGTCTGGGTCTTGGCCTGGGTGATGAGCTTCTTCGCCTCGCGCTCCAGCTTCTCGACCCGCCGCGTGGCGACGGTCAGCTCGGCCGCCTCCTTGTCCTGCCGCGTCACCGGCAGCGGGCTCTTGGCGCGGCGGTCGGCATCCGTGTTGCCGCCGCCGTCGAGGTTGGCCTGGGCCAGCGCGTCGGCCTTCGGCGGCTTGGCGACGGTCTTGGTGTTCACCAGCACCACTTCGAGCGGCTGCTGCAGGTTGTTGAGGGCGCCGGGGTCCGGCATCTTGAATGTGACGCCGAATATGACGAGCAGGTGGAGCAGCAGCGAGACCACCAGGGCGCCGCGGATACGCGTGCGCAGGGTCAGGGCGGCGAAGCGCCGGTCGATATCGCTGATGCGGCGCTCGAGCTCGGACACCCGAACGTCCAGCTCGCCGACCGCTCCGCTCCACGGCGCATGGCGCACGTGGCGGGCGCGCCGCCGCAATGGAATGACGTTGCTCGCCGGTAACAAGCCCATGCCGGCCATTCTACCTAACCCCCGCGCTTATGCAAGGAAATTCGTTTTTTAATAATGAGTTGTATTATTGACTTAAAGTAAAATCACGGCCTGGATCCGGGTTAGCGAGGACTAACCTCCGGTCGCTGCCACGGCCGCCTCGTCGACTTGCCGCCGAAACTCGCACTGCAAGGTGAGATCAAGCAGATCGATATCGCTGACGCCGAGTTCGACCGTCGCCCCGGCGGCGAGTACCGGCAGCGACGGCACCCGCACGACGAGCGGCAAGTCGTCCAGGCGCACGAGGCTTTCGCGGATCACGACCCCGGTGACCGCCGTGCGATTCTCCTGGGTCAGCCAGCGCAGGCACCAGTAGCGCTCCATGGTGCGCTGGACGTCGGCGTATGCTTCGTAAGCCGCCTCGAAATCCCGCATCGCCGCGAGGAGCCGGTCATCACCGGCGCGGTAGGGCGGCGCCTCCCCGCGGGCAAGTGCCGCGATCTGGCGTTGATTGACGAGATCGACGTAGCGCCGGAGCGGCGAGCTTGCCCACAGATACTGGGCCACGCCGAGCCCGGCATGCTCTCCGGGCACTGAGCTCATCCTCACCTTGCTGTTGCTCTGGACGCGGAAGATGGCCGCCAGTCCTTTTTTCGCCAGCGCGCGTCCCCATGCGCTGTTGACGTGGATCATCAGCTCAGAGACCACCTTGTCAATCGGTGTGCCGCGATGGCGCCGCACGATAGCGACGCGGTCGCCCTCCACGCGGAAGCTGAACTCGGGCCGTCCTTCCGGCTCCGGCTCCGGCCCGCGCCGCGCCTGCTCGAGCCGGCTCGCCACCTCGAACAGCACGCGGAGCTCTCGCCCGTGATCGTGCTCGATCGCGGCGTTCACGACCGTGCGCTCGTTGAACAGCGGCTCCAGGGTATCGTGCCGCAGATTGGCGGTGATCTTCACGCGCTCGATGCGCGTCGCCTCGGCAGCAATCGAGTAGTCGGGCGCGATGTCGAGGTAGAAGGACAGGGCCGCGCAGACACGGCCTTCGGCGAGCGTGAAGCGCTCGATCACCGCCTCGGGCAGCATGGTGATCTTGCCGCCGGGAAAATACACCGTAGACAGGCGATCGCGCGCCGCCTGATCGATCTCTGAGTCCGGGGCGATGCCGAGCGCGGGTGCCGCGATGTGCACCCCGATGCGCCAGCCGCCCGCCGGCAGCGGCGTCACCGAAAACGCGTCGTCGATCTCGGTCGTGGCGGCATCGTCGATGCTGAACGCCGCCGCTTCCGCCAGCGGCAGGTCCTCGGGCTCCGCCGCAGCGGGCAGCGGGCCGAAATCCGTGCCGCGGGGAAAATGCTCGAACAGGAAGCGGCGGAAGTGATAATCGTGCGATGAAGGAAGCGCCCCGCACCGAGCAAGAAGATGCGCCGGCGTGACCTTGAGCTGCGTGCATGCCTCGTCCAGCGCCTTCCACTCGAGGCTCATCTTGTCCGGCGCGTAGAGCAGCTCATCGATGATCGGCCTGAACGCCTCTGGCAACCGCTGCGCGGCAAGCTCGGTCACGTAGCGCGATTTCTCCTCGGCCTGGCGGCGCTTACGCTCGATGCTGGCGAGCGCAGCTTTGAGCGCGTCCTCCGGGGCCGCCTTGTAGCAGCCGCGCCCCTTCCGATAGAAGTACATCGGCGCTCCGTGCAGCCGCATCAGCACCGCCGCGCCCTCGAGCGCCGACGGCGCGTGTCCGTAGTACTCGCGTGCCAGGGTCTCGTAGGAAAACTCCGGCTCGCCGCAGCACTGCCAGAGGAAATCAACGTCGATCTCCTCGGCGAGTTTCTGTGCCTCGGCCATGAAGCGGCCGAGCGGCGGCGCATCGAAGCGCACCAGCACGTGCGCCGCCTTCACCTTTGTGCGCTTGCCGTGGGGCGCCTCGACCTGCAGCGAGGCCGGCTGCTCGGCGAGCACGGCGCCGACCTTGAACTCGCCTTCTTCCTCGTAGAAAACGTTGGGCATCGGATGGGTGTGACGGCGCGCGCCGCAGGCGCGCCGCAGCGGTTATTGCGCCAGGTCGGCTTCCCCGCAATGGCGCAGGATCGCCGCGCGAACGGTATCGCGCAATTTTATCGTTGCTTCCCAGTCGGGGCCAGCGGCACGCACCGGATCGGCCACCGTGATGCTGATCGCGCCGGGCTGCGGCAGGCGGTCGTCGCCGCGCAGCACCGCGCGCGCACCGCGAATCGCCACCGGATAGACCGGCATGCCGGTGCGCGCGGCCACCCAGAACGCGCCGGTGCGGAACGGCTTCAGGCCAGACTGCCGCTCGAACGTGCCTTCGGGGAAGAAAATCACCGTCCGGCCCGCGTCGAGCGCGGCAGTGAACTGCGCCACGTCCTCGGCGCCGCGGCGCGGGTCGATGCGGTCGACGAACGCGGCGCCGATGCCGGTCAGGAACCAGCGCGGGAACCAGTGCGTCACGAACTCCCGCTTGGCGGCAAACATGTGCGGATGCGTGCCTGGCAGCGCCGCGCAGAGCGCGATGCCGTCGAGGTAACTGGTGTGGTTGACCGCGAGTATGCACGCCCCCGCCGGCAGCTTGTCCACGCCCTCGGCGTGCACCGGCAAGCGGGCAAGCCGGAAGAACAGGCGCGCCATGAAGCTGATGAACGGCCGCGCCAGGGCCGGGCGCTGCATCACCGCAACCGTGGCCCAGGTGAACGGCATCAACAGCCCGAACCAGCCGAGCATGTAGGCCCCGCGCAGCGCGCTGAGGCCCGCGCTCACCTGCCGCCGCAGCTCCGGCCACGCCGCGCGCCAAGTAAGGCGCGTCAGTTGCCACCAGACCGGGGCCGGGCGGGTGCCGGCGCCGCGGCGCTCGTAAAAATCGCGGCTCGCCGCGCGGCGAATCTTGCCGCTCGAGGTCTTCAGCACCGTGTGCGGCGGCGCCAGCACGACCTCGTCCGCGGGCATGCCGACGACGCTCAACGCCGCCTCGTTGACTTGTTTCTCGAGCGCCGCGCGCCGCGCCGGATCGGTCTCGCGCGTCTCCGCCAGCACGATGATGCGCTCGGTGCCCGAACCCGGCTCGGCGCTTCCGAACACCGCCACGCAGCCTTTCCGCACCCCGGGAATGTCGCCTACGGCCTGCTCGAGATCGTAGGGATAGATGTTGCGCCCGCCGCGGATGATCAGGTCCTTCACGCGCCCGGTGAGGTAGATCTCGCCGCCGACCAGGTAGGCATAGTCGCCGGTGTCGAGCCAGTCGCCGACAAACAGCTTGCGCGTCTCCTCCGGGTTGCGGAAGTAGCCGCACGTCGATGACGGCCCCCTGAAGTGCAGCCGCCCTTCCTGCCGATCACCCACCTCGCGGCCCGCGGCGTCGACGACGCGCACCTCATGGCCCTCGAGCGGCATGCCGCAGGCAACGAAGCGCAGCACGTCGGTGTCTTCCGCGCCCGCCGGCTCGGCCCGGCCGCTGCGCGTGAACGGCTCGCGCTTCACGCGGTCGATAACCGGCAGCCGTCCCAGCGGAGAAAAAGCGAGGCCGACCGTGGATTCGGCCAGCCCGAACACCGGCGCGATCGCTTCAGGCTTGAGCCCGTAGCGCGCAAAACGATCGCGAAATGCGGCAATCGTATCGGGGCTCACCGGCTCAGCGGCGTTGAAGGCAAGCCGCCAGGAGGACAGGTCGAGCCCCTCGAGGTCGCGTTCGTCGATCTTGCGCACCGCCAGCTCATAGGCAAAGTTGGGGGCGGCCGACAGTGTTCCGCGGTGCCGGTGGATCGCCCACAGCCAGCGGCTCGGACGCGACAGGAACGCGAGCGGCGACATGATCACCGCCGGGAATCCGAAATAGAGGCTGCCCATCCAAGCGCCGATCAGTCCCATGTCATGGTAGAGCGGCAGCCAGCTCACGAACACGTCCTGGGGCGTCACCTGCACCGCACGGCCCATGGCGCGGATATTCGCCAGCAGATTGGCGTGGCTCAGGGCGACGCCCTTGGGGTTGCCGGTGGAGCCCGAGGTGTACTGCAGGAACGCGATGTCGTCGGCCACCACACGCGGCCGCAGCTTGAACTCGCGTGCCTGGGCGAAGTCGCCGGGTGTCAGCACGGCGCGCAGCGTGCTCAGCCGCGAATGCAGCAGCAGTGCGACGGGCTTTGCCTCGGGCACGGTGATCAGCATCACGACCTGCGCGTTGTCGAGAATCCGCGCGTGACGCTGCATGTGGTCCTCGAGCTGCGAGAGCCGCAGCGGCGGGTAGATCGGCACCGGGATGCCCCCCGCAAGCAGAATCCCGAGGAAGCTGAAGAAATACTCGCGGCCCGTGGGCAGCATGATGGCGACCGCCTGGCCGGGCTCCAGACCCTGCTCGGCGAGCCGCGCCGCGACCGTGGCGCCGCCCTCGGCGAGCGCCGCATAGGTCAGGTCTTCGGTAGCCTCCTGCTCGCCGTAGAGACAAATGTGCAGGCGGTCCGGATGCCGCTGCACGTGCCAGTCGACCACCTCCGGCAGCGTCCGGGCATGATCCGGGTAATCTGCGTCCCCGCCGGAAACGAGCAGGCGCACGGCGTGATCGGCCGCCTCGCCCGGCCCATGTGCCGCCAACGCGATTCGCAGCAGTTCCCGCGGCGTGTCGGCTGCGACCAATGCCGTTTCGGGCAGGCTCACGCCGAACTCGCGCTCCGCCCGGAGCAGCAACTCGACCCGCCCCAGGCTGTCGATGCCCAGATCACGGTCGAGAGCGCTGTCGAGAGACACGCGCACCGGCCGTCCGGCACGCGACTCGCGCAGGAAACCCTCGATCAGCGTCACTAGCCGCGCGGCCGCCTCATCCGGCTGCAACGGGCTCGTCGACGGCGTGTCTGGCAGGGGATCGTTCGGTACCATTCGCTGTTGGTCATTTTCCGCCGCGCGGCAGTTTCGCGCAAACGCGCGCGGCGCTCGCGGTCCGTATTGTGTCTTGCAACATGAGGCGATACCCTATGCGCGGCCCGAAACTCCAGAGGTGCGCCGCCATTGAACGCCAGATTTTCATTGTGCCCCGGCGTCTGCAACACGTTGTTGCGCGCGGTCGCGATCGCGTGCCTGCTCGCGCCGGCGCCAGCTCTTGCCGCCGAGGCCCAGCCCAAGCGCTTCGATCTGACCATCGCCAACGCAGCCGTGCCGGCGCAGCAGCGCGTCGTGCGCGTTCATAAGGACGATGTCGTCCACTTACGCATCACGAGCGATGTGCCCGGCGAGCTTCATCTCCACGCCTACCGCAAGGATGCGGCAGTGGCCCCCGGCAAGATGGTCGAGCTCGCGTTCAAGGCCCACGCAACCGGCCGCTTCCGGATCGAGTGGCACGCGGCGGCGGACAAGGCGCAGAAAACCGATCACCACGGCCCGGCGCTCGCCACGCTCGAAGTGCGGCCCAGATGAGCGGATCGCCGCCAAGGACCCGCACGCGATGGTTTGCGGCGGCGTCCGGATTGGCCCTTCCGGGCGCGGCGTGGGCGCACGCTTTCGGCGAGCGCTTCGATCTGCCGGCGCCGCTCGGTTATTTCGTCGCCGGCGCGGCTGCCGCCGTCGGCCTGTCTTTCGTCGTTGCCGCATTGTTCATGCGCGGCACATCACGGGACAAGGAAGCAGATGGACCGGTGGTGCGCGCGGGGACGTTCCTCGCCGCCATGCGAGCGGCTTGCCGCCTCGTCGCGGTGGCGCTGCTCGTAATGATCCTGATCGCGGGCTTCCTCGGCTCGCGCAATCCGGAGTCAAACCTGGCGCCGATCCTAGTATGGATCATCTGGTGGGTCGGCCTGTCATTCGTGGCCGCGTGCATCGGCAACGTCTGGCCGGCGTTCGATCCGTGGCGCGCGCTGTTCGACGCCGCGGATGCCATGGCGCGCCGCCTGGGTCGCGCGAAGGGGATCGCGCTCGGCTGGTCGTACCCGGCGGCCCTGAGCGTATGGCCCGCTGTGTTCCTGCTGCTGCTGTTCGTGTGGGTGGAAGTGATTTATCCGCGCTCGGCGCTGCCATCCCAGGTGGCTTGGATGGCCCTCGCATGGTCGGTGCTGACCCTCGTCGGAATGGTGTGCTTCGGTGGCGATGCCTGGCGCCGCAACGCAGACGTATTCAGCGTCTATTTCTCCACCCTCGGGCGCTTCGCGCCCATCGGCGCCGGCCGTGAACGAAACAGCCTGGTGCTGCGGCCGCCGGGGCGCGGGCTGATTGCAGAAACGGCAGGCTCTCTCGGGATGGTGGCCTTTGTGATCGCGATGCTCTCGACCGTGCTGTTCGATGGTCTGCTGGGCACCCAGGGCATGATCGTCGCGCGACAAATGGTGGCCACATCGTTGCCGGGGCTCGTGGACCAACACGGCTACATCCTGGGCACCGCGGCATTGATCGCCGTCTGGATGCTGTTCTTCGGCGCCTACCTCCTTGCTTGCTGGTTCACCGCGCGCCTCGTGCGGGATCGCTCAACCGGGGCAGTCGCGCGCCTGTTCGCGCTGACGCTGGTGCCGATCGCGATCGCCTACAATATTGCGCATTACTTCTCCTATCTCGTCGTGCACGGCCAGTTGCTCATTCCGCTCCTGTCGGATCCGCTCGGGCGCGGCTGGGATCTCTTCGGCACCGCCCGCTACTACCCCGACATCGGCCTGATCGATGCGCGCTTCACCTGGTATTTGGCAGTCACCTCGATCGTGATCGGCCACATCATCTCGGTGTGGCTCGCGCACCGCCTCGCGCTGCGGGAATTCGTCGTCCCCGGCAGGGCCGTGATGGCATCGGTGCCGTTGACGGTGCTGATGGTCGTGTATACCGCAGTGAGCCTCGCGATCATGGCGGAGCCGCTGGTGCAGTTCACGCCCTCCCCATCCTGAAGGCGCACAAAGAAAAAGGGCGCAGCCGCAGCGGCTGCGCCCTCTCTGCGTGAACCTTTCGCGTCCACGCCCCGAGTCATGTAATGAGGATCCCTTCAGGTCAATAGCTGGCTCCTCACCCCTTACCTCATGCCTACTTGGCTTCGATGTCGAGCACCTCGTGCGCGTCGGTGTGGATCGCTGTTCCCGGCCCGCTGCCGGAAGCAACGTCGCCGCTCACCAGGTGGAACCTGCCGTTGAGAATATCGCCCGCGAGGCCATGGCGCGGATAGCTCATCGACGGCAGCTGAGACCACGTGTTGGTCTTGGGATCGAACGCCTCGACCGCGCGGAAGGTGCGCTGCCACGGCCCGCCGGAGCGCTCCTCGCCGCCCGCGACGTAGACCTTGCCCTTATGCACGCCCCACGCCACGGCGCTGCGCGCGGTCGGCATGGGCGCCTTGAGCGGGCCCCATTGATCGGTCGCCGGATCGTACTCCTCGACGATGTCGGTGTTGCTCGCACGCGTGATGAAGGCCGCTCCCAGCCGGCCGCCGATGACGTAGATCTTGCCGTCCACCATGCCGGCGGCCGCGTGGTTGCGCGCGGTGGGCATCGGATTGCGCTTCTCCCACGTGTTGGTAGCCGGGTCGTAGACCTCGTTCACGTCGAGCGCGCGGTGCGGCCGGGCGGGATGGATGTCCACCGCCTTCGAGCCCGGGTGGACGCCGGCACCACCAATCACATAGATCTTGCCGTTGTGCACCACCGCGTTGGGCGAGCCGCGCTTGGTGGGTAGCGGCGCCAGCGCCTTCCAGCTGTCGTTCGCCGGATCGTATTCCCAGGCGTTGTCGATGGGCACCCACGAGGGCTTGCCCGTGTCCGGGTACTTGAAGCCGCCCATCATGTATATCTTGCCGTTCAGCTCAGCCAGCGCGACGTGATGCGACGCAAGCGGCATGTTCTGTTTCTTGGTCCAGGTGTCGTTCGCCGAGTCGTACTCGTACACCATTCCCTTCGGTTTCCACCCCGGCGCAATTCCGCCGAACACGTAAAACTTGCCGCCGGCGGCAATGCCGTAAACCTCTTCGGCCGGCTCCGGGAACGGCGCCGCTTTGCTCCACTTCTGGGCGAAGCTCGTCGACGAGAACATCAGCGCAAGACAGCACGCCGCGACGAGCGTGCGCAAGAACGTTCGAAACGCGAACATGGAATCCCCTCCTGGTGTTTGTGTGAACCGGAACGGCGGCGTGCGCGCCGCGTTGATGACTATCCTACGCCTCCCGGCCCCGAAAGCAAAACCATGCCGGCGCCGCATTGCTCCGATTCCGGAACGGCATGGCTTCAGCGTTTTGCGTCGCAGAAACCGAGCACGATATCCAGATAGTCCGCGAACTGGCCAAAGCCGTGATCGCCGCCCTCGACGACGATCTGCTCGCAGCCGCGGTATTTCTCCACCGCGCTACGGTAATCGAGAACCTCGTCACCGGTCGTCACGAGCAGCAGGTAGCGCCCGGGCGTGATCCGCGCGACCTCGAGCTGGCGCAGCTCGGCCAGATGCGCCTCGGTGAACTCGTACTCGGCGCCGGTATACAGGTTGTGCTGCAGGCCGATGTAGCCGCGCAGCAGCTCGTGCGGCCGCACGGAGGGATTGACCAGCGCGGCGCGCACGCCGAGCTTTTCGGCGAGATAAGTCGCGTAATAGCCGCCCAGCGAACTGCCGATGAGCGTCACCGGCGCCTTCCCGGCGGCCGCGATCTGCGCCTCCAGTTGCGCCATCGCGCGCCGCGGGCGGTGGTCGAGGTCGGGACAGGCGAACTCGGCGCCACGCCCGAGCGCGGTCATGCGCTGGAAGATGAGGCTCGCCTTGAACGACAGCGCGGAGCTGTTGAAGCCGTGGACGTAGACGACCATTCAGGTGAAGGAGGAAGACGAAAGGCGGAAGGCGGAAGGGTTAGCCAAGAGCAGTTCTCAACAATCCTGTTAATCCTCTAGATCCTGTTAATCCTGTCCACTATGTCTTTGCCGACGACCAATTCGACCGGCGGCTAGGCGAGCTCCTTCGCCAGCGCGAGCAGCATCGCGTCCGCACCGCGCGCGGCGACCATTGACAGCCCGAGCGGACAGCCCTCGAGCCGCGCGAGCGGCAGGCTCACCTGCGGCAGGCGGGCAAGACCGGCGATGCTGAGCAGGCTCATCGCCCGGGCGCGGAAATCGTCGGTTTCCTCGGGCGGCCGGTTCTTCAGCGGCGCGATTCCGGGCACCGTCGGCAGCACGAGCACCGCGCTGTCCGCCAGCAGCGCCTGCATGCGGCGCGCGATGTCCTCGCGCCGTGCTTTTGCCAGCCCGACCCGGCGCGCGTCTATCGTGGCGACCCATGCCATGCGCTCCTTCACGCCCGCGCCGAATCGGGGCTTGACGCGACCTACCCACTCGCCGTGCTGCACCCAGACCTCCGCACCCTGCAACACGCGAAACGCCTGAAACCACTCCGCCAAGCCTTCCGGCGCAACCGTCACCGGATCTGCGGCGCCGAGCAGTGCGCCGACGCGTTTCACCGCCGGCTCGAGCGCCCGCGAAATCGCTTCGCCGGCGATGTCGAAGGCATCCTGCGCCAGCAGCAGGCGGCCCGGCATGCCCGGCCTGTCGTCGCCCAGCAGCACTTTTCCCACGCGCTCGAGCAGGGCCGCATCGCGCGCGAACCAGCCGACGGTATCGAAGCTCGGGGCGAGGGGGCACACGCCGTCGAGCGGGATGCGCCCGTGCGTGGGCCGAATGCCGAAAACACCGCAGAAGCTTGCCGGCGCGCGCACCGAGCCGCCGGTGTCGC
>JBFKNN010000039.1:0-19180 GCA_041629335.1 Burkholderiales bacterium | reverse complement strand
CCGCATCTTTGCCGACGACTGGCGCACGCGCACCATCGCCCGCGTCGGGGAGAACCCGTGGAAGGGCGTCTATTCGCTGGTCTCGATTGCCGGGTTCGCGCTGCTGGTGTGGGGATATGGGCAGGCGCGGATCACCTCGGGCGTGCTCTATCATCCGCCGCTGTTTCTGTACTACGTCGCGTCCCTGCTCACCCTGATCTCCTTCGTGCTGATCGCGGCCGCGTACGTGCCGGGCAATCACATCAAGGCGTCGGTCGGGCATCCGATGGTGGCGGGGGTGAAGGTGTGGGCCTTCGCGCATCTGCTGTCCAACGGCGGCGTGGCGGACGTGATCCTGTTCGGCGCGTTCCTGGCCTGGGCCATTGCCGATTTCATCGCCGCGCGCAAGCGCGACCGTGCAGCGGGCACGCGCTATCCGGCGGGCAGCACCGCGCGCACTGCGCTCGCCGCGGCAGCCGGAACCGCGGCGTGGGTGGTGTTCGCGTTCTGGGCGCACCTGTGGCTGATCGGGGTGAAGCCGTTTGCCTGAGGGTGCGGAGTGAGAGTGGCCCCGCGGTGGCGTGTTAAACCAGGACCGGGCCCGTGTCTTTCCAGCCGTTGCGCTTAACTTCTTGGGAAAACCGTCGGGCGCCGTCCCCGCAATTCGGTCGCTTGCTTCCGACCACGGAAACCCGGTCGGGCACCGGCGCCGCTGGCCGGTTACAACGGTTTGCTGAAGCTCAGGTACCAGGCCTGTCCGTCGTACAGCTCACGTTGCGTCACCTGCTCCATCCCCGACGGGATCAGCGCGACGGGGGGGACGATCGGTCTGTGCTGGTGCCTGAACCAGGCGTTGATGCCGGGAATATGCTCGAGCTTGCGGGCGACCTTTTCGGTTTCGTCCATGATGACGATCTTCGAGCCCGGCCGGGCCACGCGGACCATCTCCTGGATCGCTTTGCCCTGGTCGCTGAAGAAGTTGATCCCGCCCATCTGGTAGACCATGTCAAAGCTTCCGTCCCGGAACGGCAGGTGCTCGGCCTGGCCCAGAAAGAGCTCGGCGGCAACGTCCAGCTTGCGCATCTTTTTCTGGCATACCTTCAGCATCCCTGCCGAAAGGTCGAGGCCGTAGAAATCGCAATGGCGGGGCAGAAATGCCAGATCGGAGCCGGTGCCGACCGACGTGGCGAGCACCCGGTCGCCCCGCCGGATTCCGAGGCTTTCGACGAACTGCCTGCGCAGCTCGAGCTCCGAAACGCCGAGCAGGTACAGTCCGACTCTGCTCAACAGGTCGTAGAACGGGGCCCAGCCGTCGTAAATTTGGCGGAACCGGTTGTTGATGCCGGTAATCTGGTTAGGCTCGACGAAAACCGGAATGCCGTTGAGAATCGGGAACTTGAGCCCGTGCTTATGATTGACGAGGAAGTGTGCGGTCTCGCCATTCCCGGTCGCGTCGGTGGCAAGCTCCAGCGGCGCGCGCTCGAGCGGGCTGCACAGGATTGCCAAGGATTCGGGCCGCATGGTCGCTTATTATATCCAGCTGACGAGGAAGGGGGCGGCTTCCCGCAGGGTATCGAGGCAGCCCGATTTCAGGGGCTGGACCGTCAAATGGCGATCTCGCGCAGCAGCCGAAGGCGAGCGGCCGCGGCGTCTGGCCGGGGCAGTTCGATGGATGCAGCACGTTTGGATGTCCGTTCAAGAGGGGCCAGCATGATTGATATCCAGATTGTGGACCATGTCGGCGTTCGCGTCGCCGATCTCGACCGGGCCATGAAGTTCTATGGTCTGTTCGGCTTCGTCGCCGAGCACCGTGCCGAGAATGACGCGGTGGTGGTGATCAGGAACCGCCACAACGTGGAACTGAACCTGGTCTACAACGCCAGCAACGACAGCGGCGGGAAAAACATCCTGATGGACGTTGCCGAGAAGTACCCCGGCTATACCCATGTCGCCTTCAGGGTCGGCTCGATCGCCGCGGCGATTCGCATGCTGCGCGAGAACAACATCCCGATCACGCAGGGCCCGGTGTCGTTCGGGCGCGACGGCCACGTTTCGGTGTTCCTGCGCGACCCCGACCGCAATGTAATCGAGCTGCGCGGCCGCGAGGAGGACTTGTCCGAGCTGGGCGGGGTTGAAGTGTACGAGCCCAGGAACTAAAGCAGAGCAGGTGATGGCGCTCCATTCTTTCGGGTCAAGGCGTCGTGCGATGTGCCCGGTGAGCGTGATCGCGCAGAGCGTCGAGACAGAAAGTCATGGCACAGCAACTGAAACAGCAACACTATGACGTGGTCGTCGTCGGCGGCGGCGCAGCGGGCGTCGCCACGGCGATTGGCGCGGCGAGAAACGGGGCAAACACCCTGCTGATCGATGCCGGCCCGATGCTGGGCGGCGAGCTGCTGTCCGGCATCGGCGTCGCCGGCTGTATCAATGCCCGCGGCGAGTGGATCGTCGGCGGCGCGCTGCGGGAAATCGTCGACGAGTGCGACAAGATGGGCGGTTTCGTCGGCGCGTTCAACGAATGGCGCTTGAACTGGCTGGTGTGCGTCGATCCGGAGGTGGCGAAGCTCGCCGTGCCCAGGGTCCTCAGGCGTTACGGCGTCAACCTGCTGCTGCACACCTTTGCCGAGGACGTGGTGGTCGAGAACGGACGCGTCACCGGCGTCATCGTCATCAACAAGTCCCGGCGCACCCTGATTACCGCGCGCCAGTTCGTCGACTGTTCGGGCGACGGGGACGTCGCAGTGATGGCGGGCGCCCCGTTCGAGGCGGGCGACGAGCATGGCCAGTTCCAGCCGGTGTCGCTCGTGTTCCGGATGTCGGGGGTCGAGAAGGATCCGTTGTTCGCCTTCGTGCGGCGCCACCCGGAAAACATCGTGATTGGCGAGAATCCGATCTATCCGGACAAGCAGACCTGCATCGACAATCTGATCAAGCAGGGCTATCCGCGCGTATTTCTCGACGGCAGGGGGCCGCTGCTGTCCCGCGCGATACAGGCGGGAGAGATGTATCCGACGGCGCTGATCTCGGTGTGCCCGGTGTCCACGCAGCGCAAGGAGGTGTCGCTCAATACCACGCGCATTGCGCACATTGACGCGATGAGGACCGACGAGCTGTCGAAGACGCTTCCCGATCTCGCCGATCAGGTGTGGATGGCCGTGAACTTCATGAAAAAGCACATACCCGGCTTCGAGAGCGCCCACTTTGCCGGCGCCGCGCCGCGCATCGGCGTCCGCGAGACGCGCCGCATCATGGGTGAATACGTGTTGACCGGCGAAGACTGCATCGAGGGGCACAAGTCGGAGACCGGGATCGCCAAGGGCTGCCACCATATCGACATCCACGGCGAGGGCACGAAGCAGGTCCGCATCCCGGTGAAGAACGGCGGCTCATACGACATCCCCTACGGCTGCATCGTGCCGAAGAATCTCAAGAACGTTCATGTTGCCGGCCGGTGCATGTCGGGCACCCGCGAGGGCAACGGTACCGCGCGCGTGATCGGAAGCGTCATGGCGATGGGCCAGGCCGCGGGCACGGCCGCAGCAATGTGTGCTGCCGATGGCATCGACGACGTGCGCGCGGTGCGCGTCGACAAACTGCGGGCGCGGCTCAAGGAGCAGGGCGCGGTGATCGACGGCACGCACTAGAAAGGAGATCGGCCTGAAGTTCCTGGCATGCTTACGCTTGGGGGCGCGAACAGAACGGAAGCGTTAAACTGACCCCAGATTAATCTTCAAGAGGAGCTGAGCATGGCCAAAGCCTACTGGATCGCGTTCTACCGCAACATCAAGAACCCCGACGCACTCGCCGCCTATGCCAAGCTCGCCGGCCCGGCGATTCAGGGCGCCGGCGGGCGCTTTCTCGTGCGCGGCATGCCGAGCAAGACTTACGAGGGGGGCCTCAGCCAGCGCGTGGTGGTGATCGAGTTCGAGAGCGTGCAGGCCGCGACGGCTGCGCACGATAGCCCTGCCTACCAGGAGGCGTTGAAGGCGCTCGGCACCGGCAATGTGGAGCGCGAAATCCGGATCGTCGAGGGCGTCTAAGCTCGGTGACGGGTGACTGGGTGACCCGTTCGCAGGGTGAGCGCGGCCCACCGCGCATCCGGCCCGCTCAGCGGCCTGCCGCGCGCGCCCGGGAACGATTCCCGCTCCACGGCGGCTGGTCGAAGATGGAGACGAGAAAGTCCACGAACACGCGGTGCTTCGGCGTCAGATGCTGTTTCTGCGGGAACAGCACCGAGATCTCGTAGCCGCCGGTCTTGTAGTCGGTCAACACTTCCGTCACTTCGCCCGCCTCGAGCGCGGCCTGGGCGTAATAATCGGCGACCTGGATGATGCCGAGGCCCGCGGCCGCCGCGGCCACCAGCGCCTCGTTGCTGTTGAACGTCATCGCGCCGTTGATCGCGAGGTTGCGATCGCCCGCGCGGCTGCTGAAGCGCCACTGCCGCTCGCGGCCGTTGCGCGGCCGGCGGTAAGTGAGGCAGGTGTGCTGGCCCAGGTCGTCCGGGGTGCGGGGCACGCCGCGCGCTTCGAAATAATCCGGCGCGGCGCACACGACGTAGCGGCACGAGGCGAGGTGCCGCGCCGCGAGGCGCGAGGCCTGCAGCTCCCCGGAGCGCACCGAAATGTCGAGCTCGCTGTCCATCGTCTGCGCGCTGAAGTCGCGGCACACGATTTCCAGGGAGACCGACGGATACTCGCGCATGAATCGCGGAAGCTGCGGGATGATCCACATGCGCCCCAGACCCTGGGGCATGCCGACGCGCAGGCGGCCGCTCGGCACTTGGCCGGCGCGGCCCGCGGTGCGCTCCGCTTCATCGAGGTCGGCGGTAATCTGCTTGCAGCGCTGGTAGAACTCGGCGCCTTCGGCGGTCATGCTCAGGCGCCGGGTGGTGCGGTCGAGCAGGCGCACCGACAGCTTGCGCTCGAGCCGGGCGAGCGTCGAGCTCACCGCGGCGGTGGTTACGCCGAGCGCGCGCGCGGCGCCGCTCAGCGTACCGGCTTCGGCCACGCGGAGAAACACCAGAATGCCATGGAGGTTGTCCATGGTGCGGACCCCTGATTCTTAAGGTTGACGTTAACAGTGATTCTAGGCGCTGGCGGATGTTGCGACCAGAGGCGCCCCGATAGAATCAATCCGGGCGGCTGCGGGTCGGCGCGATACCGGAAGCGGTCCGAGGAAGGAATCGGAATGGCGGTGATGCTGGGCCTCGACGCGATGCAGGGCGTAATCGGCATGGGCGAGGCGATCGACTTGCTGGAGCGGGCGCTTGCGCACGATTCCGCCGGCCGAACTGTCGTGTCGCCGAAGTTCATCACGGATCTCGGGGTCGGCGCGATGCGGGTGCTGGTCGCGGCCGATCGTGAAGCCGGCTATTGCGCCATGAAGGCCTACCACACGATTGACGGCGTGGGCACCCGCTACGTCGTCTCGCTCTACCGGCTGCGGGACGGCGCGCTGCTGGCGCTGCTCGACGGCCAGCTCATCACCGACATGCGCACCGGCGCGGCGAGCGGCGTGGCCGCGCGCAAGGTTCCGGTCGACGGCGCCGTCACTGTCGGCATCATCGGCTCGGGCCACCAGGCGCGCGCGCAGCTCGAAAGCCTGGCGGCTGTGTACCGCATCGAGTCCGCGGCCGTGTTCAGCCCGACCGCGGCGAACCGCGAGCGGTTCGCGCGGGAAATGGGCAGCCGCCTCGGCATTCCGGTGGAAGCAGTCGCGAGTGCGGAGGCCGCCGTCCGCGGGCGCACGGTGGTCGCCGCGGCCAGCAGCGCGCGCAGCGCGGAGCCGGTGCTGCGCGGCGAGTGGCTGGACGGCTGCCGCCTGTTGTGCGCGGTGGGCAACACGCGCAGGCAGTTCGCGGAAATCGACGTGCGCTGTCTTGGCGACGCGCGATTGGTGATCGTCGATTCGCCGCACGCAATCGAGGAAGCCGGCGACTTGCACGCCGCGGCGGCGGCGGGTGCACTGCCCGAGTCGCAGTGGGCGACGCTTGCGCAGGTCGCAGCGGGTGCGGTTCCCGTGCCGCGGACCGGACTCGTGACCTTCAAGTCGGTCGGCACGGCACTGCAGGATCTGGCGCTGGCGGTCCGCTATTACGAGCGGTTGGGCGTGCGTGGGGCATCGCCAGCCGTAACGGATCTCGGCAGCCTGCGCCTGCCGGTGCGCGAAACAACAGCCCATGCCTGAGGCTGTGGGCTGCACAACACGGGGAGGAGAGATCATGTCATACATGCGCGTGTCGAGAAAAACGGTGCTGGCCGCGGCGGCGGTCGTGGCCGCGAGCCTGCAGTTTGTGGCCGGGGCGCAGGCACAGTCGGGGTGGCGGCTGGAACGACCGGTGGAAATCGTGGTGCCCACCGGCGCCGGCGGCACCAACGACCAGATGGCGCGCCTCATCCAGAAGACGCTCCAGGACCAGAAGCTCGTCAGCGTGCCGACGCTGGTCATGAACAAGTCCGGCGGCAACCAGAGCCTGGCGGTGGTCTATCTCAATCAGCACACGGCCGACCCGCATTACCTGCTGTACTCGACCGCCACCGTGTTCACCAACGAGATCGCGGGTCTGACCAAGCAGCGCTACACCGATCTCACGCCGATCGCGCTGCTGCTGCTCGACTACACCGTGATCTCGGTGAAAGCGGATTCGCCGATCAAGAGCATGCGCGACCTGCTGGCGCGGCTCAGGGCGGACGTCGATTCCGTCGCTTTCGGGCTGGTGAGCCGGGGCGGGCCCAACCATCTCGCCGCGGCACAGGCGGTGAAGGCCGGCGGCGTCGACTCGAAGAAGCTCAAGCTCGTGGTGTTCAAGACCAACGCGGAGTCGGTGACGGCGGTCGTCGGCGGGCATATTCACGCGATGGTCTCTTCGGTGAGCGCGGCGCTGCCGCAGGTGGAGGCGGGCAACACGCGGATACTGGGCATCGCGGCGCCCGAGCGGCAGCCGGGCAAGCTCGCCCAGGTTCCCACCATGCGCGAAGAGGGGATGAACGCGACCGGAATCCCCAACTGGCGCGGGATCCTCGGCGCGAAGGGCGTGACGGCGGACCAGGCCGCGTTCTGGAGCAGCGCGCTCTCGAAAGTCGTCGCCACGGACGAATGGCAGCAGCAGCTCGACAAGAACAACGTCGCGTCGAGCTTCATGGCGGGCGGCGAGTTCGCCAAGTGGCTGGCCGAGGCGTATCAGGACACGCGCTCGGTGATGGCCGATCTCGGGCTCGCGAAATAAGCGCCGGCGGCGCGGCACCGACTGAAGGATAACACCATGCAGATCAAATTGAGGGGCGTCATGCAGGCGCCGGTCACCCCGCTCAAGGACGACTTCAGCTTCGACGGCGACGGCTTCGCCAAGATGGTGGATTTCCACGTCCGCCACGGCGCGCCGGCGATCGCCTGGCCGCACCACAAGGCGGAGTCGCTCAATCTGACGATCGCCGAGCGCAAGCTGGGCGCCGAGATCGCGGTGAAGACCGTTGCCAAGCGGGTGCCGGTGTCGATTTTCGTCGGCACGCTGTCCGAGGAGGACTCGCTTGACATCGCGCGGCACGCGCAGAAAATCGGCGCCGACATGATCCTCGCCATCTCGCCGTACTGCCGGCGGCCGTCGCACGAGGAGATCTACGACTCGGTGGTGCGCATCGGCACGCACACCGACCTGCCGATCCTCACTTACAACTCGCCGTGGCGCAACGGCGAGGGCGTGGAGTTCACCGGCGAGCTGATCGAGCGGCTGATCGAGCGGCTGCCCAACTACATCGGCATGAAGGACGCGAGCTTCCACAGCGAGAAGTTCCTGGAGATCTCGCGCGTCGCACTGAAGCTGCGGCCGGGGTTCGCGATCATCCAGGGCGTCGAGCACCTGCTCGCGGCATATCCGCTCGGCGCGTGCGGATCGTTTTCCTCTTCCGGTGCGATCGCGCCGGGTCTGTGCAACAAGTTCTTTGCGTCGCTGGTCGACCGCGACTGGGAGACCGCGCGCGAGTGCCAGTTCAAGATCTCGCGGCTGTGGCGCCTGTTCAAGGAGCAGTACCCCTCGTCGCTGAAGGGCGCGATGATCATGATGGGCCGACCGGTGGGACCGACCCGCTCGCCGCTGCCGACCGCGACCAAGGAGCGCATCGAGTTCCTGCGCACCCAGCTCGAGGCGCTCAACATCCTGCAGACCGAGCCGCACGGCTGGTAATTCCTCAAACCACGCGAGCAGACGACATCATGGCGACATTCAAGCCCGGCCTGGTGCACACGCCAGTCACGCCCTTCAAGCGCGACCACAGCATCGATTTCGATACCTACGCGAAGATGCTTGAATTTCACCTGCGCAACGGCGCGGAAGCGCTGGCACTCCCGATGCCGGAAGGCGAGGACATGAGCCTCACCGACGAGGAGCAGCGCAAGCTGCTCGAGTTCGCGCTCGCCCGGGTGAAGGGGCGCGTGCCGATCATCGCGCATGCGAGCGACGCGGGCACCAGCATCGCCGTGGCGCGTGCTGTCCACGCCGAGAAGGCCGGCGCTGCGGCGATCGTCTCGCATCCGCCGTATTTCTGGCATCCCAAGCCGGCGATGGTGGTCGAGCATCTCGCGCGCATCGGCACGGCGGTCAAGCTGCCATTTTTCATCGTCAATCCGCCGGTGGAATCCGTGGGCACCACGCTCACCAGCGAGATCGTGTCGCAGGTCGTCGAGCGTGTGCCCAATCTGGCGGGCGTGGTCGACGCCAGCCTCGATTTCGTGTTCATGGAAGAGGTGATGACCAACGCGCGGGAGCGGGGGTCCGAGCTCCAGTTGCTGGCCGGCGCGGATTTTTTCGTTTCCGCGGGGGCGCTCGGCGGCTCGGGCGCGTTCTCGCCGTTGTCCGGCATCGCGCCCAAGCTCGTCGGCAGCCTGTACGATCTGTGCCGCAGGGGCCAGTTCGTCGAGGCGCGCGAGATACAGGAGAACATCGGCGCATTGAATCACGCCGTGAAATCCGCGGGGGAATCGGGCCTGCGCGACGGGCTCGCCGGCCTCAAGACGGTGCTCGCGACTTTCGGGCGCGAGTGCGGCGTGCCGCGTCCGCCGGTGCGGCCCCTGGGAGAAATCGAGCGCGGCCGGCTGATGGAAGCGATCGCCGCGATGCCTTTCCTGCAGGCCGAGCCGCGCGGCTGGTAAAAAATGTCCGCGGCGGGGCCCGGAACCGCTGCGTGCAGACCAACGCACGAAGAACGATTCAAACGTAAATGACCCTCGTTTTGAAAGGCGTGATGCAAAGCACGGTCACGCCGCTGAAGGAGGACTTCAGCCCCGACCTGGCGACGTTCGAGAAGCTCGTCGAGTTTCACGTACGCACCGGCGCGACCGCGATCGCTTGGCCGCATCACAAGGCCGAGTCGCTCAACCTCACCATTGCGGAGCGCAAGCTGTTCGCGGAAGTCGCCGTCAAGGTGACGGCGGGGCGCGTGCCCGTGTCGATTCACGTCAGCGCGCTGGCGGTGGAGGACACGATGGCGCTCGCCCGCCATGCGCAGGAGATCGGCGCCGATGCCATTCTCGCGATCACGCCCTATTTCTGGAACCCCTCGCCGGAAGCCCTGTTCCAGTATTTCGTGCGCATCGGCACCTCGATCGACCTGCCGCTCATCGCCTACAACTCGCCGAGCTACCTGGCGGGGGTCGAGATCACGGGCGATCTCACGCGGCGCCTGATCGAGCGCCTGCCGAATTTCATCGGCATGAAAGAGGCGAGCTTCGACAGCGAGAGGTTTCTGGAGATTTCGCGCGTGGCGCTGGCGCTGCGGCCGGGCTTCGCGATGATCGCGGGTGTGGAGTTCCTGCTGCCCTCCGTTCCGCTCGGCGGGGCTGGGTCGTACTCCTCAGCGGGCGCGATCTGCCCCAATCTTTGCACGCAGCTCTATGAAGCCTGCGTCGCCGGCGACTGGCCGCGGGCCCGCGAGCTGCAGTACAAGCTGGCGCGCCTGTGGGACCTGTTCCGCGACCAGTACCCCTCGTCGTTGAAGGGCGGCATGGTGATCATGGGGCGCCCCGTCGGGCCGACGCGTCCGCCGTTGCCGACGGCGACGCGCGAGCGCCAGGATTTCATCCGCGGGCAGCTCGCGGCGCTGGGCATCCTCGAGTCCGAGCCGCATGGCTGGTAGCGCAATCGACACAACGAGCGGATGAAGATGACGCCATTCATCCCGGGCCTGGTGCATGCGCCGGTGACGCCGTTCACGCCGCAGGGCAGCGTCGATCTCGAGCGCTACGCGCGGCTCATCGAGTTTCACGTCAAGCACGGCGCCGATGCCCTCGCGCTGCCGATGCACGCGGGCGAGTCGGTCAGCTTGAGCGATGCCGAGCAGCAGGCGCTGCTCGGGCTGGCGCTCAGGCAGGCGAAGGGGCGCGTGCCCGTGATCGCGCACGTCAGCGATTCGGGAACCGCGATTGCAGCCGACCGCGCGCGCCGGGCGGAGCGGGCGGGCGCGGCCGCGGTGGTTGCGACGACGCCGTATTACTGGACGCCGCCGCCCGCCATGGTGCTGGAGCATTTCGCGCAAATCGGCGCGGCGGTGGGCATTCCGTTTCTCGTTTTCCATACGCCGCGGGAAATGGGTGGGACCAAGCTCTCGACCGATCTCGTGCTCAAGCTGATGGATCGCGTTCCCAACTTCGCGGGAGTGGTGGATGCGAGCCTCGACTGGCAGTTCATGATCAACGTCATATCGGGCGCGCAGCGCAAGAACGCCGCGTTCCAGCTGCTTTCCGGCTCCGAGTACATGATCTCGGCCGGCGCAATCGGCGCAACGAGCATGTTCTCGTCGCTCGCCGGAATCGCGCCGCAGCTCGTGCGCAAGCTCTTCGATTTGTGCCGGGCCGAGCGCTACGCGGATGCGCGCCCGGAGCAGGAGCAGGCCGCGGCGCTGCGGCAGGCGGTCAAGCGGGCGGGCAGTGGCGGGCTGAAGGGCGCCCTGCGCGCCATGGGCCGGGAGTGCGGCGAGACGCGGCCGCCGCTCGATCCGCTCGGCACCGGGACATACGAGAAACTGGCGGCCGAGCTCTCGGCGCTGCCCGGGCTGGGCGTCGAGCCGCGCGGATGGTGACGGACGATGAGCCGTCCGGGCGCAGCCGCGGCGCAGGTGGCCTTCGTCACCGGAGCTTCGTTCGGAATCGGCGCGGCAACGGCGCTCGCGCTGGCAAACGATGGCTTCGACATCGCCGTCTCGGCGACGTGCACCGGGAACCTCGGGGAGACGGCGGCGAAGCTGGGGGCAACCGGGCGCCGCGTCGCGGCGGTCGCGCTCGACCTGTGCTCGCAGGCCAGTATCGAGCAGGCGTTTGCTGAAGTCGTAAGCACGCTCGGCCGCGTCGATGCGCTGGTCAACAATGCGGGAGTCAATCTGCGACGGCCGGCACTCGAAGTCACGCCCGAGGAATGGGATGCCGTGATGCGCGCGAACGCGGCCGGAACGTTCTTCCTGACGCAGCAGCTCGGGCGGCATCTCGTAGCCGCGGGCCGGCCCGGGAGCGTGGTCAATATCGCTTCGACGCACGGGTTGCTGGGCGCCGCCGAGCGCTCGACTTACGGCATATCGAAGGCGGCGGTCCTGCAGATGACCCGCATGCTCGCGATCGAGTGGGCGCCGCACGGCATCCGTGTCAACGCGGTCGCGCCGGGCCGCGTCGATACGCCGTCGCCGTCGCGCGCGGCAACCGGATCGGATCCCGAATACATGCGGGCGATGGTGAACCGCATCCCGCTGCGCCGGCTCGCGACCGCGGACGATGTCGCGCAAGCCGTGTGCTATCTCGCCGGCGCGCGCGGCGCGTTCGTGACCGGCCACACCCTGGTCATCGACGGTGGACTTACCGCTTACTGAACGGAATTCGGCCCGCGCAGCCGAAGGCTGAACCGCAATTTTGTCCGACGCAAACACGGCTGCATGAATCGATACGAGGAGAAAGTCATGACGTCCAGAACATGTCGGTCCCATTACCTCAATCTGCGGCAGGTGATTATCGGCGTTGCGGGCGCGTTCGCGCTGTGTGCCCTGGTGCCGGGCGCTGCGGCGGCGTACCCCGAGCGGCCAATCCGTCTCATCGTGCCGTCTCCCCCCGGTGGCGGCACGGACACGTCGACGCGGGCGATCGTGCCCAAGCTGAGCGAAATCCTCCGGCAGAATATCGTGGTCGACAATCGCCCGGGGGCGAGCGGCAATCTCGGCGCGGAGGTCGCGGCCCAGGCACCGGCCGATGGTTACACGCTGCTGGCCATCATCGCCTCGCATACCAGCAATCCGGCGGTGATGCGCAAGGTCAACTTCGACCTGGTGCGTGATTTTGCGCCGATCTCGCGCACGGTGACGCTGCCCAATGTCTTGATTTCGCACCCGTCCCTGCCGGCGAACAATACCAGGGAGCTCATCGCGTACATCAAATCGAAGCCTGGACAAGTGCAGTTTGCGTCCGGGGGCATCGGCTCCATCCAGCACTTTGCGATGGAGCTATTCGTCAGCATGGCGCAGCTGAAGATGATCCACGTGCCGTACAAGGGCGTGGCGCCGGCGACGAGTGACGTGATCGCCGGCCATGTGCCGTTGATCGCCGCCAACATTCTTACCATTCTGCCGCACGTGAAAAGCGGCCGCGTGCGCGCCTACGGCGTGAGCAGCCTGGAGCGGTCGAGCGCCGCGCCCGATTTGCCGACGATCGCGGAAGCGGGTTTGCCGGGTTACGAAGCGGTGCAGTGGTACGGTTTGGTCACGCCGGCGGGCACGCCGCGGGATATCGTTAAGAAGCTCCACGCCGCGGTGGTGCAGGCGATGAATGATCCCGAAGTGCGGCAACGATTCGTGAGTGGGGGCGCGGAGCCGACCCCCAGTCCGTCGCCCGACGCTTATGCCAAGCTGATTCGTGACGAGATCGCGAAGTGGGCCAAAGTCGCGAAGGCTGCGGGCATCAAGCCGGAGTGAGCCGACCTCCGCTATGGCGGCGGCGACCTGCAGCCCTGCTCACAAGGAGGCGAGCATCAAGGCCGAGTGAGCTGGAAGGCGGAAGGGGGTGGCCCCCCTATTGGTTCCGAAAGCGGTGTATTCTTCCGCTGTCGCCTGGAAGCGCGGCCAGACCGGCGCGCACGCCTGTTGGGTGGGGTCAATGCGAAGGCCACATTGAATGAACGAGATAATTCAAACGAAGAGGAGAATCAATATGCGAACTTTGACGTTTCTCGCCGCGATGACCGCAGCGGCGGTGCTCGCGGCGCCGGCGGCGCACGCCGCGCAGGCAGCCTATCCGGACAAACCGATCCGGCTTATCATCGGCAGCGCGCCGGGGTCGGGCCCCGACATCATTTCGCGCCTCGTATCGGACCGCCTGTACCAGACGTGGAACCAGCGGATCGTGGTGGATTCCCGGCCCGGGGCGGCCGGCGTCATCAGCGCGGACCTGGCATTGCGTGCAAATCCGGACGGCTATACCTGGATGATGCTGACGTCACAGCTGTTCGTCGCGTCCCAGGTGCTGGCCGACATCAAGTTCGATCTGGGCAAGGATTTCCAGTCGATCAGCCTGATCGGCACGGTGCCGTTCGTGCTCCTGGTGAATCCCCAGATCGAGGCCAAGTCGCTGAAGGAGCTGATCGCGCTCGCGAAAAAGACGCCGCTGCGCTACGGCTCGGCGGGCACCGGCGCTTCGGAGCATCTTTCCGGAGTGCTGCTCACGCGCCTGACGGGCACCGACATGCTCCACGTGCCGTACAAGGGGGTGGCCCAGGCCATCGCCGACACGATCGCGCGCGAGGTGCACCTCACGTACGCCGTGCTCCCGGCCGCGCGGCCACATATCGAAGGCGGGAGGCTCCGCGCATTGGGCGTCACCACCCCGAAGCGCGCCCCGCTGCTGCCTGACGTGCCGTCGATCTCGGAAGCGGTGCCCGGCTACGCGATGTTCGGCTGGTACAGCCTGGTCGCCCCCACCGGCACGCCCAACGCGATACTGAACCAGGTCAGCGTCGAAGTGGTGAAGGCGGTCAAGGAGCCCGCGTTCGGTGACAAGCTCAAGAACCTGGGCATCGACATCGTCGGCGGCACGCGCGCCGAGCTCGACCAATGGCGGCGCGAGGAGCACAAGCGGATCAGCGAGCTGGTCAAGGTGGCGGGGGTGAAGCAGTGATCGGTGCAGAGAGCCCGTGATCAGTGACCGGTCACCAGGACCCGCGACTGACGCATCGACGCGCGAGGATCGGGTCCTGAGGGCAGGACCATCGAGTGCCGGAAAAGGGAAGGGGCGGTTGCTACCGCCCCTTTTCTTTCATGCTCAGCGCTGCGAGACCAGCATGAACGCGGCGCTCACCACCACGACGAAGCTGCCGACCGCGATGATTGCGCCGGCGGCGCGGGGCGAGGCGGCGACCCACTTGTCGAGCGGGACGTGCATCTTGTCCCCCTTGTCCATGATCGCCTGTTCCGAAAACCACTTGCTGCCGCGGGCCTCGAGCGCGGTCAGCTTGGCGGGGGAAAAGGCCATCATGATCCCGACCGCGACCGCGGCGAGGTTGCCCGCAATCAGTATCCACCGGGCGCTGTCGAGGATGAGGCCGGTGATCAGCGGGTGCAATTTGCTCAGCTTGAGGCTGAAGACGATTGCCTCGGTGCTGAACTGCGTGAGCAGGGCGTAGAGCGAATAGAGCCCGCCGACGACGAAGATCGCCGCGAATACGCGCATATAATTCTGGACGACCCGCGTGGTGTCGCGGGGAAGCTCCAGCGGCTTGGCCACGCGCTGCAGGGACATCCAGCGGTTGATCGTGTTGAAGAACGCCAGCGTGCGCGGGCTGTTCACGATCAGGCCTGCGCCGACCGCGATACCGGCGAGACCGCCGACGATGAAGAACACGACGCCGACTTGAATGAACCACTGCCAGAACGCAAGGTTTTCGAGTATCTGCATACGCTTCCCCTCAATCGCGCGTTGTAAATAACAGGGCTGCGCCAGCCAGCCCGGTTCGTGCCGACGAATTGTAAATATACCACCGTCTTGGGCTGCGATTATGCACTACTTCGGGTGATTCATACCCTTCGAGGCGGGACTGAAGAGGATGACCGGTCATCGGTGACGCGTGGCCCGCGCCCAATACCCGCGATTGGCCATCAATAATTGACTTTTCGTGTCGAAAGGCCTTTGCCGGGCTCGCCGCGCCCCGGCGAGTACAGTGCCATTTCCTTGGCCTGGCGATCCTGTTTCTCCTGATGATTCGGATCTGTCCGAGCTGGTGCATTCTGCTCTTCGACGCGAGCTTCGCGCCCGGCGGGGGAGGCTGGCTGCTTTACGAGTGCCCACCTGCCGGCCCGGCAGGTGACTCACGAGTTGCGGTAGAAGGTCGTGGCCACCGGCCGTCGACCGGTGGCAAAAAAAAGCCGGGCTGCGCGCCCGGCTTTTTTCCCCAGCTTTGCGGTCAGGCAGCCTGGATGTTGCTCGCCTGCTTCTTGCCCTTGTTGCCTTCGGTGATTTCGAAGGAGACCTTCTGGCCTTCCTTCAGCGTCTTGAAGCCCGCCATGTTGATCGCGGAGAAGTGAGCGAAGAGATCTTCGCCGCCGCCGTCCGGGGTGATGAAGCCGAAGCCCTTGCCGTCGTTGAACCACTTAACAGTACCGGTTGCCATTGTGCACGTTCCTTGAGTATGGATTCGAGAATATCGGGATTATCCCGGGTAATGTTTGAATCTCTAAGTCCTCAAAGGACGAACGTCCAACGACAACTGAATATCCACGCCTTAAGACTTGGAAACTAAACACTGCGCCCATTATACGGAATCTGGGGAAAGATAGCGCAATAAGTGATATCGGCGCGATGTTTGCGAAGAATGACCGTATTATGGCGTGCATGAAGCCGTCTTTCCGGGTCTTTGCCACCGCATTTGCGCTGCTGGCTGCGACGGTGGCGCCCGCCGCCGCTGGGGACAAGGTGGTGTTCGGGATCGAGCTGGGCGCTCCATTTCGCGTGCCGGTGTGCGATTCCCGCGACGGGGCGGTTTATTCTGCGCGGCGGTGTTTCGATGGAGCCGCGGTGACCCGCAATGCCTGGGGCGCCGCACGCCACGAAGTATCCCTGCCCAGTGCGGAGACTCCGGCATATGTGCGCGGCACGCTCATCGCATTCGTGGTCGACGGCATCGTGGAGTCGATGTGGATCGAGACGTGGGGCATCCAGGCTCAAGGGGGCGCGCTGTCCGCGCTGACCAAGAAATACGGGCCGCCGGCGCGGGCGCGGGAGGAGAGACGGAATACACTGCGCTCGCGCTTCGCCGTTCAGTTCGCGGAATGGGATTTTGCCGATTTCTTCGTGAAGTTCGAGGGCACCACGGGGTCAATTGACTGGGGTCGGATCGAGGTATCCATGCATCGCTACCGCAAGCGCGCCGAGGAATATCAGAAGCGGTGAGCGGGGAAGGAGGAAGGAAGGAGGAAGGAGGAAGGAGGAAGGAGGAAGGAAGGAGGAAGGAGGAAGGAGGAAGGAAGGAGGAAGGAGGACGGAGGAAAACCGATCCGCTTGGTCGTGCCCTCGTGCTCCGACGCTCTCACGCGCCCGGGTCCTCCTCGTCTTCCCAGGTGTAGCGCTTGCGCGGCAGGACGTCGAGGTGCCGCAGGGCGACCGCCAGCGCCGCGCCGATCAGCGCGGCAGCGAGGTGGGTTTCCCAGGAAACGCCGGGCCGGATCGGGAACACGCCCCAGGCGAGGGTGCCGTAGAGAAAGCACACGAGCAGCGACGCGGCGATGGCGCGCCTGTCGCGACGGATCACGCCGGCCAGGAAGATGTAGCTGACCAGTCCGTAGACCACCCCGCTCGCGCCGATGTGGATGCCGCCGCTGGCGAACAGCCACACCGCGATGCCGGGCCCGAGGTAGACTGCCGGAATGACTTTCACCGCCGAGTTCGGATAAATGTGCAGCATCCCCGTGCCGAGCACGAGCAACGGCAGGGCGTTGGCGGCGAGGTGGCCGAAGCCGCCGTGCAGCAGCGGCGCGAGCAGAATGCCCGGCAGGCCGGCGAACTGGCGCGGCCGCACGCCGAAGCGCTCGATCCCCGGTTCGAACCCCCAGTTGAGCAGCTGGATGAGCGAGATCAGCGCGACGAAGCCGAGCGAGATCTTGAACGCGAGCCGGAAGTTGGCCTGGGCGCGCTCGGAGCTGGTATACGCGGGATCGGGGGTATGGAATTGCATGGGAACACCATACTCGAATTTTAGTGACGAGTGACGGGTGGCCGCAGCCCCCGGAGTCTCGTGGCGGGTTTCACCCACTCTACGCGCTTTCATCGCGGCGGCGGTGTAGACCAGGCATTCGAGATCGTGACGCGGCATCCGGAGAAGCACGCGTCGGCGGAACGCGGCGCGATCCGGCAGAACCTGTGACGGCTGCCACGGGGCTGCCGGAAACGCGAAGCCCCACGATCATCGCGGGGCTTCGCAGGATCGCCACGTTACCGTGGCCTCATTTCGTCGCATTACTGCAACGTGTGCCGGCCTGCTGTCACCGGCATTGGGATCGAGCTGTCTTGAGTGTCGCCTATAACCCCTCCTTTCGCGTCGATCGATACAACAAGCCGCGCGCTGCGCGACCGCGCGCTCCGGAGAAGGCCGGTTCTCGTGCTGTTACGCATCCGCAACCGGTGCCCGGGGCGACGCTCGCGTTCCGCGCCGGGAAGCGCGGATAAGCGAAGCGCGGCGGCTTGCACTTGTAGCCTACCCCGGGCAGCGACGAGTTTCAAGCGGCGGGCGCGCCCCTTTTTCGGCCACATTTGATTTAGATTAAAAATTTGTGCAAGCAACGGCAAACCGTGTCGCCAAGCGCACGGTCCGGCGCTAGACCCTGACTTTGGCAGGGACGCTATGACCCACGGACGCGCTGCGGCCACAAGCGAGCGGGCGGCTGTTAAGATCGAGCGATCTGGCCTGCGCGCGGCTTCGCGCCGCAGCCGCAGGATTTCCCGTCCCAGGAGCTCTCGGTATGAACGAACGACGTAAAGAACGCCGCCACCACGCCGTGAAGGCGTATTTGAAGGAATCATTTCTCAAGAGCAGCGATGCGCGGCCTTTGCGCATCCTCGCCGAGTACATGGAGCCGAAGAAGCGATTCGACGAGCAGCGGATCGACGACACGATCGTGTTCATGGGATCGGCCCGGCTGCTCCCGCGCGAGGAGGCGGAGGCGGCGGTTCGCGCCGCTGAGGGTGGCGAAGGCGATCTCGAGCGCGCGCGCGGGCAGCTCTCGATGTCGCGCTACTACGAGGACGCGCGCAGCCTCGCGCACCGCCTGACCGACTGGTCGAAAGACCTGCCCGACGAGGAGCGGCGCTTCGTCGTGTGCACCGGCGGCGGCCCCGGCATCATGGAGGCAGCCAACCGCGGCGCGTCCGAGGCAAAAGGCTTGAACGTCGGGCTCACCATTTCGATCCCGGTGGAAGAGTTCGACAACCGCTTCGTCACGCGCGAGCTGTCGTTCCACTTCCACTACTTCTTCATGCGCAAGTTCTGGTTCGCGTACCTCGCCAAGGCGCTGCTCGTGTTCCCGGGCGGCTTCGGCACGCTCGACGAGCTGTTCGAGATCCTGACGTTGCGGCAGACGGGCAAGATGCGCAAGCATCTGGTGATCGTACTGTTCGGCTCGAAATACTGGGAGGAAGTGATCGACTTCGATGCGCTGGTGCGCCACGGCACCATCAACCGCGAGGACCTCGATCTCTTCCACCGCACCGATTCGGTGGACGAGGCGTTCGAGATCATCACGCGGCACTTGACAGAGCACGCGTTGGCGGAGCGCGGGGCGATTCTCTGATGGGCCGTTACGTAACCGCTGACCGATGAGCGGCACCCCTCAGGGGGATATCAACAAGAAGGGTATTGAAAGGAATGATCCGACTCAATCGTCACGGAAGCGTAGGGTGCAGCTTTAGCGCACCGCAACGGGCTCGAGGGCGGATCGGCGCGCTGAAGCCGCGCCCTACGAGCCACGAACCACTGGATCGTCAAAGAAGCGTAGGGTGCAGCTTTAGCGCACCAAGCGTGATGCGTAGGGTGCAGCTTTAGCGCACCGCAACGGGCTCGAGGCAGCGAAGCGGCGCTCTGAAGCCGCGCCCTACGAGCCACGAGCCACATTCGTCACGACAGCAGACCCAGTTCCTGAAAGCGCAGATAAAGCTCGCGGCAGGCCCAGGCATCGGTCGCGGCGTAGGTGATCTG